>UCOA01000172.1 GCA_900474095.1 Hyphomicrobiales bacterium | reverse complement strand
CAACCACTGAAACTTGCAAATCTGCCCAGGCAAGCCGCCTCACAGAAAGCTCCTCGACACAACCGTCGAGGAGCTTTTCTTGTTTCTGCTCCGTGTCAAGAGCGGCTGCTCTCAGGCCCGCCCGCAACCGGCAAGACGACCTTCGCCCGGGCGCTGTGCAACAGTCTCCAGATCCCGCTGGTGGTGACCTCCGTCTCGACCTGGCTGCAGGGCGGACACCTCAACGACGTCATTGACAAGATGGCGAAGACTCATTGAGGCCGCGCGCGATGGCGCCGGCTATTCTCTTCATCGACGAGATCGATGGCATCGGCAAGCGGCAGCCCGCCGAACGCGAATATGCCGACTATTGGAATGCAGTGGTCAACAAGGCGTTGGAACTGCTGGACGGCGCCGTGAAAAGCGAAGGCCTGATCATCGTCGGCGCAACCAACCGCCCGGACGATATCGACGAGGCTATCAAACGCTCCGGGCGGCTAGAGACCCATATCGAAATCCCCAAGCCGGATGTCGCGACGCTGACGGAAATCCTCGCCCATCATCTCGGTGACGATGTGCTGTCGCTGGTCCGCAAAACCACTCAGGACATGGAGCTGAATCCCGAGGGGCCGTGTGGGGATGAGGAGCCTTCGCTGGATGGTGATCCACTGATCTCGAACCCGCAGCAGGACGACGTCCCAGAGAAAGAAGAAGGCCCCGGCGAACATGCGTTGAAAGAAAAGGAGCAAGTCTATGACCGCGACGCAAAGCAACACCACCATGGATTTGTCGGCAGTCGTGGACGAGGCCAACCCGGTCCAGGCCATCCTGACGCGTCTGGCGACCCGAGTGATGGGACTGACAGGCGCCGATATCGAGCGGATCGTCCGGCAGGCACGCCTCAAGGCCCGACGGGAGAGTCGGCTGATCCGTTACGAGGATATCGAGGAAGGCATCCGTCTCGATCGGCCGCCCGTTCCCTATGATCTGCGTTATCGCTTTGCCATTCACGAGGCCGGGCATGCTGTCGTCCATCATGTTCTCGACCCCGGGCCGATCCATGATCTCAACATCGACACCGGGCAGGGCGGCTACAATCTGCTCGGCTTCAATCCGTCGGGGACTGCTACCCTGGAATGGTACAAAAACATGCTCGCCATGCTCATGGCGGACCGGGTCGCCGAGGCCCTCGTCCTCAAGCGTCTATCGAGCGGACCCCCGGGCACGGATGATAGCGATCTGGCGCGGGCAACCCGGATGGCGATCGATATGGAGTGAACCCTCGGCTTTGGCGCCGAGCATCCGCTACTCTATCGGCGTCATCGCAGTCCGGCTGACGTACTTGACCGCGATCCGCGGCTCGCGGCCCGCGTTCATGGCAGGTTGGACGTGGCACTGGTAAGCGCAAGAGCGGTCCTGCAAGACCGCAGGGATGTATTCAACGCTCTGATCCGAGCATTGGATGCCAGGCGCTCGATGGCGATGTCGTCATGAGCATTCTCAACGGCAGCGGAGACCGCGTTTGCAAGTGAGGGCAGGGAGCCGATCATCGCCGCCACGATCTCCAACAGCCGCGGACCCGATTCTCTGGCGTCGTTGGTCGAAGAGCTGGGTCCGTCCATCACTGCGGGAACAGTCGAAGAAGCCGCAAGCACCGACATTGTCTTTGCTGCGATGCGCTGGAGTGTTGCCGAGAAGGTCCTGGGAAGTTTGCCGGCTTGGAATGGCCGCATCGTTGTCGATGGTACCAACCCGGTCGAGTTCCTCGATCCGAATTCGTCGGATGTCAATGATCCGAGCAATCCGCTGGCGGCCTATGGTATCAAGGCCGTCGATCTCGGCGGAAAAGATTCGAGCGAAGTGTTCAGGCAGTATGTGCCGGGCGCACGCGTTGTGAAGGCGTTCAACCATCTCGACGTCAACGTTCTGCCGGAGCCGGAAGTTTCCGGTGGAAAGCGCGTGCTCTTCTATTCCGGTGACGACGCTGCGGCGAAGAGCGAGGTTCGCACGATCATCGAAGCCACAGGCCTTCTTCCCGGTGGACCTTGGCACTCTGAATGTCGGCGGCCCGCTCGCATCCTTGCCCTTCGGTTCGCTGGCCGCACACAACTTTATCAAGATCTGACGAACCGTATATTGAGCAGGAGAAAGACGCGTCAGCGACGTCCTCCCCAGATCCTCATTCCAATCGGAAACGTCCGCTAACACTTCAGCGCGTCTGTCAGCATCTCTACAAACGCCGAAACCTTGGGCGGACGGAAACGCGCCGCTGGATAAACCGTATATACGCCACCGGAAGGTAGGTCCCAATGTGGCAGGACATGGATCAGGCGTCCGTTTGCCATGTCGGCGGTCGCGAGAAAATCCGGCAAAACCGATAGTCCGCCGCCTTGCCTGACGGCTTCCATCACCGCCGGCGTCGTGTTGATCGCGATGTCCGCTTTGAAGCGTACGGTCTGCGTCTCCCTTTCGCTGCGTGTGAACGTCCATTCCAAAGGCTCGTGCAGCGCGGTGTTGGCGACAAAGGGCAGCGACGGCAGGTCGGCAGGCTCGCTTAATTCGGCTATGTCGCCTGCAAGCTGAGGTGGGCCGACCAGGTACTGCCGAAACGAGCCGATCCGCCGTGCTTGCATGCTGGAGTCTGCCAACCAGCCGACGCGAACGGCAAGGTCCATGTTGTCGGCGACCAGATCGACCGTCTTGTCGCTGAGGTTCAGCTCCACCTTGCAATCGGGGTAACGGGACGTGAACGCGGTCACCACGGGCACGACGACCGAGGTGCCGTAGTCGTTTGGTGCCGTCATCCTGAGCAGGCCTTGGGGGTCCGTCCTGGCCTGAGCCAGTTCACCAAGGGCATCCTCGGCCTCGCGCAAAATCGACACGCATCGCGCATGAAACATTCGCCCCGCCTCGGTCGGCTGCAGCCGTCGTGTCGTACGCATCAGCAATGTCGTGCCGACCTCCTTTTCCAGCCTCGCGACCTGCTGGCTGACCACCGCCTTGGTAATGCCGAGATACTCGGCTGCGCGGGTGAAGGATCCGGCATCGACGACGGCGACGAAGTACGCGAGACGATTGAGATTTGTTGCCGCCGGCATCAAGGACGCTCCGATTGATTGTCAGCTTTTAGCATATATTCTGTAAAAATTGTCAGTCTTCTCGTTTTAATCCTGCCATGCCATCTATTGTGTCACAAGGAGTGAACACATGAGCGGCAAGACCAACATCGCCTATCTTTTCGATCCCCTCTGTGGCTGGTGCTACGGCGCGGCGGGCATCATCGGTGAGATTGCTGCACATCCGAACCTGACGGTCGCGCTTGCGCCAACCGGCTTGTTTTCGGGGGCCGGAGCGCGGCCGATGAACGCGCAGTTCGCCGCGTTCGCCTGGTCCAACGACGAGCGTATTGCGAGCTTGTCAGGACAGCGTTTCACCGATGACTATCGTAACAATGTGCTGGGCAAGGGTGGTGTGTTGGATTCCGGCCCGGCAACCCTGGCCTTGACGGCCGTCACCTTGACAGACCCTTTGCGCGAACTGGATGCGCTCAAGCTGATCCAGGAAGCCCGTTATGTGTCCGGTCGCGATGTCACCGATATGCTCCAAATCAGGGAGATTCTGGAGAGTGCCGGACTCGATGCCGCTTCCAGTCGCGTTGTGGTGCCGGATGCGGATCTGCTCCTGGCGAACCGTCGACGTATCGAAGCGGCGCGCGTGCTGATGAAGGAATTCCGGGTCGATGGTGTGCCGGTGTTTATTGTCGATGACGGCCAGCGCCGCAGCACGATCAGGGCGCAGGAACTGTTCGGCAATGCCGATCTCCTCGCCAGGCTCACGGGCATCGGTGCTTCTTCCGCCGATGCCGTCCGCGAGAACCATTCCTGAAGGCTAGGACCATTCCTACGAAGGGACGCTACGATGATGATAAGACGAATGACCCGCGTCGCTCTTGCACTGTCCATGCTGTCGACCGTCGCGCCGGCCATGGTCTTTGCCCATAGCGCGCCGCCCTACGGCGCACCGATTACCATCGACCGTGCCAAACAGGCTGCCGCCGCCGCCATCGCTGAAATGCGCAAGCGCAAGATGGAAATGACCATCGCGATCGTCGATTCCGGGAGCAACCTGGTCTACCTCGAGCGATCCAGCCAGGCCGGCATCGGTACCATCGATGCGGCGATTGGAAAAGCCAAGGCTGCCAACGGGATCAAGGCACCGACCAAGGTCATTGGGGATCTGATCGTCAACAACAACCAGAGCAACCTGCTCGGTGTGCCGGGTGCATTTCCGGTGGAGGGCGGGGTGCCCTTGATTGTCGATCATCAGGTGATCGGTGTGATCGGTGCCAGCGGTGGCATGCCGGCCGATGACGGTGCTGTTGCCAATGCCGGTGCAAAAGGGCTTCAACCCTGAGACAGCTGTGATCGATCCGGCATGCATGATCGGGCTTACAGCCCCCCTTGACACCCCGAGACCAGAAACCTTCGACCCAACCACCAGGAGACTGCCATGCTTACAAGGAGAACCATCATGAAAACCACTCTTGCCGCCGGTGCCGGTGCCGTTTTCGCCCCTGCGGGGTTTGGCCATGCAGCCGGAGGCCTCACCTGGAAACATTTCCCCGCCGGACAGAACGGCTTTTTCCGCGCTCCCGTTCTGGTATCCGGCGCGACGGAAGCGGTGCTGATCGATGGCGGCTTCACGCTTCCCGACGGCAAAGCGGTCGCGGACGCGATCAAGGCGACCGGCAAGACGCTTACGACCATCTATATCAGCCAGTCCGACCCGGATTATTACTTCAGCCTCGGTCCGATCAAGGCTGCCTTTCCTGGTGCCAAGGTGATTGCCGCACCGGCTACGGTCGCTGCCATCAAGGGCAGCGTCGAGAAGAAGCTCGCCGTCTGGGGTCCGCAGTTGAAGGAAAACGGACCGCAGACGCTGGCCGATGTCGTCATTCCGGAAGCCTTCGACGAAAAGACGCTGACCGTTGACGGTGAAACCATCGAAATCGTCGAGGCGGAAGGTCTGGCCAACCGGCGCTATCTCTTCGTTCCGTCCCTGAACGCGGTCTTTGGCGGCGTGCTGATCTTCAATGGCGTCCATGTGTGGACCGCGGATACCAACAGCGCCGAACTGCGGGCCGCCTGGGTCGCCAAACTCGAAAAGATCGCTGCGCGCAAGCCGGCGATTGTCGTTGCCGGCCACCTGACCCCTGACGCTCCGACCGACCTCTCCGGTGTCGAGCATACCATCGCCTATCTGAAAGCCTTCGAAGAAGAATTGGCCAAGGCCAAGGACTCGGCCGCGCTCAAGTCCGCCATGGAAGCGCGCTTCCCGGGTCTCGGCATGGGCGTCGCGCTCGATATCGGCTCCAAGGTCGCCACCGGCGAAATGAAATGGGGCTGATCCGTCATGGGTGCCAGTCTCGAGCTCATCCGGGCCACCTACGAGGGCTCATCGGGACAACGGTCGCAGTCTGCCTGCGGCCCTGGCACCCGATGCGACATGGACGGAAGCCGAAGGCATATGCCGGCACTTATGTCGGCATAGACGCCATCATTGCCGGTGTCTTCCACAGGCTCGGAACCGAGTGGATCGGCTACCGTGCCGAAGCCCACACCTTCCTGGAGGATGGAGATCGGGTCGCCGCATTTGGTGTCTATTCGGGCACCTACGAGGCCACAGCTGGGAGCCCTCGGCCGGTCCCGCGCCTGAAACAAAGCACCGGCTTTTATGAAATATATTTCATGGTGTGAATTATATTGACAAGGTTTGCCCTTTGCAGTTATCTGCCCATACCGGACTTCGAGGAGGAACTCCGGGTTTCATTTGGATCACGGCCGCTTTTCGTGGCGCCACCGGATATTGAGAGGGGCTTCGGCCTCGAGGAGGAATCTTGCGCAATTTTCTAAGCACGACCGCAGTGGCGGTCCTTGCATCAACGGTTCTTGCCGGCGCAGCCAGCGCTGAAACGGAGAACCCGTTCCGCTGCCAGCCGGGCGAGACTTATGTCATGAACGTCATGGTCTCCGGCGTCGAATACTGGTTCCCGGTCTATGAAATGTTCAAGCAGGCGGGCCAGCAGCTCGGCTGCGAAACGGCCTATACCGGCACGCCGGAATATGACGTCAACAAGCAGATCGCCACCTTCGACCAGGCGCTGGCGCAGAACCCGGCCGGCATCCTCGTTCATCCGATGAACTCGGACCCGTTCATCGAGCCGATCAACCGGGCGATCGATCAGGGCACCGCGGTCGTAACATTCGCGGCCGACTCACCGCTCTCGAAGCGCATCTCTTTCATCACCTCCGACAACACCCGCGAAGGCACCTATGCGGCCGACGCGATCGCCGGGAAGATGGGCGGCAAGGGTGAATATGCGGTGCTGGAAAATCCGGGCCAGGATAATCACGACAAGCGGATCGCTGCCTTCATCGCGCGTATGGAAGAAAAATATCCGGACATGAAGCTGGTCGGTCGCGCGGCCTCGAACCAGGATCCGAACAAGGCCTATCAGGGACTGATGAGCCTGGTGCAGGCCCATCCGAACCTCGGTGCCGTTTTCATGCCGGAGGCCAATTCGGCAATCGGCGCTGCGCAGGCCAACAACGAAAGCGGCGGCAAGATCCTCGTCATGTGCGCCGACGTCAATGCAAACATCCTCGACATGATCAAGGCAGGCCAGGTGTTCGGCTCGATCAACCCGAACCAGGGCATGCAGGGCTATATGGGCTTCATGATGTTGTGGCTTGCCAAACATCCCGAGCTGATCGACCCGATGAACGATGCGAAGCGTTCCGGTTTCAATCCGATGAGCATTCCCTTTGTCGACAACGGCTTGTCGATCGTCACGGCCGAGAATGCCGACGACTTCTACTGGGACAAGTATCTCAAGCGGCGGGGAACGAAGGGGATCGACGAGTAGGCCTGTGTGCCGGCTGTCCGGGGTCTCGAACCCCGGGCGGCCACCGCATTATGAGGAGGAGAATGCGATGGTATCAGCGCCGGTTCTGGAAATCCGCAATGTCAGCAAGCACTTCGGTGCGGTGAAGGCCTTGACGGATGTGAGCTTCAACCTTGAGCGAGGTGAGATTCATGCGCTTTGCGGCGAAAACGGCGCTGGAAAATCGACGCTGATGAATATCATTGCCGGGGTGCTGCAGCCGAACGACGGGGAAATCCTGATTGATGGAGCGCCCGTAAAGGTGACGTCGCCTGCCGTTGCGCAATCGCTCGGGCTTGGTCTCGTGCATCAGGAAATCGCGCTTTGCCCGGATGCGACGGTTGCCGAAAACATGTTCATGGCAGCGACCAACCGGCGCCGCTCACCTTTCATGAATTACGGCAGATTGGCGCGTGATGCCCAGGCTGTGATGGACCGCCTGGCGTCGATCGATGTGCGCCGCAAGGTTGGCGAGCTTTCGATTTCCAGCCAGCAGCTCGTCGAGATCGCCAAGGCGCTGACGCTCGATTGCCGCGTGCTGATCTTCGACGAGCCGACGGCGGCGCTGACGGAATCCGAGGCACAGGTGCTCTTCGGCATCATCCGCGATCTGAAGGCGCATGGCATCTCGGTCATCTATATCAGTCACCGCATGGCCGAAATCTTCAGCTTGTGCGATCGCGTCACCGTCTTCCGCGATGGACGGTATGTCTCGACGGAGAGGGTGACGGACGTGACGCCGGATGATGTGGTGCGCCGCATGGTCGGGCGGGAAATCACGCAGCTCTATCCTGCAAAGCAGGCGGAAGACGAGCGTTCGGGGGAAACCATTCTGAGTGTGCGCGATCTCGGCGACGGCGCCCGGTTCAACGGCGTGAATTTCGAACTGCGCAAAGGCGAAATCCTTGGCATCGGCGGACTGATCGGCTCGGGCCGGACGGAGATCGCCGAAGCTATCTGCGGATTGCGCCCGACAATCGCAGGCGACGTGCGTTTGCACGGGCAGCCGATGCGCGCCCGATCCTATGCCGACGCCGTGAAGGCGGGCGTCGTCTATCTCTCCGAAGACCGCAAGGGCTCCGGTGTCTTCCTCGATCTGTCGATCGCACAGAACATTGCCGTTCTTGATCTGAAGGCGCTGACGGGGCTGGTCGGGCTTTTGGATGCCAGGGCGGAAGCCGAACTGGCAACCGACCTCGTTCGGCGGCTCGGTGTCCGCACGGGCGGGATCGACATGCCGGTGTCGTCGCTCTCGGGCGGAAACCAGCAGAAGGTGGCGATCGCCAAGCAGCTGGCGGTCAATCCCAAGGTGATCCTGATGGACGAGCCGACGCGCGGAATCGACGTTGGCGCCAAGTCGGAAATCCACCGCCTGCTGCGTGATCTTACCCGCTCCGGCATCGGCATCGTCGTCATCTCTTCGGAACTGCCGGAACTTCTCGGCCTCTGCGACCGCGTGCTGGTGATCCGCGAGGGAGGGGTGATGGGCGAGGTGGAAGGCGGGGAGATGACGGAGGAGGCGATCATGCGGCTCGTCTCCGGCATCGGCAACAATTCAAAGGCATCAGAGCATGCCGCCTGAAGAACAAGCAGGGACGGGAGAAGAGGCCATGGCAATCGACATATTGGCACCGACACATGCGGCGCGCGCGCCCGGCTGGAAGCGGCTGGGGACGATGCGCGAAGCGGGGTTGATCGCGATCATTCTGGTGCTCTGCATTGCCATGAGCTTCGCCTCGCCGCATTTCCTGACGCTCGGCAATTTCCGGGCGATGCTGATGTCCTTCTCGGTGGAAGGGATCGTGGTCGTCGGCATGACGATCCTGTTGATCGTCGGCGGCATCGATCTCTCGGTCGGCTCGGTCGTCTGCTTCTCGATGGTTCTGTCCGGCTCGCTGTTTCTAATGGGGCTCGATCCGTGGAGCGCCTCTCTGATCGGCATCCTCGCCAGCGCCGCAATTGGCGGCATCATGGGGTTCTTTGTCACGGTCGTGGGGCTTAATCATTTCATCACGTCGCTTGCGGCCATGGTGATCGTGCGCGGCATCTGCCTGATCATCACCAAAGGCACGCCGCTCTCGCTCTTCACGCTGCCGCCAGGCTTCAAGGCGGTCGGGCAGGGTACGTTCCATGGCGTGCCCTACGTGATCCTGATCTTCGTCGCCGTCGTCGTCCTGTTCGACTTCCTGTTGCGACGCGCGACGGCCTTCCGCAAGGTGTTCTACACCGGCAGCAACGAGAAGGCGGCGCTCTATTCCGGCATCAAGACCAGCCAGGTGAAATTCTGGGTGACGGTGCTCTGCGCGACGCTCTCCGGCGTCGCCGGCGTGATCTACATGTCACGCTTCGGCGCGGCGACGCCGACCTTCGGCGCCGGCATGGAGCTCAACATCATCGCCGCGGCCGTCATCGGCGGTGCCTCGCTCAAGGGTGGCTCGGGCACCATCCTCGGCGCGATCCTGGGTATCGCACTGCTTTCCGTCGTGACAAGCTCGCTGATCCTGCTCGACGTCTCGGTCTATTGGCAGGATATGATCAAAGGATGCATTCTGCTCACTGCCGTCTCCATCGACCATTTCCTGCACCAGCGGAAGGCTGCCTGACATGTCGCCCAATAGGCCCATTGCCAAACCCAAACTCGTCACCCCGCCGCGCGAGGAGATCGTCATCGCCCGGCAGATGCACCAGGCGCTGGTCCTGCATTTCCTCGAAGGGTTGACCCAGGCGCAGATTGCCGACCAGCTCGGCATCTCGCATGCCACCGTCAACCGGCTGATCAAGCGCGGTCGCCAGCTCGGCCTTGTCGAGATCAAGATCAAGTCGCCGGTCGAGCCGCTGGTCGACATGGAAGAGCAGCTGTTGGCGCTCGGCGGCATCAGCCGTGCCGTCGTCGTCCCGACCGTCTCCGACAATCCGCAGACGGCGCTTCAGGCGGTAGGCGAGGCCGCCGCCCGACTGTTGCTCGAGGACATCGCGGATGGCGACACGATCTGCATCACCGGCGGCAAGGGCGTCAGCGCCGTCGTCGCCGGCCTCAAGGCGCCGCGGCGCTTCGATGTCGAGGTGATCCCGGTAACAGGCTGCGTTCAGGGCAAGCACTATACCGACGTCAACCACGTCTCGACGATGATGGCCGACCGGCTTGGAGGGCGCTCATACCAGATCCACGCTCCGCTCTTTGCAGACAGCGCCGCAGAACGGAACATGCTGATCAACATGCGCTCCGTCTCCGATGTGTTCAAACGGGCGCGGGAGGCAAAGATTGCGGTGGTCGGCATCGGCTCGATCCTTTCGGACGATTCGAGCTACTATGACCTGCATCCGTCCTCGAGTACCGACCGCGCGGCGATCGAGCGTTCCGGCGCATCGTGCGAACTGCTGGCGCACCTGCTCGATGATTTCGGCCGGGTCTGCGACTACAGCCTCAATCGTTCGCTGGTCTCGCTGACGCTTCCGGAGTTTGCCTCGATCCCGACGAAGATCGGCGTTGCCAGCGGACCGAACAAGGCTGGCCCCATCCTCAGTGTGATGCGCGGCAACCACCTCGACACGCTCGTGACTGATGAGGCGACCGGGGCGCGGGTGCTGGCGCTGGCGCATGGTGAAGGGAAATCGGCATGAGCGGACAGCAGTTGATACGTGGCATCGGCAAATCCGGCGTCTCCGCTTCTGCGGTCGGCCTTGGCACCTGGGCGATCGGCGGCTGGATGTGGGGCGGGACCGACGAGAAGGAATCGATTGCCGCGATCCAGGCGTCGCTCGATGCCGGCGTGACGCTGATCGACACGGCGCCGGCCTATGGCCTCGGACGCTCCGAGGAGATCGTCGGCAAGGCACTCGCGGGTCGCCGTGACAAGGCTGTGATCGCAACGAAGTGCGGTCTCGTCTGGCATACGCAGAAGGGCCGGCATTTCTTCGATCAGGACGGCAAACCGGTGCACAGGTATCTCGGCGGAGACGCGATCATCCACGAGCTAGAGCAGAGCCTGAAGCGACTCGGCACGGATTATATCGATCTCTATATCACCCATTGGCAGGATCCGACGACACCGATTGCTGAGACCATGCGGGCGCTCGAAGACCTGCGTGCTTCCGGCAAGATCCGGGCGATCGGGGCGAGCAACGTCAGCCGCGCGGAACTGGAAACCTATGCAGAGGTCGGCGGGCTCGATGCGATCCAGGAGCGGTTCAGCATGATCGATCGCGAGATCGAGGACGCGCTTTTGCCGTTGACCACGGCGAACGGCATTGCGACGCTGAGCTATTCGTCGCTGGCTCTGGGGCTTCTCTCCGGCACCATCGGTCCGGGCCGGGTCTTTTCCGGCGACGACCAGCGCAAGGACAATCCGCGCTTCTCGGTCGAGAACCGCGAGAAGGCTACAGCTTTTGCGGAGACAATTTGGCCTGTCGCGGAGAAGCATCACGCCAGTATCGCCCAGACGGTGATTGCCTGGACGCTGGCGCAGCCCGGCGTGACCTTCGCGCTTTGCGGCGCGCGCAACCCGGCACAAGCAATCGACAATGCCCAGGCCGGCACCATGCGGCTCGATGCGGACGACCTTGCGGCCATTGACGCGGCCATATCGGCGAAACTGACTGACATGGACAGGTAGCGAGTCGCCATGATGAAACGTGAAGAAATATTGGACGGGCTCCGGCAGAGCCCGAAGGTGGACGTGTGTGTCATCGGCGGCGGCATCAACGGCATCAGCGTCTTTCGGGAACTGGCGCTGCAGGGGCTGAACGTGCTGCTCGTCGAGAAACATGACTATTGCTCAGGCGCCAGTGCCGCGCTGTCGCGCATGGTGCATGGCGGTCTTCGCTATCTGGAAAACGGCGAATTCAAGCTCGTGCAGGAATCGCTGGTCGAGCGCGACCGGCTGCTGCGCAACGCGCCGCACTACGTCGCGCCGCTGCCGACGACGGTGCCGGTGTTCGACATCTTTTCCGGTCTCGGCAACGGTATCGTACGCTTCCTGGGCCTTAGCCGCCGACCGAGCCGCCGCGGCGCGATCGCCATCAAGGCCGGCTTGAGCATTTATGATTTCCTTACCCGCAAGCGTGCCCTGATGCCGCGGCACCAGTTCCGCGGGCGCCGCGCGACGCTGCAAAAATGGCCGATGCTCAATCCCGGCACCAAGAGTTCCGCTACTTATTTCGACGCCTGGGTCAGCCATCCGGAGCGGTTGGGAATCGAGCTGCTGCAGGACGGCCTTCGGGCAGGTCCCGCGGCGCGGGCATTGAACTATGCGGAAATGCGGCGTGTCGAGGACGGCGGATATGTCATCGTGGATCAGGTCGGAAGGACGGTTACCAGCATCGAGCCAAGGTTCGTGATCAACGCGACCGGCGGCTGGATCGATATCACCAATGGCGCGTTGTTGCCGCCGCAGCTGCAGCCGGGGTCGCTGATGGGCGGCACCAAGGGGTCGCACCTGATCATCGACAATGCGGCGCTACGCGACGCGCTTGCCGACCACATGATCTACTACGAGAACGAGGACGGGCGAATCTGCATCCTCTTTCCCTATCTCGGCAAGGTGCTGGTCGGCTCCACCGATATCCGCGTCGATGATCCGGAAGGCGTGCGCTGCGAGGCCGACGAGCGCGACTATATCCTGCAGTCCCTCGCCTTCGTCCTGCCCGGGATAACGATCCGGCTCGAGGAGGTCGTGTTCCAGTTTTCCGGCGTGCGGCCGCTGCCGGCCAGTACCGACAGTTTTACCGGCCGCATTCCGCGCGACCATTTCTGCACCGTCGTCGAGTCGCAGGATGGCGGCGTGCCCGTGCTGTGCATGATCGGCGGCAAATGGACGACGTTTCGCTCGTTCGGCGAACTTGCGGCCGACACGACGCTGGAACGACTGGGGCAGTCCCGTCGTGTCGAGACGACCGCGCGTGCCATTGGCGGCGGACGGCAGTTTCCCTCGGATATAAAAGCATGGATCGCGCGGCTGGCCGCCGAAGCCGGGGTTTCCCTTGAGCGCGGGGCAGAGCTTTTCCGCCGCTATGGGACGGATGCCGCGGTTGTCGCCGGTTTCGGTGTTGCGGGACCGGACACGCCGATGCCGCATGACGGCTATTCTGAGCGCGAACTCCTTTTCCTGATCCGCAACGAAGCTGTGGAACGTCTCGACGATCTGCTTCTCAGGCGCACGACGCTTGCCGTCTCGGGCGAACTCTCGCTCGACATGATGGACGCCGTGCTCGAACTGCTTGCCGCCGAAAAGCGCTGGACCGCTGCGCAGCGCGCCGGTGAGCGAAGCCGTTTTCTCACCCAACTTCGCGAGCGCCACGGCGTCGACGAAGACAGACTTTCCGCCAGGAACGAACAAAGGAGCAAAAAATGCGACACAACCGCAAAGTCCGGATGAACCGTCTGTTCGGCGGCGGCCGCTGCCTCGACGTGGCGATCGATCACGGTGTCTGCAACGAACCGTCCTTCCTCAACGGGCTGGAGGACATTCAGGCGGTCGTGAAGGCGCTGGTCGATGCCTCGCCGGACGCGATCCAGATGAACTACGGCCAGGCCGATCTGCTGCAGGAGGTGCCCGGCAAGGACAAGCCGGCGCTCGTCATGCGCATCGACATGGGCAATCCCTACAACCGCATGCGCCACCGCGACATGTGGGCGGTGCTGCAGAACGAGGCCGAGCCGCTGATCGGCGCGATCGAGATGGACGCGACCTGCGTCGTTGTCAATCTCTTCATGCTGCCGGATGAACCCGACCTGTTCCGCCAATGTGTCCAGAACATCTCCCGCGTGCGGGCTGATTGCGACAAATACGGCATGCCAATGATGATCGAGCCGCTGGTGATGCAGCCTGTCACCGAAAAGGGCGGCTACATGGTCGATGGCGACGCCGACAAGATCGTCACGCTGACGCGGCTTGCCCGCGAAATGGGCGCCGACATCGTCAAGGCCGATCCGACCGACAATGCCGAGGATTTCCATAGGGTCGTGGAAGCGGCGAGGTGCCCGGTTCTGGTGCGCGGCGGCGGCAAGGAAGATCTGCGCACCGTTTTCGACAAGTCCGCGGCCTTGATGCGGCAGGGTGCAATGGGCATGGTCTATGGGCGTAACATCTATCAGCATGCCAATCCGAGCGCCGTGGTGCGCGGGCTGATGGCGATCGTGCATGAAGATGCGAGCGGCGAACAGGCCTTCGCGCTCTATCAGCAGGGTTGAGAATTGCGATTTCGAACCTTGGGAGGGTTCTGCATGGGAGATTATCTTTTGGGGCTCGACGCCGGAAACACCGTCATCAAGGCGGTGATTTTCGACCGGGCGGGCAAGGAAATCGCAGCTGCGTCGGCGGAGGGGCACAGTCGCATGCCATGCCCGGGCCATGTCGAGCGCGGGCTGGATGAGCTCTGGGCGAATGCCCGGCAGGTCATCCGCGCCTGTATCGAACGGGCAAGAATCCACCCGGACGAAATCGCGGCGATCGGCTGCGCCGGACATGGCAACGGCCTCTACGCGCTCGATCGCGACGGGCGGCCGCTTCTCGGCATTCAGTCGCTGGACACGCGGGCGGCGGGACTTGTCGATGAATGGGGGGCGGAGGGTGTGGGCGACCGGACTTATCCGATCGGACAGCAGCGGCCCTGGCCGTCGCAGACGCCGACGCTGCTCGCCTGGCTGAAACGCCACCGGCCGGAAACCTTCGGCAAGATCGGCACGGTCTTTCTCTGCAAGGATTTCATCGTCAACCGGCTGACAGGGCAGCGCGTCAGCGAGGTCTCGGACATGACCGGCTGCGGGCTGCTCAACGTTGCCGCGCGCCGCTATGACCGGGACCTGATGGAGGCTTACGGGCTCGGCGACTGTCTGGGCCTTTTGCCGCCGCTGGTCGAGAGCGCCGATATTGCCGGGCATGTGACGGAGGAAGCGGCAGAGCAGACGGGGCTTGCGGCCGGCACGCCCGTCGTCGGCGGTCTGTTCGACGTGATTGCCTCCGCTGTCGGTTCCGGCGTCACCCGCACGGGCGCCGCCTCGATCATCGCCGGCACCTGGAGCATCAATCAGGTTATCATCGACAGACCCGAGCTCGATAGCCCGGTGTTCATGTCGTCCACGTTCGATCGCGATCGCTATATGGCGATCGAGTCGAGTGCGACGTCGGCGGCGAACCTCGAATGGCTGGTGCGAGAGTTGTTCTCGGATGTCGATGCGGGCGGCCGCTCACCCTTCGACGTGTGCTGCGATCTGGCCTCCGCCCTCGACCCGGCGGCAGACGATCCGCTCTATCATCCCTTCCTCTACGGGGCGCAGCAGGATGGCAATGCGCGGGCCGGCTTTTACGGCGTCGCAGGCTGGCACACGAAGGGGCATTTGGTGCGGGCCGTGCTCGAAGGCGTGGCGTTCGGGCATCGGCAGCACATCGAGACGATGCGCAAGGCCGGTGCAGTCTTCAACGAGGCGGTGCTTTCCGGTGGCGGCTCGCGCAGTCTCGTCTGGCCGCAGATTTTTGCCGATGTGCTCGGCGTTCCGGTTTCGGTCGCGCGTTCGCGCGAAACGGGGGCACTGGGGGCGGCGATCGCAGCCGGAACCGGCGTCGGTATGTTCTCGGGTTTCGCAGACGGCGCGGCCGCGATGGTGCGGACGGACCGGTTCTATCATCCGAACGTCTCGCTTGAGGGCCATTATGCGCGGCGATACGGTCTTTACCGGGATATGGCCGATGCCATGGCGCCGTTGTGGCGCCGTTTGGCGGCGGTTGGGGCTGTTGCGCCCGGAGTGGCGGCGTAAAGAGGCTGTGAATGGGGCCGCTTGCGACGCGGCGGGTGATCGCCGGCAGGTCTTGAGAGACAATCCTGCGAGGTCTGGCCGATTTGGCGCGCCCGCAGTCAGGCCGGCGCGAAGCTGCGATAAGCCATCTGCTTGTAGGCTTCGACCAGAGCCCTGCCTTCGGTCTCACCGGTGGATATGGCGAGCCGCATGGCGCATTCGCCGAAATACATCACCAGCAGGGCCAAAACCTCAAGCCTTTCCACGTTTTCGTCGGGCAGGGCGCGTTTCAATGCGGCGACGAGAAGGACGGCGTTCCGGCGGCTCTCCGTCAACTCGATCTCGCGCAGCGCCTTGTCCGCCTGCATTGCAGACCAGATGTCGCGGATGACCGGTTCGGCGAGGAAAATCTCGTAATACTCATCGATCAGCGCCGAAAAGGCTTCGTGAAGATCACCGACCGTTTTCACATTGGCCAGACCCTCGGCGATGCAGGTCCGCGAGACCGCATTGTAGCGTTCGGCCAAGGTCCGGATGATCGCCGCCTTGTCGGGGAAATACTGGTATAGCGAGCCGATCGATATGCCGCTGAGTTCAGCCACCTCGCTCATGCGCATGGTGTCGCTGCCGCGCTCGGCAATTAATTTGGACGCACAGGCAAGGATCTGTTCGACACGCTCGCGGCTGCGCTTCTGCGTCGGCGCGCGGCGCATTGTCGTCTCTTCTTCCGGCGCAGCCAGAGGCGCTGATCTATCGGCAGTCACGGTTTCTCCTTTCGATTTTTCTCTTGACGGTCAAAATACGAGGGTTTATCACATTTAGCAAATGTGAGTGATACTCATATTTTGAACAAGCAAAGGGAGGAAGCATCATGAGCAGCGAGACAATCCTGATCCTGGGTGGCGGCGGCAAGACGGGTCGCCGCGTTGCGGAGCGTCTGATGGCGAAGGGAAAGCAAGTCAGGCTCGCCTCCCGCTCGACCACCCCTGCCTTCGACTGGACCGATCCGTCAAGCTGGGCGGCCGCGCTCGAAGGCGTCGACGCTGCCTATGTCAGCTACCAGCCGGACCTCGCCGTGCCGGGCGCGGTGGACGCGATCCGCCAGTTGTCGAAGCTGGCGGTCGAGAAGGGCTTGAAGCATCTCGTTCTGTTGTCGGGACGGGGAGAAGACGAGGCCTTGGCCGCTGAGGATGTGCTGAAGGCATCCGGCGCCTCTTACACGATCATCCGCGCCAGCTGGTTCTTCCAGAACTTCAGCGAGTCCTTCATGATCGACGACATCCGCACCGGCGAGTTGGTTCTGCCCGTCGGCGAGGTCAGGGAACCATTTGTCGATGCAGAGGACATTGCCGATATCGCAGTTGCCGCGCTGACTCGGCTGGGTCACGTGGGCCGGACCTATGAAGTGACCGGCCCGCGATTGATGACGTTCCGCCAGGCGATCAACGAGATCGGCCAGCAGACGGGTCGGGGCATGCGCTACAAGGCGGTGCCGGCCGATGCCTATGCCACCATGCTTGAGGAGGCTAAAGTTCCCGGTGACTATATCTGGCTTCTGACCTATCTCTTCACCACCGTTCTTGACGGCCGCAATGAAAGTCTGACGGATGGGGTTTTTCAAGCGCTCGGCCGTCCGCCGCGTGACTTTTCCGATTATGTGCGTGAAACGGCTGCAACCGGTATCTGGGAGGATCTGAAATGATGGCCGGACTTTTCCCTTTTCTGATCTTCTCGGCCGTCATCGGCGCGGGCCTCAATGCAGGCCTGTTCTTTATCTTCTCCGTCTGCATCATGGCGGCACTTGGCCGCCTGCCTGCCGATAAGGGTGTTGCCGCCATGCAGTCGATCAATGTGGTGATCCTCAATCCATGGTTCATGCTGGCCTTTTTCGGAACGGCGCTGTTGTCGCTTGTCCTTGTTGCCTTCGCGTTCTTCACCGGCAGCCCGGCGAGGCTCTACGTGATCGCGGGTGGATTTCTTTTCCTCGCCGGCACGATCCTGGTGACGATGGTCTTCAATGTGCCGATGAACAATGCTCTCGTGGCATTGCAGCCTCGAAGCGAGGAAGCCGCCCGGCTCTGGTCATCGACCTATCTCGTCGATTGGGTCTGGTGGAACCATGTGCGGACGCTGTCGTCCGTCGGTGCGCTCGGTTGCTTCGTCATGGCTTTCCGGGCTGCCTGACGGGCTGTCCGTATTCAACTAAGACAGCGCCATCGCGGTGAAGCTGGATACGGGACATCTAGCCCGCTGCGTTGGCGCGGGTCTTCAGGATCGCCGAAAAGCGCGGGTCGAAGGCGCGGCTGATCGGTTCGGCGGCGGCGCCGAGCGCCACTGACCACGGATCGGTCATGCCGAGCTGCAGGCGAGGCAGGGCGCGACCGGGACGGTTGGCGATGGATGGCAGCAGGGGATGGATGGCGTCGTAGATCCGCCGGGTCAGTGCTTCCGGAGCGCTCGAGCAAAGGATGACGGTTTGCGGATCGAAGATCGTCTCGATCAGTTGCACCCCCCAGCGCAATTCGTCTGCGGCGGTACCGATCCAGGAGGCGACCGCCGGATCGTCATTGCTGACCAATGTATTCAACCGGTCATGAAGTCCCGGATCGGCCGGATCGGCATTCAGGTGCTGGTAGAGCGAGGCAAGCGATGCGCGGTGTTCGAACGATGATTGTTTCGGGCGTTGGGCGGTGGGCGGCAGCAGCGCCATACCTATTTCACCGGCATTGCCGCTGCCGCCGGCATAAAGCTCGCCGTTGAGGATGAGGCCGGCGCCAATGCCGTAGCCGACATAGAGGCAGACGGCATGATCGACGCCATGGGCGGCTCCGACCATGCGCTCGGCCGTGGCGCAGGCGGCCGCGTCGTTCTGCAGGGCGACTTCCAGTCCGGTTCCGGCGGCGAGCGTTTCGAGCAGCGGAAAATTCTGCCAGGCCGCCATCATCCATTGATCGTCCACCATCCATTGATCGTCATTTGCGGTCGCAAGACCGAATGGCCCGGGCATAGCGACGCAGAGGCCGACGAGCCGCTGCTCCGAATGTTCCGCGATGCCGGCGAGCTCGGTCCTCACTCGCTGGATGAGATCGAGAATGACCCTCGCGCCGTTCGCCGGACCGCCGGGCGGCAGGTTGGCCTCAGCGCGCACCAGCACGGTGCCGATGAGGTTCACGGCGATCACCCGGGTAATGTGGCGGTCGATCTGCAGGCCGATTGCAAACGCACCTTCCGGCACCAGCCGATAGGGCGTCGAGGGCTGGCCGCGACCATTGCGCACCGCCGCCAGCGATACAACCAGGCCGTCCTGCTCCAGATCGTCGATGATGTTGGAAACCGCCTGCTTGGTGAGCCCCGATGCCCGCGCGAGATCGGCGCGGGACAATTTCCCGTTCAGCCGCAGAGCGTCGATCATGACGCGGCGATTATGGGCGCTCGTTCCTTCCTGGTTGGTGCCGCTCTTGCCTCGTATCACCCGCATCTCATTCACTCGCAAATTCCTCTTGACACTATTAGAATATTGAACAAGAAATAAGTCAAATCAATTGACTTAATAAAGGGCCGAAGAGCTCAAGGGAACGGAACGGCAGACGGGATCACCCCTAATGACCGTGCGACACTTCGACAAGGCATGCCGAATGCTGCTGAAACGGCGGCTGACGGAACGAGGCGCGCAATGGCGCGCCAGCAAACCGGTTGTTGTCCATCACTGGAGGGAAGACATGTTTAAGTCCAAGCGAAATGCGCTACTTGGCGCCACTCTGATCGGCGCCTTCTTTGCGACCAATGCTTATGCCGAAACCACGCTCAACGCGTTGTTCATGGCGCAGGCGGCCTATAGCGAGGCGGATGTCCGGGCCATGACGGAGGCGTTCAGCAAGGCCAATCGGGACGTCAAGGTCAATCTCGAATTCGTGCCCTACGAGGGCCTGCACGACAAGACCGTTCTGGCGCAGGGCTCCGGCGGCGGCTACGACGTCGTGCTCTTCGACGTGATATGGCCAGCCGAATACGCGACCAATAAGGTCCTTGTCGACGTGTCCTCGCGCATCACCGACGACATGAAAAAGGGCGTGCTGCCGGGCGCCTGGACGACAGTCCAGTATGAAGGCGCCTACTATGGCATGCCGTGGATCCTCGATACAAAATACCTGTTCTACAACAAGGAAATCCTCGAGAAGGCCGGCATCAAGGCGCCGCCGAAAACCTGGGACGAGCTTGCCGAGCAGGCGAAGATCATCAAGGACAAGGGCCTGCTCGCCACGCCGATCACCTGGAGCTGGTCGCAGGCGGAAGCGGTGATCTGCGATTATACGACGCTGGTCAGCGCTTACGGCGGCAAGTTCCTCGACGGCGGCAAGCCGGCGTTCCAGGCGGATGGCGGTCTCGATGCGCTGAAATACATGGTGTCCAGCTATACCTCCGGCATCTCCAATCCGAACTCGAAGGAGTTCCTCGAGGAGGATGTCCGCAAGGTCTTCGAAAACGGTGAAGCCGCTTTTGCGCTCAACTGGACCTACATGTACAACCTTGCCAATTCAGGCAAGGACAGCAAGGTTGCCGGCAAGGTCGGCGTCGTTCCGGCACCGGGCGTCGCCGGCAAGAGCGAGGTTTCGGCGGTCAACGGCTCGATGGGGCTCGGCATCACGTCGACCAGCAAGCATCCCGACGAAGCCTGGAAATACATCACCTTCATGACGTCGCAGGAGGTGCAGAACCAGTACGCCAAGCTCAGCCTGCCGATCTGGGCGTCGTCCTATGAGGATCCGGCGGTGACCAAGGGGCAGGAAGAGCTGATCGCGGCCGCCAAGCTCGGGCTCGCCGCCATGTATCCGCGGCCGACGACGCCAAAGTACCAGGAGCTTTCCACCGCCCTGCAGCAGGCAATTCAGGAGGCGCTGCTTGGCCAGACCAGTCCGGAGGATGCTCTGAAGACCGCCGCCGAGAACAGCGGTCTCTAATGGCGCGGGGGTCCGCCCCTTCGCTTGCATTCGCCGATCTCCGGGCGGCACCCTCCCTGCCGCCCGGCCCCTTGCATCCCATGAATTTCAGGAAAAGCAGCCCCATGTCCGGGACCTCTATGACCACACGTGCATGGCTTCTGATGCTGCCGCTGCTCGCCGTCATGGTTGCCGTCATCGGCTGGG
>UCOA01000168.1 GCA_900474095.1 Hyphomicrobiales bacterium | reverse complement strand
GGCGGCGGCCGCCGTGGCGGTCGCGCCGGGCGCGCCGGCGGAAACGCAAGGGCGGAATGACCGCCCGGAAAGAGATAAGCCGTGAATGCCGACCTCATCGAAGAATTCGCCGTCCTGTTGTTCCAGGCCCCCCTCGTAATGTCCAGCCGCATGCAGGATTTTGCTTTCTCCGGCGCGTTCGGCGGTTCGAGCGAGATGGGGCGAATGGTGACCGAGAAACTGGCCGCCGCGATGGAAAGCGTCTCTGCCGTGAACGTGGCACTCGTGAAGGAAGGCATCGATGCGGCCGCGGGCTTTGCGATGGGAACCAGCGCCGGCCTGGCTGGCGCTTCCGACCGCGTTGCAGTGGCGGCGCTGAAACCATATGGCGAGCGGGTCCGCGCCAACGTGCTGCGCCTCAGCAAATAGGAATGAATTAACCGTGTCGGCCCAGGAAAACAAAAGTGATCCCCTCGTCCTGTTCATGCCCTCCGGCAAACGCGGCCGTTTTCCCGTCGGCACGCCAATCCTCGATGCGGCACGTTCTTTAGGGGTCTACGTCGAAAGCGTCTGCGGCGGTCGTGCGACCTGCGGACGTTGTCAGGTGTCGGTTCAGGAAGGCAATTTCGCCAAGCACAAGATCGTCTCCTCGCTCGAAAACATTTCCGTCAAGGGACCAAAGGAAGAGCGCTACGAGAGCATTCGCGGCCTGCCGGATGGTCGCCGCCTCTCCTGCTCCTCACAGGTCCTCGGCGATCTCGTGATCGACGTGCCGCAGGACACCGTCATCAATGCGCAAGTGGTGCGCAAGGCGGCGACCGACCGGGTGATCGAACGCAATGCCGCCGTCCAGCTCTGCTATGTCGAGGTCGACGAGCCCGACATGCACAAGCCGCTCGGCGATCTCGACCGCCTGAAGGTGATGCTGGAAAAGGACTGGGGCTGGAAAGACCTTCTGATAGCGCCGCATCTGATTCCGCAAATTCAAGGGGTTCTCCGCAAAGGCAATTGGGGCGTCACCGCCGCGATCCACCGCGACATGGATTCGTCCCGTCCCTTCATCGTCGGCCTGTGGCCCGGCCTGAAGAACGAAGCCTATGGCATTGCCTGCGATATCGGCTCGACGACGATTGCCATGCATCTGGTGTCGCTGCTCTCCGGCCGCATCGTCGCCTCGTCCGGCACGTCTAACCCGCAAATCCGCTTCGGCGAAGACCTGATGAGCCGCGTCTCCTATGTGATGATGAACCCGGACGGCCGCGAAGCGATGACCAAGGCGGTGCGCGGCGCCGTCAATTCGCTGATCGGCAAGGTCTGCGAAGAGGGCGAAGTCGACCGGCACGACATTCTCGACATGGTCTTCGTCGGCAACCCGATCATGCACCATCTCTTCCTCGGCATCGACCCGACGGAGCTTGGCCAGGCGCCGTTTGCGCTCGCCGTTTCAGGGGCTCTGCAATATTGGGCGCATGAGATCGATATCGACGTCAACCGCGGCGCCCGTCTCTATATGCTGCCCTGCATCGCAGGCCATGTCGGCGCGGACGCAGCCGGTGCCACGCTTGCCGAAGGGCCTTATCGCCAGGACCGGATGATGCTTCTGGTAGACGTCGGCACCAATGCCGAAATCGTCCTGGGCAATCGTCAGCGTGTCGTCGCCGCCTCCTCGCCTACCGGTCCGGCGTTCGAGGGCGCCGAGATTTCCTCAGGCCAGCGCGCGGCACCGGGTGCGATCGAGCGCGTGCGCATTGACCCGCAAACGCTGGAGCCGAAATTCCGCGTCATCGGCGTCGACAAATGGTCCGACGAGGAGGGTTTTGCGGAAGCGGCCGCCGCCGTTGGCGTCACCGGCATTTGCGGTTCGGCAATCATCGAGGTCGTTGCGGAGATGTATCTCTCGGGGATCATTTCGGAGGACGGCGTGGTCGATGGCACGATGGCGGAAAAAAGCCCGCGCATCATCCAGAACGGCCGTACCTTCTCCTATCTTCTCCACGAAGGCGAGCAGTTCATCACAGTCACGCAGAACGACGTGCGCGCCATCCAGCTCGCCAAGGCCGCGCTGTATGCCGGCATCAAGCTTTTGATGGAAAAGCTCGAAATCGACCATGTCGATACGATCCGCTTCGCCGGCGCCTTCGGCTCCTTCATCGATCCGAAATATGCGATGGTTCTCGGCCTCATTCCCGACTGCGATCTTTCTGAGGTCAAGGCCGTCGGCAACGCGGCCGGCACTGGTGCACTGATGGCGCTGCTCAACCGTGGCCATCGTCGCGAGATCGAGGAAACCATCAAGAAAATCGAGAAGATAGAGACAGCGCTTGAATCAAAATTTCAGGAGCACTTCGTCTACGCGATGGCGCTTCCGAACAAGGTCGACACCTTCCCAAAACTGTCGGCGGTCGTGACCTTGCCGGAACGCAAGGTGCTTGCCGACGAGGCCGGCGGCGAGGGTGGCGGCCGACGCCGGCGCCGCAGCCGCGAGTAAAAACGGGAACAGGATTGCCGAACGGGAACCAAACGACTATGGCGGCGTTTTCGCGTCACTGTGGACCAGACGCTCTCTCGCACCCGAAAACGAAGCGCGCAGGAAGCCGACGAGGCAAAACCGCCATCGGCGGAACTCGTCTATCTCCCAAATCTCGACGGCGGCATTACGCGCAGACTGGGCAAACGCGCTTTCCTCTACTTCGATGCCGGCGGCCGGCGGATCACCGACCGGGCTGAGCTCGCCCGGATCGCGGCCCTTGCCATCCCACCTGCCTACACCGATGTGCTGATATCGGCCGATCCGAATTCGCATCTGCAGGCAACAGGACGCGACGCCAAGGGCCGCAAGCAATATCGCTATCATCCCGATTGGTCGGCGGAGCGTGACAAGGCCAAATTCGCACTGCTGCCGGACTTCGCCGCCAGGCTGCCGAACATCCGCGAAAAAGTCGATACCGACCTGCGCCTCAGGAAGCCGGGCATGGACAAGGCTTTGGCGACGGTCGTCTGGCTTTTGGATAATCTCTATATCCGCATCGGCAACACTACCTACGCCGAGGCAAATGGCTCCTACGGGTTGACGACGCTACGCAACCGCCATGTGAAGATCGACGGCTCCAGCGTTCATTTCAATTTCAAAGGCAAGTCAGGCAAGGAGTGGCGCCTCAGCTACAGCGACCGGCGCATCACCAAGGCGATCCGCATGCTGCAGGAACTGCCCGGTCAGCAACTGTTCCAGTATCTCGACGAGGGCGGCAACCGCCGTCCGATCCGTTCGCAGGACGTCAATGCCTATATTCGCGAAGCCTGCGGCGCTGATTTCTCCTCCCGCCAGTTCCGTACCTGGGGTGCGACGCGCATGGCTGCGATTGCATTGGCATCCATTGCCCCGGGGCCAAGCCAGCGGCAGCGAAAGCGGCAGATCAACGATATTATCGATACCATCGCGGCTCGGTTGGTGAATAGCCGCGCAGTCTGCCGATCGTCCTATATTCACCCGAAGGTCTTCGAGGATTTCGAGAGCGGCGAACTCGCTGCTCTCAGGAGGATGCGACCAAGCCGAAGCAAAATGCTGACGCGCTGGATGGACGATGACGAGATACGGGTGCAGCGCTGGCTGAAAACGGGCGGCGCCTGAACGCCACCCTCGTCTCGCTTATTGCAGACCGACGAAGGCGGTCCGGACGTGTTCCGCGACGGCCAGAACCGGGGCCGAGGCGTTGTCGATCACCTGCAGGCCGATATTGTAGTGGCCCAATTCCGGCAGGCCCTCCGCGTCGCCGAGCGCGACCAGATCGCCCTGGACCAGATAACGCGGTAGCGGCGCAATCGCCAGATCCGCCTGGATGGCGGCGCGCTGTCCAGTCGTGTGGGCGCTCAGGAACGCGACACGAAACTTGCGACCGGCTCTGGAGAGTTGCTCCACCGCATCGGCTCGCCAGACACAACCGTCCTCCCACATTGAGATCGGCAACGGTTCGCGCGTATGTGCGGTACCGCATTTCGTTCCGGCCCAGACGAGCTTCTCGGACACGAGGATTTCCCCGCCGCCGGTATTTTCACCGGCCATACTGTTGAAGAGGGCGACATCCATCCGATGTTCGTCGACACGCTTGCGTAGGGCGCTGCTGTTGCCGATGGTCACGTCGACGGTGACGTTCGGATAGGATTCGGCAAAGCGCTTGAGTACTTCCGGCAGGATACGCTCGCCGATATCTTCGGGCGCGCCGACCCTCACGACGCCGTTCATGTCCGGCAGCAGGAAGCGCGAGACCGTCTCGTTGTTGAGCGCCAGCATGCGCCGCGCAAAGCCGAGCAGCACCTCGCCCTTCGGGGTCAGCGATACGGACCGGGCGTCGCGCAAAAACAGAACGCAGCCAAGCATTTCCTCGAGTTTCTTGATCTGCATCGAGACGGCCGACGGCGTCCGATAGACGGTTTCGGCTGCCGTAGTGAAATTCCCCGTCTCGGCAATGGCGACGAAGGTTTTGAGGATGTCCAATTCGAGAAGGGGAAGGACATGTCGCAACATCATGTTCATGGCGAAACCTCACGGATCAGATTTTCTGAATGATACCATTACTTCATTTCGTTTGATTGAACCTCATGATGGCGCGATAGTCAAGTTGCAAACATCGAAGACGTGACGAAAGGAGCTTCCCATGTCCCTGCAACGCGACACGACGACGACCCGGGCGAATGCCGTCCGCCTGCGTGCCGGCGGTTTTACCTTCGCTATGCTCCAAATGTTTGCGCCTCTTGTTCATCAGGTCAGCAAGGGTCACCGCGCTCGCAAAATCGAAGAAACGCGCAGAGCAACGCAGCGCGAGATCGCCGGCCTGCCGGCCAGCCTGCAACAGGATCTGGCCTTCGCCGATGGCACTGTAATCGAGCTCGAGCGGCCCTAGCCGCTCGAGCCAACCTGGGCAGACGCCGATCCGGCGACTGGCGAGCGTCAAGGCCGCCATCGGTGTACTCCACAACAACTCTTGGAAACGACGGCATTGACCTCTAAACTCCTATTCCGGCTGCATGAAGGCCGTCGGGAGGAACGAGGGAGCCTTGCAGTCCGTGAAATATCGCGTCATCCTGGCGTTTTGCCTGATTCCTGCCCTCCTCTACGCCGTGATTTTTCAGGGCGGAGCGCTGGCGACGCGGAGCTATATGAATGAAGCATCGCTTCAGGCGGGCTCGGCCTTGCGTCTGGCCGTCTCGGCATTGAGCGGACATCTGAGCCGCTACGAACCCCTGCCGGCGCTGATCGCCGATCACGACGGCATCAAGGACCTGATCGCGCATCCGAACGACAATTCCCTCCGCGAAGCTGCGAACCTCTACCTGGAAGAGATCAACACGCTGCTCGAATCCTCCGACATCTACGTGATGACGATGGATGGAAGCACGATTGCCGCCAGCAACTACGATCAGCCGACAAGCTTCGTCGGACAGAATTTCAGCTACCGCCCTTATTTCCAGGAGGCAGCCGCCGGGCGCCAGTCGCGGTTCTATGCACGCGGCACGACCTCGCTGAAGCGCGGCTACTATTTTGCCTCACCGATAGAAGTCGACGACCGGATCAGCGGCGTCATCGTCTTCAAGGTCGATATCGATTCCATCGAAACCTCTTGGCGCGGCGGCGAATACAAGATCTTCGTGTCCGATCCCGAAGGCATCATCTTCATGACCGGCAGCCCGGAATGGCTCTATTCCAGCATCCTGCCTCTGAATGCCGAGCGGCTGCAGAGAACCCAGGCGTCGCGGCGCTATGCCGAGGCGGAACTCAAGCCACTGCCGATCAAGCGCAGCAGCCTCGAAGACCACAAGCTGATGACCACGAACGATCCCGACGGTCGGGAATATCTGGTGCTGTCGCAATACATGCCGGAAGCCGACTGGACGGTGAACGTCCTGATGGACACGGCCTCGGCACGCGCCCAGGCGCGCACCACCATCATCGCCGTCGTGCTGTTTCTTTGCCTCGCATGCCTTGCGCTTGCGATTTTCCTGCAGCGGCGAGCCCGACTGGAGGAGCGCATGCGCATGCAGCTTGAAGCGCGCAACGAGCTGGAGCACCGGGTGGAAGAGCGCACCGCCGATCTCGCCCTCGTCAACCGGCGCATCGAGGAGGAGATTGCCGAGCGGCGGCTGACCGAGCAGGAATTGCGCAAGACCCAAGCCGATCTCATCCAGGCGGGCAAGCTCGCCGGACTGGGCCAGATGTCAGCTGCGCTGAGCCATGAATTCAACCAGCCGCTCGCCGCCGCCAAAACCTACGCCGACAGCGCCGCGATGCTGATCGACCTCGAGCGCGTCGACGAAGCCCGCGACAATGTCCGGCGTATTTCCGGCCTGATCGACCGCATGGCCTCGATCAGCCGGCATTTGCGCAATTTCGCACGCAAGCCAAACGAGAAGCTTGGGCCTGTGGCGCTCGACGCGGTGATGGCAGACACTTTGGAAATCGTCGCTGCACGCTTGAAAACGGCCGATGCCGATCTGCAGATCGATCTCAGTGATGCGCCGCTGGTCAAGGCGGGCTTCGTGCGATTGCAGCAGGTCCTCGTCAATATCGTCACCAACGCGGCGGACGCAGTTGAAGGCTTGGCCGACCGACGCATTCACGTTTCAGCGGAACACCTCGACGGTAAGGTCATCCTGACCATCAGGGATCACGGCCCCGGTGTGCCGGCAGCGATCGCCGAGCGTATCTTCGACCCCTTCTTCACCACAAAGGGCGTCGGCAAGGGGCTCGGCCTTGGCCTTTCCATCTCCTACAATATCATCAAGGATTTCGGCGGCAGCCTGTCGGTTTCGAACCACCCCGAAGGCGGCGCTGTGTTCCGCATCGAACTGGAAGCCGCCACGGTGGCGCAGGAGGCTGCTGAATGAGCGAACAACGCGTCCTGCTGGTCGATGACGAGGAGGAAATGCGGCATTCGACCGCGCAGGCGCTGGGTCTGTTCGGGCTTGACGTCGATACGTTTTCCAGCGCCGAGAATGTGTTGGAACTGATCGGCTATAGTTTTTCCGGTGTGGTGGTCAGCGATATCCGCATGCACGGCATGGACGGCATGACCCTTTTGCAGCGCATCCGCGAAGTTGATGCGGAAATCCCGGTGATCCTAGTCACCGGCCATGGCGATGTTCAGCTTGCCGTCAAGGCGATGCGCGAAGGCGTCTATGATTTCATCGAAAAGCCGTTCGCCGCGCAGCATCTGGCCGCCATCGCCCGTCGCGCCATGGACCGCCGCAGCCTTGTTCTGGAAAACCGCCGGCTACGGGCCGTTGCCGGCAAGCGCGATGACATCGAGGCGAGGCTTCCTGGACGGACCCAGGCGATGGTTGATCTGCGCTACCGGCTGCGTGCCATCGGCGCAACCGACGCCGATACGCTGATCATCGGCGAAACCGGCGTCGGCAAGGAAGTGGTCGCGCGGGCACTGCACGATATCAGCGCCCGCGCCGATCGGCCGCTGATCGCCATCAACTGCGCAGCACTTCCGGAAAACCTGATCGAAAGCGAACTCTTCGGCCATGAAGCCGGCGCCTTTCCCGGCGCGCTTCGCCCGCGCTACGGCAAGTTTGAGCACGGCCGCGGCGGCACTATCCTGCTCGACGAGATCGGCTCCATGCCCTTCGATCTGCAGGCGAAGTTTCTGCGCGTCCTGCAGGAACGGGTGATCACCCGCCTCGGGTCGAACGAGCCCGTGCCGCTCGACGTTCGCTTCATCGCCACCAGCAAGGTCAATCTCGAGGCGGAGGTCGCCGTCGGGCGCTTCCGCGCCGACCTGCTGTATCGGCTGAACGTCGCAACGCTGCACGTGCCCTCGCTGGCGCAGCGCAAGGCTGATATCCCACTCCTCTTCCTCCAACTCGTGCGCGAAGCTGCGGCCCGCTATATGCGCAACGACATCGATGTGCCGCCGGAACTGGTAACCGAGATCGCAGAACGAACTTGGCCCGGCAACGTTCGCGAACTGCGCAATGCTGCCGACCGGCTTGTGCTCGGCCTCGATCCGAAACCGGAGGAGACGCCGGCCCCGGCGGAGCGCCAGCGGTTGGCAGACAAGGTGGCAGCTTACGAGCGTGGCATTATCGCCAGCGCGCTCGCTGCCCATGGGGGCAGTTTGCGGCCCGTTTACGAGCAACTCGGTATTTCGCGAAAGACGCTCTACGAGAAAATGCAGCGGTACGGCCTCGACAAGAAGATGACGATTACGGATGATGATTACGTCGTTTGAGCGAAATTGGGTGGAAATCCACCCATTCAAAACGGCAATTGTTTCCGATCTCACCCATGACGCACCGCACGCATTGAGAAAAAGGAACGAATGCCCCGGTGAAACCGTTGATCCCTTTTCGATATCGGTCGCAAATGACGCATCCAGAATCGGCGCGGGAGGAGCTGCGCCAGCTGGCCACATATTCATCCGGGAGGACTTCGATGAAAATCTTCAAAGCCATGCTTGGCATGACGGCTCTTGCTGCCGCTTCGCTCATTTCCGTTTCTGCAAATGCCCAGACCTATCCCGAGCGCACGATCACCATGGTCGTCCCCTTCTCAGCTGGCGGACCGACAGATACGGTCGCCCGTCTCGTCGCTGAATCCATGTCGAAGGATCTCGGTCAGCAGATCATCGTCGAAAACGTCGGCGGCGCCGGCGGAACGCTCGGTGCCGGCCGAGTGGCACAGTCCGATCCGGACGGCTACACCGTGCTCTTGCATCATATCGGCATGGCGACCAGCGCCACGCTTTATCGCAAGCTCGCCTATGACACGCTGAACGCCTTCGAATATGTCGGCCTCGTTACCGAGGTGCCGATGACCATCGTCGCGCGCAAGGATCTCGAGCCGACCGATCTCAAGGGCCTGATCGATTACGTCAAGGCCAACAAGGACAAGGTGACCGTCGCCAATGCCGGCATCGGTGCCGCCTCGCATCTATGCGGCATGATGTTCATGAGCGCCATTGAAACGCCGCTCGTTACCGTCCCCTACAAGGGCACCGGCCCGGCGATGACCGATCTGCTCGGCGGCCAGGTCGATATCATGTGCGACCAGAGCACCAACACGACCAAGCAGATCCTCGGCGGTACGATCAAGGCCTATGCCGTCACCTCGGCGGCGCGCCTGCCCGTCCTGCCGGACGTCCCGACAGCTGCCGAAAGCGGCCTGCCGGAATTCCAGGTCGGCATCTGGCATGGCGTCTATGCGCCGAAGGGCACGCCGGCGGAAGCGGTCGAACGCCTGTCGAAGGCGCTGCAGGTGGCTCTGAAGGATCCGAACGTCGTCGCTCGCTTCGCCGAGCTCGGCACGGTCCCGTCCGCCGAAACCGACGCAACGCCGGCCGCCCTGAAGGCCAAGCTCGAAGGCGAGATCGCCCGCTGGAAGCCGGTCATCGAATCAGCTGGCCAGTACGCCGACTGATCCTTGTTCCCGTCATGGCAAGGGCCTGACACGTCTTGCGCCTTCCTCCTCTTTCGGGAGGAAGGCGTCCGTTTACGTCTCTATCCTCGAAGAGGCTTTGAAGAGATGATGGACGTGCGACGGCTGAACGATTTCAAGGAGGCATCATGAAATCCTTATCTCTAGACACGACAAATGCGCTTTGCGGCGCAATCCTCATCGGCCTCGGCGGTTTCTTCGTCTATCAATGCCTCGGTCTTGAACTCGGCACTGCCCTCAGAATGGGGCCCGGCTATTTTCCGTTGATACTCGCCGTTATCCTGACTCTTCTTGGTTTCGTCGTCCTGATCCAGGCGGCACGCGTGCACGGCGAACCGCTTGGGCCGATCGCCTGGCGCGGCATGCTGTTCATCCTGCCGGCACCGATCTTCTTCGGGCTGACAGTGCGCGGCCTCGGCTTCGTGCCGTCACTGTTTTTCACCGCGCTGATCGCCTGCTTCGCCTCCCACCGCATGAAACCGCTGACCGCGATCGTGCTGTCGATCGCGCTGACGTTCTTTTCGGTTGGCGTGTTCAGTTACGCACTCGGCCTGCCTTTCGAGCGTTTCGGCCCCTGGGTCAGATTCTAGGACATCATCATGGACCTTTTCAGTAATCTCGCACTCGGCTTCTCCACCGCAGGTTCGCCCGAAAACCTCCTGTTCTGCCTGATAGGCGTGCTGCTCGGCACATTGATCGGCGTGCTGCCCGGCATCGGCGCCACGGCGACCATCGCCATGCTTCTGCCGATCACCTTCCAGCTGGAGCCGGTCTCCTCGCTGATCATGCTTGCCGGCATCTACTACGGCGCCCAATACGGCGGCTCGACCACGGCGATCCTGATCAACATGCCGGGCGAATCCTCCTCCGCCGTGACCGCCATCGACGGCTACCAGATGGCCCGCAAGGGCCGGGCCGGCGCGGCATTGTCGATCGCCGCCCTCGGCTCATTCTTCGCCGGGACCGTCTCGACTTTCCTGGTGGCGATCTTCGCCATTCCGCTCACCGGCATCGCGCTGCAATTCGGTGCCGCCGAATATTTCTCTCTGATGGTCGTTGGCCTCGTCTCGTCGATCGCACTTGCGCACGGCTCCATCGTCAAGGCGCTGGCCATGGTGGCGCTCGGCTTGCTGCTCGGCCTCGTCGGCACTGACATCTATACCGGAACACCGCGCTTCACCCTCGGTATCCGTGAATATGCCGATGGGCTGAACTTCGTCGCAGTCGCGGTCGGCGTGTTCGGCGTCGCTGAAATCCTGCGCAACCTGGAGGGTGAAAAGACCCGCACCGTGCTGATGGCCAAGGTCAGCGGCCTGTTGCCGACCCGCGACGATTTCAAGAAAATGGTCGCACCGGTCTTGCGCGGGACCGTCATCGGGTCGGCGCTCGGCATCCTGCCGGGCGGCGGCGCCATCCTCGCGGCTTTTGCCTCGTACACCGTCGAGAAACGGCTCTCGGATACGCCGGAAGAATTCGGCCATGGCGCTATCGCTGGCGTCGCCGGACCGGAATCAGCCAACAATGCCGGTGCACAGACATCGTTCATCCCGCTCCTGACGCTCGGTATCCCGGCCAATCCGGTCATGGCGCTGATGGTTGGTGCTATGATCATCCAGGGCATTGTGCCCGGCCCGAACGTGGCTATCGAACAGCCGGCTTTGTTCTGGGGCATCATCGCCTCGATGTGGATCGGCAACCTGATGCTGGTCGTGCTCAACCTGCCGCTGATCGGCCTTTGGGTGAAGCTGCTCACCATCCCCTACTACGTGCTTTTCCCGATCATCATGGCCTTCTGCTCGATCGGGGTCTACAGCGTCAATTCCAACGTCTACGATCTTTATGCCGTGGCCTTCTTCGGTCTTGCCGGTTACGCGCTGGTCAAGCTGCGTTGCGAGCCGGCGCCATTGTTGCTCGGCTTCGTTCTTGGGCCGCTGCTGGAAGAAAATCTGCGGCGGGCGATGATCTTGTCGCGCGGTGATCCGATGACGTTCGTCACGCGGCCGATCAGCGCCTTCCTGCTGTTGATCGCCCTCGCCGTCCTCGTCGTCGTCTTCCTGCCGGCCGTCAAGGCCAAGCGCGAAGCGGTCTTCCAGGAAGAGGATTGATCCCTGCGTAGCCTATAAGCATAACCGGTGTGCCTGGCACACCGGTTATGCGCTTAACACTACTGCCGAGGGCTATAAAAACAACGCTCTTTGCGACCAACGATCCCGTCGTCTGTAACCAGTTCGACGACGACGCTTTCCAACAATGACATCGTGCTCGTCGCCATTTTGTAGGTGCCGACGACCGGCAGCTTCACGCTGTAGACATTGATGCCAGTCAGTTTCATGGAGGCTCATCCTTCGCTAGCCGTTGCCTTACACAGGCCGGTATGTCAGTCACATTTAATAATAGGACGCTACCGGTTCGCCGAGGACATCTAATCGCGGGGTGATACCCAGACCCGGTTCGGTCGGCGCTGTTATGCGCCCATTGCGCACTTCAAACGGACCGTCCGCGGTCTTGAGCGCTACGATATCCCTGCACTCGAGAACGCATCTCAAGTTCTTCTCCGGCACCGTCTGGCCCATATGGACGATGGCGGCGAAGGCAATATCGGACCCGGTTGTTTCTTGAACGCTGACCGTATAGCCAGCAGCAACGCAGATATCCCTTTGACGCCGTCCTCGCGTTAGGCCGCCATTTTTCGATATCTTGAGACCGATGCCCTCTGCCGCATCTTCGCTGACAAGTTGGATGATCGCGGCGTCGTCGGTCGCGAGTTCGTCAAAAATGATAGGCACGTCGGTGCGCCGCCGGAGAGACACGCACTCGCGCCACGTCGCACACGGTGCTTCGAGTGCGAAATCAAGTCCGTGGGGCAGCAGTCTGAGCATGCGGAGTGCGCTTTCGACAGTCATGCCGCCATTGGCGTCCACGATGAAAAATTCGCCTGGTTTCTTGTCGGCAAGGGAGGCGGCGATGCGCTCGGCGTCCAGTGAGGGCTCGTCGCCGATCTTGACAGAATGAGCGATGTAGCCCGCCGCTCGGTGTTTTGCCACCCGTTCCCGCATGTCGTCCGGATCCCCCATGTAGATCGACGAAATGACGGGCATCTCCACACTGGTGCGACCGCCAAGCAACTCACAAACAGGCATGCCCACTGACTTGCCGAAGACGTCCCAACAGGCGACGTCGATCGCGGTCTTTGCGTGAAGATGACCGACGAGTGCCGCATCCATTGCGTCATTGATGCGGTCGACGCGCCGCGGATCGAGTCCGATGAGGCGTGGAGCAATCTCCGCGATGCCTGCTCGCACGCCGAGGGCGTGCGAAGCAATCCACGTCGATCCGAATGGCGTGCTCTCACCCCACCCCTCAAGGCCGTTTTGAGTCGTCACCCGCACGATGGTGGCGTCGAAACTGCGATATTCCCTGCCTCCCGACAGTCTGTAAACGCCGCCTGAATAAGGTAGGTCAACTTGAAAGACATCGACGCGTTCAATTGCCAGTCCTGCCATGGTCAATAACCTTCAATGAGGGATTTCGAGGACGAGTTTGCCGATGCTGTTTTTTAACAGGAAGTCCTGCTGGGCTTCAACGATGTCCTTGAGCGCGTAGGTTTTGGCGACGACGGGGCGGATCTCGCCGCGTTCTATGTAGGAAACGAGGTTTTCGAATATCGCGTCATCCTGGAACGTGCAGCCAAAGAACGTCAGGTCATTGAGATACAACGTTCGAACGTCCAGCTCGACGATGGGACCTGCTATCGCGCCGGCGACCGCGTAGCGCCCACCTTTTTTGAGGACATCCAGTACTTCGCCGAAAGATGGTCCGGCTGCGACGTCGATGGCGACGTCCACTGAGCCCTTGCCGAGCTTTCCCACCATGTTTTCGCCTCTGGGCAATGCTTGGTCAGCACCGAGATCGCGCAGTTGCTGAAGTTTGTCCCGCCCCGCGATCGCAGTCACATACGCGCCTCGCCGCTTGGCGAGCTGAATGGAAGCCGATCCCACCCCGCCCGATGCTCCCGTGATGATCACATGCTCACCGCTTCGAACTCCTGCGCGATCGATCATCAGTTCCGCGGTCGAATAAGCGCACGGAATGGAAGCGAGTTCGACGTCACTCCATTCGCAATCAACTCGGTAGGTCTCGCGAGATGGGGCCTTGGCGTACTGGGCGAACGCTCCGTCCACCTCCGATCCGAAGGTCCAGCATTCGAACGGTCTGAAGTCGACAAAGGAACGCAGCATGTTTCGTACGATTACGCGTTCGCCCACCCGTTCCGGGCTGACGCCCTCTCCTACTGCTACGATACGGCCGCAGCAGTCAGCACCTTGGATCCGAGGAAAAGCCAGAGGGACTCCGGACCAACTGGCATCGGCGTCGTTGGCGGACTGAAACCCGCCATTGGCCCCGCTCTCCGTCCCACTGGTCACGGCTTTGGAGTACCATCCAATCCGGGTGTTGATGTCCGTATTGTTGATTGCGGCTGCCGCGACGCGAATAAGCACCTCTCCTGCTTCAGGTACAGGAACGGGTAGATCGGTTTTGTAACTAAGCTTCTCGAAACCACCGTGGCCCACGAGGACGACACCCGTCATATGGTCAGGAATTCCACTCTTCCGCTGGTGCAGAGCATCTGAAGTCATGGTGCTATCTTCCACTATTTTGCAGGCAGGCAGATCCTCACGTCGACATCAAGCGGGCGTCGATGCCGTCACTCAAGCAAGTCTAACCTTGGGTTACCGGAAGAAATACCCAACAGAGATGCGAAAACAATGCCCCTAAAACTCAGCCGCGACTTGAGTTGAAATCAAGTCAGAAGGACCGAGGTTACGACGTATGAAGCCGACCTATTTGTGAAACGCGGGGGCCTTTTGAGACCCGAGTTCAACCAATCGACGTTGGATGGACCATTCCAACGGAACTCGAACATCTGAGGCGTTGACGGGCGGGCTGTCGGCCAGACCAGACCCTGCCTGCCAAGCTACACCTGGCTTGGCGATTGCTGCGTCATCCGCGTGCATGACGACTTTCACGACGAGCCTGTCTGCCCGGCCGGGTGATCGACGGCGACCATCTCGCTATTAAAAGCGTGGCACACTAGTCTACAAATTTTATTTCAAGGAGTTCCCATTGGTTCGTCGCTTTTACGATCTCCCCTCACTTACTTCGCTGGCCGCGTTTGAAGCCTCGGCCCGGCATTCCAGCTTCAAGCAGGCGGCGGCCGAGCTCAATGTCACTCCCGGCGCGGTCAGCAGGCAGATCAAGGCGATCGAAGACGAGATCGGCGTAGCCCTCTTTGTGAGAAGGCCTAGAGGCGTCACTCTAACGCCGCCTGGTGAAGAGCTCTACCGGGTCCTTGCCAGTAGCTTTTCCCGCGCGTCCGAAACGATCAGATCTATCCGACGAGGAGACAAGGCGCGGAACGTTGCGCTTGCATGCACCGATGTTTTCGCAACCATGTGGCTGACCCCGCGGATGCCCGAGTTCTGGCGCAACGCTGGCGACATAACCGTCGACCTCCTCATCTCAGACGACGTGAAGAATTTCCGCCGAGCCGAGGTAGAACTAAGAGTGCGATACGGATTGGGCGCGTGGATTGGGGAAACGGCCGAACTCATGTTCGACGACTGTCTCTATCCGGTTTGCAGCCCGAGCTTTGCGGCACTTCATCCCAAAGCCACCCGAGCCGATCTCAGCGAACTGCCATTGCTCAACGTCGACTGGGTCGACCCGGACTGGATGGGGTGGGAAGAGGTTCTGGTTCGTGGAAACCTCCAACACCGCTCGTCCAACAGTCGACGATTTGGAAAGTTCAGCGTGGCGCTTCAGGCAGCTATGGCCGACCAAGGTCTCGTCGTCGGATGGCATCGAATGGTCGGCCCGCTGGTTGAAAAGGGAGAATTGGTACGGTTCACTGACTTGGTCATTCCCTCACCAGGGGGTTATTATCTGACGTGGAACAGCAATCGCGAACTGACTCCGGCCGCCGGAGTTCTTCGCGACTGGGTAAGAAAGGTTGCGCAAGAGGAGCGGAAGGTCATGTGTCCTACTGCATGACAATCGTGATATTCTCTACGTGTATTGTTTGTATCCTCAAAAAATACAATCCTATTGACAGAAGTGCACCGTCGTGTAAATTCCGGTGGCCCACGCTGTCTCACCTTTAAATCCGATCGCGACTTCAGATGAAGAATGGAAAAAACGGTCTTTATGAGGATCTGAAGCGCCAGATCCTTACATTGGAACTGGACCCGGATGAGGACTTGGACGAAGCAAGTCTGAGCGAGAGATACGGTCTGTCCCGCACCCCAGTCAGAGAAATATTCCGCCGCCTGGAGGGTGAAGGATTTGTCGACATTCGCGCCAACAGGGGTGCGCGGGTCACGCCGATGAGCCATTCCAGGCTGAGGCATTTTTTTCTCGTTGCGCCGATGATCTATGCCGCAGTCGGCAGGCTCGCCGTAAGGAACGTCAAACCGCGCCAATTCGAGGAACTGAAAGAGGCGCAGGAGCGGTTTCGCAAGGCGAGCGTCGAAGGTGATGCAATTTCCATGGTCCTCACGAACAACCGCTTTCATGAAATCATTGGCGAGATGTCCGCCGACGCCTATCTTCAGCCAAGCCTTGGAAGATTATTGATCGATCATGCACGGATTGGCCACACGTTCTTCAGACCGCGTACGGATGATGAGCGAAATCGTGTCGAGAAGGCGGTCGCACATCATGACAGCTTCATCGAAGCGATTGACGCGCGAAACGAAGACGCTGTCGTCGAATTGGTCTTCGAACACTGGGAACTGTCGCGTGAAAATCTGGAACTTTTCATTGCTCCTCAGGGATTGAAGGACGACTCCCTCGTGGATAAGGCGTTCATTCGATGAGATTGCCGTCCCACATAATTGACAAAGTGACGTCAAGCGTTGGCAGGCCGCGCCAACTTGTAGTGGGCTGCATAACCGCGCGCACATTGCGAGATTATCATCATATGGACACCTTGATCGATCGCGCTGGGCGGAGGGACCGAAAATGAAGTCCCTAGCCCCCACAAAACCAGTTGAACGACTGAAGATCGGCTTCGTTCTTTCGAAGTCTTTCACGTTGAGCGCCTTCGCACTCTTTGTCGATACTCTACGGCTGGCCAGCGATGAGTTCGACAGGTCAGGGAGGGTGCTGGCGGATTGGGACGTCCTCGGCAGTACTCGACATCTCATTACATCAAGTTGTGGTGTCCAAGTCGCACCGACCTCCGACTTCGTGGATCCGAGCCAGTTCCATTACATCGTCGTTGTCGGAGGATTGCTCAACAATGGTTCTTCGATCGATCAGGACACAGCAACGTTCTTGAAAAGGGCTGCCGAAAGGAACGTACGGCTGATCGGCGTCTGTACAGGTTCATTCATCCTCGCCGAAATCGGGCTGATGAAGGGACATCGCACCTGTGTTAGCTGGCTTCACTATAATGCGTTTCGCGAACGTTTTCCTGACCATCAGGTCCGGTCGGACAGGATATTCAATCTTGACCGGACAAGGGGCTCGTGTGCCGGAGGAAGCAGCGCGGCCGACATGGCGGCGTCGATCGTCCGTCGGCACATCAGCAAGGATGCCGAGCGCAACGCCCTTGAGGTCCTTCATATCGAAAAGGCACGTACTGCTCTCGCCATTCAAACGCGGAAGCCGCTATCCATCGAATGCAATGACTCCAGACTGCGCGCCGTTCTCATCATGATGGAGCAACATATCGAGGGTACTGTCCCCATACAGGATCTGGCGGCATCGGTGGGCCTTTCCAGACGCCAACTCGAGCGCCTCTTCATGCAAGAGACGAAAAGCTCTCCTGCAGTGATCTATCGAAAGGTGAGGATGGAGCGGGCAAAGCAACTGATCATCGGTACAAGCGCGTCGTTGATCGAGATCGCTCTGGAAGTCGGCTTTGAAAACGCATCTCATTTCTCCCGCGCGTTTTCGCAGACGTTTGGGCAAACGCCCACCAGGCTCCGGTCAGCTGCCAACACTGAATTGGCATGACGGCATATCCTAATGCGCTCGATGGTCGATACTTTGTCTTGCCCTGTGGCCTCACACCAACGGCCACAATCACCTTTGCTGTCGCCTTCCCCGAGACGACATCAGCCGTTGACGCTAGCTTCACGCACCAGCTTGTTCAGACTGCGTTCTCTGAAAAAGATGTAGAGGCCGGCTGCGATGATCAGTCCTGCTCCAATGAATTTGGGGGGAGATGGGAAGTCGCCGAATACAAGCCAACCGAACACGATCGCCCAGAACAGCTGAGTGTACTGCAGCGGAGCGACAACGCTGGCATCGGCGAGTTTGAATGCCCAGTTCACCAACACGTGCGCCAGCATTCCAAGTACGCCGAGCGTACATAGCGCAGGCAAATCTCCGACCTGCGGCGTCGACCAGTACACTGGTGCCAAAGCCAGTCCGACGATAGCTGAAACCGCCGTCTGCCAGAAGATCAGCGTAATCCCTGGCGTAGCTTTGAGGGTGCGGGCGGAAAGCAGCATAAACCCGTACGCCATGCTTCCGATGATCGATGCCAACGCGGGCAGAGTGAACATCTGCCCGGAAGGTTCGAGGGCAACCAGAACGCCTGCGAAGCCGACAGCAATCGCACTCCATCGACGCCATCCAACTTGCTCTCCGAGAACCAGAGGTGCGAGCGCAGCTACGTAGATCGGCGCGGCCAGGAAGTAGGTCATCACATCGGCGAGCGGCAGATAGGAGACCGCGTAGTAGAAGGCGAAGGTGTCCACCATAGTCAGGATGGCTCGCAGGACCATGGTCCAAGGCCGCTCGACAGCGAACAAGGCCCTTACGCCGACACCGCGCAAAAGAGGTGCCAGGATAACGAGTCCGATGACGCCTCTGAACAGCACGAGCTGGCTAATGGAGTAGGATGACGTGAGCCATTTGCCCACCGTATCGTTTACGGTGAAGACTAGCATTGCGGTCAGCATGATCAGGACTGCAGCCCCAGGCGAAGCTGCAGTAGTAGCCAAGGCGCGGTAGGCAGTCATTCGCTCATCCTAGTTCAAATTTGAAAAGCCGAAGTCGGCAGAACCGCTGATGTCGGCCATCAGTCAGTCCGAAACGGCACTTAGTCAGCTTTCGCCGATGATGTCTTTTATGCACTCAAAGACATCTCCAGGAATGTCGATGGCGTCAGGAAGCGGCTTGCCGATCCGCTCGCTGCTCGCGCCTGGCACATAGACGCCATTTTCTTGAAGGCGCTTCACACGAGCGTTTGCGCGCTCGATCATGTCATCGCCAAGTCCGGCGGGAATGATGGCGAAGACAGTCAGCCCGACTGCGGGAGAACTGTTGCCCGATTGAAAGTTCGAAGCATCCATCGACCACGCTCCGCCTGACAACCCGGCAGCGCCAACCGCTGTGCACGCACGCGTGGCTAGCTCTTCGGCCGCGGCAAGTTGAAGTGAGACATGTGCCGGCATTAAATCTCCAATCCCGCTTTTCTACCTTCGTAGAACGCATATGGCGCTTGGCGGGGGGCTGCACAGTCGCCAATCTGAAAAGTTGTCACTCCGGAATCACGAAGCCCGGGCATCAGCCAGTCCGCTGGTGAGTTGGTCGTCGCCGTTACAAGGGTATCGGCCTCCACAAAACTGCTTTCACCCGTGTTGTGATCCTGAAGCGTCGCACCGTTTCCGTGCCATTCCAGCACGCTGACATCCGTGATCCATTTCACGCCGAGTGCCCGAAGGATCCGGCGGATGGGACCGTCGGCCGCTGTACGGATCAGTTCTTTCCCAACGAACGGATCCGGGGTAACGATCGTCACCTGATGGCCGACCTCAGCCAGCTTCCATGCGGTGCCACACCCTCTCCAGCCACCGCCCTCGTCCAGAAGAAGAACCCGGTTGCCTGGTCTCGCCTGCTTGGCCATCACCGCTTCTATCGGGAACACGCCACCCTTTTCGATACCCGTCATGGAGTCGAGCGCAGGAAGGGCTTTCTGAAATCCGGTCTCCGGCGCGTAAGAGCCAGTCGCAAGGACGACGACGTCGACCTTCGTCCTATCGATGTCCTCCGCCTCGACGTAGGAATTGAGCCGGACATCGACGCCAAGCTTTTCCAATTGCCGTTCGTACCACTGGATAAGATCCAGTATCTGAGCCCGGCGCGGCTGCATACCGGCCAACAGGAAGTTGCCCCCCAGACGGTTGGATGCTTCAGCCAAGCTGACGCTATGTCCCCGCTCCGCGGCCACCCGTGCGGCCTCCAGTCCAGCAGGGCCGCCGCCGATCACGAAGACTCGCTTCGGGGTCTGGGATTTTTCAAATCTGTCTCCGTTCCACTCGGACTCGCGTCCGACCGACGGATTGACAAGACAGCTTATCCAGTAGTCCCGCGAACGCCGCCCCCAGCACATTTGGTTGCACGAGATACAGCCACGAATGTCATCAGCACGATCCTCGCTGGCTTTCCGGGCAAGATACGGGTCGGCAATCTGACCGCGCACGATGGAGACCAGATCGGCGGCACCCTCCCCGAGCACGATTTCTGCATTCTCAGGTGTCCGGATGTGGCTTTCAGCGATGACGACTGCATTCTTCACGACCGCTTTCAAAGCGGAGGCCAAGTCAGCTCCAAGCTTTTCCGGATAAAGAAAGGTTGGCATGATCTTGTAGAAATCGAGGTAGCCGCCCGAGCCGCAGGTTACGTAATCGATCAGACCCAGGTCGTCGTGAAGTTTTATCACTTCCGCCAGTTCGGCGCGCTGCAACGCGACCGAGTGATCCGGTTCGTCGCTCACCGCCAGACCGACGATGAAGTCGGGACCGCATGCTTCACGTATTAGCTTGAGAATCTGTCGTGACATTCTTGTACGGTTTTGCAGCGAGCCGCCCCACTGGTCTTCTCGACGGTTGCTCCACGGCGTCCAGAACTGGTCGACCATACCCAGGTAGGCTGCCCAGACTTCGACGCCGTCAAAACCAGCCGCCTTGCAGCGTCGCGCCGCCTGGACGAAGCCATCAATCGTTTCCCAGATCTCTTCTTCTGTCATGGGATGCGAACCATCGCTGTCGTGGTAGCTTGGCAGGCCGGATGGCGACCAATGGGGATGGAAGGAGTTGTCGGAATCGCCATGTGCTCCAACATGGTAGAGCTGCTGAATGGCGATGGCTCCATGCTCCTGGATTGCATGGACCACTTTTTTGAAATGCGGGATGACTGAATCGTCGGAATGCCGGAAGTTGCCGCGGGTGAGAACAGCCGCCGCGTGTACGGGCATTGGCTCGACGACGATCATTCCTGCTCCACCCCGTGCGCGCTCGGCGTAATACGCAGCATGACGCTCCGTCGGCAGACCCTCGACGGCCATGTTCGCGGTGTGAGCACCGAATACGATGCGGTTCCTGAGGGTCCGCGAACGAATCTGGAGGGGTGAAAACAGACGGGGAAATTTTTTTGACATCCGCTCGAACCTTTGGTCGTGTTAAAAATCTTTTCAAAGACTTTCGCTGAGAATTCGCTCAAGGACGGCGCGGAGGGTTTGAAACGGGATCACCTGGCGCTGCCGAAGAAGGAAGCTTTGAGGCAGATTCGGGGATACGTTGCAGACGGAGGAAGAACTCCACCGTCTGCCAGATTTCAGTGTGACGAGACGACAGCAGCAGCCAGACACTTAAGGTCGACGGTGCCCAGCGGTATGCCCGCCGGATCGGTGATGGTGACATCGGTGGCATTTCCATGAGCGAGAAGCTTCATGGCGTCGTCGATCGAGCTTCCGGACATCACCGTCGCACCGTTGACGGCGTGGCCGGCAGCAACCGGCGTCATGACAGCGTCCACATGGATCACCCGCCCGCGGTTCACCTCCTTGACGAAATTGGCGATGTAATCGTCCGCAGGCCGGAGGACGATGTCCTGACTGGTGCCCTGCTGAATGACCTCGCCATCGCGCAGAATTGCAATCTGGTCCCCCAGCCGCAGTGCCTCGTCCAGATCGTGAGTGATGAACACGATCGTCTTCTTGATCTCCTTCTGCAGACCCAAAAGAACGCTTTGCATATCCATCCTGATCAAGGGATCAAGTGCAGAATAGGCCTCGTCCATCAGAAGAACGGGAGCATCGTTCGAGAGGGCTCGGGCTAAGCCAACGCGCTGTTGCATTCCGCCGGACAGTTGGTTGGGATACTTTTTCTCGAAACCCTTGAGCCCGACCCGTTCCAGCCACTGCATCGCGATTTCGGTGCTTTTGGCTCGATTGATCTTCTGGACATCCAAGCCGTAGACAGTGTTCTCGAGCACGTTTCGGTGTGGCAGCAGCGCGAACTTCTGGAAAACCATTGCAGTCTGATGGCGTCGGAAATCCCTGAGTTCGGATTCGTTCATCCTGACGACGTCGACGCCGTTGACGAGCACCTCTCCTGATGTGGGATCAATCAGCCTGTTGATGTGCCGGATCAGCGTGGACTTGCCCGATCCAGACAGGCCCATGATGACCTGGATGCAGCCGGCAGGCATCTCGATATTGATGTCTTTGAGACCAAGGACCAATCCGAACTTTTCATTCAGTTCGGTCTTTGACAACCCGTTGCGCACCGCTTCCACGTGTGCAGCGCCATTCTGGCCAAAGATCTTGTAGAGGTTCCGGATTTTGATTCCGTCGAAGCGCTGATCAGCCATGGATGATCTCCCTGTGCTTCTGCAGCCGCTGCCCGTAGGACTGACTGACTCGGTCGAAAATGATGGCGATGCCGACGATCGCAAGGCCGTTGAAAATACCGAGTGTGAAGTACTGGTTCGCGATTGCCTTCAGAACGGGCTGTCCGAGTCCTTGGACGCCGATCATCGATGCGATAACCACCATGGCCAGCGCCATCATGATGCACTGGTTTATTCCTGCCATGATCGTAGGAAGTGCGAGTGGCATCTGCACCCAGACGAGCTTCTGCCAGGACGAGGATCCGAACGCGTCTGCAGCCTCCAGGACATCCTTGTCAACCAGACGGATGCCGAGGTTGGTGAGACGTATCATCGGCGGGATGGCATAGATCACGACCGCGATGAGTCCTGGAACTTTTCCGATCCCGAGAAGCATGACGACCGGAATGAGGTAGACGAAGCTCGGCATGGTCTGCATGACGTCGAGCACGGGATTGACGATGCGCTGCAGACGGTCTGAACGGGACATCATGATGCCGATTGGAATGCCGATGGCAATCGACAGGATTGTGCATACGAAGATCATAGAGATCGTTCGCATGGTGTCGTCCCACATGTCGAAGTAGCCGATGGCAAGGAGGCTGAAGAGACAGCCTGCCACGATTTTAAGATTTCGGCTTCCAGCCCAGGCGATGGCCAGGACTATCAATGTGATAATTGGCCAAGGTGTTTTCGTCATGAAACGCTCGGAGTAGATAAGAAAGGTCTGCAGCGGAGAGAAGAACCCCTCGATCGCATCGCCGTAGGCACGCGTGAATGCCCGGAATGACTCATCAATGAACTTCTTCAAGTTCCTGAGAGCGTCGTCGTCCATATGCGGGAAGTTAAAAAACCAATCCATTTGTTCCCCATTTTTTTGTCTGAGGCCGCACCGATTGTTATTGTTGTTTTGGCGGCGGAAGGCGGTGCGAATACGCACCGCCCCAAGCGTTTATTTAGAGAGCAGCCGCGATCTTTTCGGCGGCCTCAGGAGACACCCACTTGGTCCAGATGTCCTTGTTTTCTTCCAGGAAGTGCTTCGCGCCGTCTTCGCCGCTGGCCTGGTTGTCAGTCATCCACGCCATAAGCTTGCTGACGGTGGCGTTGCTCCAGGAACGCTTCTTGAGGTAGTCCATGACTTCGGGACCGACGCGCTCTGAAAACGGCTTTGCAACCAAGGTGACGATCGTATCAACCGGCCATGCGTTCGCCTTCGGGTCGGTGCAGGCTTCCACGGTGTTGCACCGCTTCCATTCTGCAGTGTCTTCCGGGACGCCGGGCTCAAGCTTGACCATCTCGTACTTGCCAAGCAAGGCGGTCGGAGCCCAGTAGTAGCCAACCCAGCCCTCTTTGCCTTCGTAGGCTTTCGCGATGGATCCATCCAGACCGGCAGCCGAACCGGTGTCGATCAGGCTGAATCCTGCCTTCTCCGCCTCGAAGCCTTTGTAGAGCTGAGACGTGACGACAGTGCCGCCCCATCCCTGGGGACCGTTGAAGATTGCGCCTTTGCTGCTGTCTTCCGGATCAGGAAAGAGTTCGGGATGCTTCAACATATCGGGAATTGTCTTGATGTCAGGGTGTGCGTCGGCCAGATATTTGGGAATCCACCAGCCCTGGACACCGCCGTCCGGGAGCGGAGAACCGACCTTGACGATCCGGCCTTCGTCTGTTCCCTTCTTCACGACCTCCGGAAGCAGATCGATCCAGGCCTCGGGCGCGATATCCGGCTGGCCCTTCTCGGCCATCGAGGTGATTGTCGGAACGGTGTCGCCCACCGTGATCTCGGCATCACATCCGTACCCTTCGTTGAGAATGAACTTGTCCAGGTTCGAGAGAACCTCGGCGCTCTGCCAGTTCATGCTGGCGATGGTGAGGCTGCCGCACTCGGCGGCGTGCGACAGAGATGTTCCGCCGATCAGGCCGAACATGAGGCAAGTTGATGCAAGCAATGTTTTCATTGTCGTTTCCCTCTTTGTGCGACTTTTGTCATTCCAAGGCGGGACGTCGCGAAGCCCGCCTCAAGCGGCGTCAGGAGGATTGACCCATACTCACCGATTTCTGAAACGCGGCCTCAAGACCGTTTCGGACAGCCGTTTCGAAGCCAGAGGCGCGCATCATATCCAGGGCGGCAGCGGTGGTGCCGCGATACTCCATGAAGGTCTCAACGATGTCGCTCGGACATTCCGACCGACGTTCCACCAGCCGCCCGGTTCCGACCAGAAGGGCATTGACGGCCCGTCGCGCAACGCCGCGTTTGATGCCTCGGCTGACCGCGTCATTCATCATGGCGGCCGCCAGCAGGGCCGGAAATGCCGGACCCGAGCCCGTAAGTCCGGTCAGGTAGTCGATGTCGGCTTCGGTCGAGACCTCGTCGGCAGTGCCGCAGGCCACAAGTATCCGCCGTACCGTTTCCCGATCACCAGAGGTGACGCCGTCGGCCGCCACCCAAGGCGTGTAGGATCTCCGGACTTCGGCAGCGCCGTTTGGCAGCGTGCGGACGACACGCTCTGTCATGAACTGCCGGGAAAGCGACTGGAGGGTAACGCCCGCCATCACCGATATGATGAGCTTGCCGCTCGTGGCGATCTTGATCGTCGCAACATCATGGGGACGGACTGAGATGATCACGACATCTGAGCGATCGAAGAGTTCCTGGTTGTCGGAGACCCAGGTCGCCTCTGGCAAAAGTTCCGGCTTCTTGCTTCGATAAGACAAGGTGAGCCGTCCAGGAGCAGCGATGCCTGCATCGACGATTGAGGAGGCGAAGGCCTTGCCAAGCCATCCCGCAGCTCCAACGATACCGATATTCAACTGCTCAGTCATTCATCATCCTTGTCTCTTCAAAAGCTATGCCTGGCGTAGAAGCGATCAAGCTCACGCTGCTGGGGTGCCCTGCCCGTGAAGATCTCAACATATTGCGGAATTCGCTTCATCCGCGTCGCGGGCTCGTCTTTCGACTGCATCGAGATATAGCCGATCTGTGTGAGGTACATCGTCCGAGCGCGAACATCCGCTGTCACGTCCTCGTAGCCATATCGCGCAAACATCCGTTTCATGGCCTCCAGCCGCAGAGTGTCGGCCGACTGAACCTCGGCGGTGATCTCGGGTGACTGCAACGCCCAGCTTCTGATCGCGAATTCGAACGGTGAGTCGAATATTGAGCTGTCCAGCCAGCAATCGAAGACGTTGAGCATCGCTTCTGCTATCGACTCCGCATAAGCGTCGGCCTGCTTGATCAGGTTTCCAGTGTTCTTGTCACGCCACCTGCCAACCAAGGCCGCCAGAAGCTCTTCGCGATCCTTGAAGAACCAGTAGAAACTGGTCCGGGATAGGTTCAACTTCTTGGCGAGCGGCAGGATTTTCACTGAGTCGACGCCCGATTCGAGAAGCGAGTCATAGGCGGCGTCCAGCCATCCTTCCGTCGATCCACGCCATCCGCCGTCGGTCAAAACCTGTTCCATAAGCAATCTCCTAACAAAGGGTCCAAGCAAAAACAAGCAAAATGTACACATACGTCGATATCAACGACTTGAGTGTAATCCTTATTGACATGTGTGTACATTTTCGCTTAGCGTTCTCGCCATCCTTCCTAAACGCGAGGCAGTCCGATGTCGAACGATCCCCTTCTGCAGCCCTACACACTGAAGCATCTGACACTTCGGAACCGCATTATCGTGACGTCGCACGAGCCCGCTTATCCGGAAGACGGCATGCCCAAGCAACGGTATCGCGACTACACCGTCGAGCGGGCCAAGGGGGGCGTCGCGATGACGATGACGGCTGGCTCTGCCGCGGTATCCAAGGACAGCCCTCCCGTGTTCAACAATCTCCTCGCCTACAAGGACGAGATCGTTCCGTGGATCAGGGAGATGACCGACGCGGTTCACGAGCAGGGTTCGGCAATCATGATCCAGCTGACTCATCTCGGACGTCGCACACGCTGGGACAAGGGCGACTGGCTCCCTGTCGTCGCTCCGTCACATCACCGCGAAGCCTCGCACCGCGCGTTTCCAAAGAAGCTGGAAGATTGGGACATCCAGCGCATAATCAAGGATTTCGCCGACGCTGCCGAGAGAATGAAAGCTGGCGGAATGGACGGCGTCGAGCTTGAGGCTTACGGCCATCTCATCGACCAATTCACCTCGCCCCTCACAAACGAACTCGACGGTCCCTACGGCGGTTCGCTCGACAACCGCATGCGCTTCTGTCTCGACGTCTTCAGGGCGATGCGTGAAAGGGTGGGTGAAGACTTCATCCTGGGCGTTCGCTACACCGCCGACGAATCCCTTCCTGGCGGAACGGACAAGGCGGATGGCATCGAAATTTCCAAGAAGCTGCGTGACAGCGGCCTGATCGATTACCTGAACGTCATTCGGGGCCATATCGATACCGATCCGGGTCTGACCGACGTCATTCCCATCCAGGGCATGGCGAATTCGCCGCACCTCGATTTCGCGGGCGAGATTCGTGCCGCGACGCAGTTTCCGACTTTTCACGCAGCCAAGATCCCGGACGTTGCGACTGCGCGTCACGCTATCGCCGCAGGCAAGGTCGACATGGTCGGGATGACGCGCGCGCACATGACGGATCCCCATATCGTACGGAAGATTATCGAAAAGCGCGAAGACGACATCCGCCCCTGCGTCGGCGCGAATTACTGTCTTGATAGAATCTACCAAGGTGGCATGGCCTTCTGCATTCACAATGCAGCAACCGGACGCGAACAGACCATGCCACACGAAGTGCCTAAAGCCGATCTTCGCAAGAAGGTCGTCATCGTGGGAGCGGGGCCAGCGGGCCTTGAAGCGGCACGTGTCGCGGGTGAACGCGGGCATGACGTCGTCGTCTTTGAAGCCGCCGCGAATCCTGGCGGTCAGATCCTGCTCACAGCGCGGAGCCCTCGCCGCAAGGAGATGATCAGCATTATCGACTGGCGCATGAGCCAGTGTGAGAAGCTGGGCGTGAGCTTCCGCTTCAACACCTGGGCTGAAGCCGAGATCATCGAGGCGGAGAACCCCGATGTCGTCATCATCGCAACGGGCGGCATCGCACATACCGATGTCCTGACAAAGGGCAATGAACTCGTGGTTTCTTCGTGGGACATCATCTCGGGAGACGTGAAGCCTGGGACCAATGTTCTCGTTTTCGACGATGCAGGGGACCATGCTGGTCTCCAGGCTGCCGAATTCCTGGCAAACGCGGGAGCTAAAGTCGAGATCATGACGCCTGACAGGTCGTTCGCACCCGAAGTGATGGCGATGAATCTTGTGCCTTACATGCGGTCTCTCCAGAAACTCGACGTCACGTTCACGGTCACCTATCGCCTTGAGTCACTAGAGAAGAATGGCAACCAGCTTCTCGCCAATGTCGGCAGCGATTACGGTGGCGTCGCCAAACAGCGCACCTTTGACCAGGTGGTCATTAATCATGGCACCATCCCCCTCGACGATATTTATTTCGAGTTGAAACCAAGGTCCTCCAACCTAGGCGAGGTTTCCTATGACGAGTTGCTGGAGGGTAAGCCTCAGACTGTGACGCGCAATGCGCAGGGCAAGTATCAGCTCTTCCGCATCGGCGACGCCGTGGCCGCCCGCAACACTCACGCCGCCATCTACGACGCGCTGCGTCTCTGCAAGGACATCTGACGGTGGGTGGCAAGTTGGTTATCATGCAAGGATTCAAACATGATCAGAGGTGACGCCTTTCAGAGCTTCCTCGATGCCGCCTTAGTTGCGTTTGATCGCCACGCAACGGACATACGCGCAAGAAACTCGGTCATGCAGCTGTTCTCACAGCTGGAGACACCCGGCGTTCAGAGAGATGATGCTCCGCCGAAGCGCCTGCCTGTATGCGAACGTTTCCTCGCAAGCGCGCTTGAGAATGCCGCTACAAAACCCAGCCTTGAAAGGATGATCTCCTGCTTCAGAGAACTTGAGCCGTTGATCGTTTGGAGATGGCGATCGTCCTACGACAGCTCCGCCAGTGACAACTTCCTCATGAGCCATGCCAACGGCATGATCGTCGGACCCGGCGGTCTTGAAGATCGCAAAGACGTCTGGCTCGGAGTGACGCTGATGGCTCCGCATGTGCGGTACCCGGACCATGATCATCCGCCAGAAGAAACCTACCTCGTCATGTCAGAGGGAGAGTTCAAGCAGGCTGAGGGCGAGTGGTTTGCGCCTGGAATAGGCGGCTCGTTCTACAACACTCCCGGAATCAAGCACGCAATGCGGTCCGGATCCAAGCCGCTGCTCGCCCTATGGGCACTTAGAGCCGACGGTCAAAGTCACTGAACGCCGAGGAAACTGCCCGACGGGTCAAAGAGGAACAGCCATGAAAATCCTAGTCACTGTCAAACGGGTCGTCGACTACAACGTGAAGATCCGGGTCAAGCCGGATGGCTCCGGTGTCGAGCTTGCCAATGTGAAGATGTCGATGAACCCGTTCGACGAGATTTCGGTCGAGGAGGCCCTGCGCCTGAAGGAGGCCGGCA
>UCOA01000165.1 GCA_900474095.1 Hyphomicrobiales bacterium | reverse complement strand
TCGCCGGTGCCGGTGAAGCGCACGGCGCGGCTGTCGGTCTCGCGCTTCGCCCAGCCTTTATCGAGAAACAGCGTCAGCAGCGCCTGGCCGAGCGAGCCGGCAAGATGCGAGCGGCGCTCGCTCCAGTCGAGGCAGGTGCGGCAGACCGGGCGTCGTGATTTTGTGAGCGCTGAAAGGTCGATGCCGAGCGCCGTCATCTTGTCCTCGCCGGCCTGCGTCAGAGACAGGGAGTCGCCCGCACCGGTGATCACCTCCTCGGCGACGAGACTGTCGAGCAGGCGCACGCCATAATCGCCGGCCAGATGGTTGTAGCAGACGCGCGCCTTGCGCAGCGCCGGGTCCTTGGGGCCGGTACGGTGGCGGGTGAACCCCCGATTTGCGGCAAAGCCCATCAGGCTTTCCAGCAAAAGAACGACGTCATCGTCGGCAAGGGCGAAATATCGATGCCGGCCCTGCTTGCGCTGGCTGATCAGCCCGCCGGTCTCCAGTTTCGACAGATGCGAACTCGCCGTCTGTAGCGTGATCCCCGCCGTTCCGGCAAGCTCCGTCGCCGTCAACGCCTTGCCGCTCATCAGCGCGGTCAGCATGTTGGCGCGGGCGGGATCGCCGATCAGCGACCCGATCTGGGCAATGTCTGGTCCTTCTTTCATACTTCGATGCTAACCGAAGCATCGAGAGCATTCAAGCTGGCAAAAAGGATCATCGAAACCCATGGAGAACACCGATGATCACCTGCTTCATCCGCTACGAGATCGACCCGTTCAAGCGCGAGGAATTCGCCGCCTATGCCCGCAACTGGGGTCAGGCGATCCCGCGCAACGGCGCCGACCTGATCGGCTATTTCGGCCCGCATGAAGGCTCGGCCACGACCGCCTATGGCGTCTACAACATCGAAAGCCTTGCCGCCTACGAGGCCTATCGCGCAAGGCTTGCAGCCGATCCGCTCGGCGCAGAGAACTACCAGTTCGCCAAAAGGGAGCGGTTCATCATCAAGGAAGACCGGATTTTCCTGAAGAACGTCTCGCTGCCGCATGCCAGGGGGATCTCGCCGTGATCGCCGTCATCTTCGAAGTCACGCCGGTCTATGGCCGGCGCAGCGCCTATCTCGATCTTGCCGCGCAACTGCATGCGCGCCTCGACAGGATCGACGGCTTCCTGTCGATCGAGCGGTTCGAAAGCCTGAAGATGCCGGGCAAGATCCTGTCCCTGTCCTTCTGGCGCGACGAGGCGGCGATCGCGGCATGGCGCAACGGTCCGGAGCACCGGGCGGCCCAGCACGCCGGCCGCAACGGTACCTTCGCCGATTACCGCCTGCGCATCGCCACCGTCATCCGCGACTATGGAATGACGGAGCGCGACGAGGCGCCCGAGGACAGCCGGGCGTTTCATGAGAAAAGGGAGCCTGTGGCTTGAGCATCGCGCAAGTGCCCGCCCCGGGGCCATCGCCCGCTTCCATCGCGAGTTCACCTCGATCCTCGTGTACCATCTCGCAGATTTCGCGCCCGCCTTCAGCATTTGGTAACCAAGTTCGGTAACCATAAGCGCTGATCAGTTCCGAGTAAGCGTAGGTGCGAGTTGTCCATGTCATCAGTTGTTTCGTTGGCCGAAATCTCCCGCGGCGTCAGCCCTTCCGGCTGGCTCGATTCCATCATCAAGGGCGATTGCGTCGCAGCCCTTGAAGCGCTTCCTGACAACTCGGTCGATGTCGTCTTCGCCGATCCGCCGTACAATCTCCAGCTTGGCGGTGCGCTCACCCGGCCCGACCAGTCGCTGGTCGATGCGGTCGACGACGAGTGGGATCAGTTCGTTTCGTTCGAGGCCTATGACGCCTTCACCCGCGCCTGGCTGCTCGCCTGCCGCCGCGTTCTGAAGCCGACCGGCACGCTCTGGGTCATCGGCTCCTACCACAACATCTTCCGCGTCGGCGCGACGCTGCAGGACCTGAATTTCTGGATCCTCAACGACATCATCTGGCGCAAGACCAACCCGATGCCGAACTTCAAGGGCCGCCGGTTCCAGAACGCCCACGAGACGTTGATCTGGGCAAGCCCCAGCGCCAAAGGCAAGGGCTACACCTTCAATTACGATGCTCTAAAGGCCTCCAACGACGACGTGCAGATGCGCTCCGACTGGCTGTTTCCGATCTGCTCGGGCGGCGAACGGCTGAAGGGCGATGACGGCAAGAAGGTGCATCCGACCCAGAAGCCGGAAGCGCTGCTCGCCCGCATCCTGATGGCCTCGACCAAGCCGGGCGACGTGGTGCTCGATCCGTTCTTCGGTTCCGGCACGACGGGTGCCGTGGCCAAGCGCCTCGGTCGCCATTTCGTCGGCATCGAGCGCGAGCAGAGCTATATCGATGCCGCCGCCGAGCGCATTGCCGCAGTTGAGCCGCTCGGCAAGGCAACGCTGTCGGTCATGACCGGCAAGAAGGCCGAACCGCGCGTCGCGTTCAACACGCTTGTCGAGAGCGGCTTGATCAAGCCGGGCACGGTGCTGACCGATGCCAAGCGCCGCTACAGCGCCATTGTACGCGCCGACGGCACCGTGGCCAGCGGCGGCGAGGCGGGCTCCATCCATCGCCTCGGCGCCAGGGTACAGGGGCTCGACGCCTGCAATGGCTGGACCTTCTGGCACTATGACGACGGCACGTCGCTGCGGCCGATCGACGACCTGCGCGCTGTCATCCGCAGCGATATGGCCAAGCTCAACTGAGCAAACCGAACGCATTCCTGACGCCGCGCTATCCGCAAGGAGGCGCGGCGTTTGCGTCTTCATCGGTGCTCCGCGGCCGGATGCAGAAGGCTCCAGGGCTTGATGAAATCCCTTTGGGCGCAAGAGCCGAACCGATTGCCCGCCACGGTTCGCCCGGCTGCATGCAGCAGATGCCATGAATGATCGCCGGGTTTTCCGAGGCGGCTGGACGGCGGAATTTTTCTAAGCAGGAGAAGCCGAAAACTGCCGGCGCCTGCGAGGCCTTTAGAACAATTTAACCATCCCGCGGATACTCTGATCTGAGGCAGGACGACCGCGTGATCAACCACGCGAGACGCGCGGGGCGACCCGCAAGTTGCCCGGCAGGACGGTCTACAGGCCGCCCGGTTCAGAGATAGTTTTCGTCCGGTTTCGTACCTTCAGTCCCGGAGGGAGACTTAAACGCCCAGGATCCGAAAAGGTCCTGGGCGTTTCTGTTTGCGCAACTCTGGCAACGGTGGAAACAAGAGAGCCCCGCTAATGGCGGAGCTCTCCAGCATCTTGGCGAATTGCCGCCGGCTTAGACGAAGAAGTCGTCGGCATACATCTTGGTGATGCCACTCACCTTGATCTGGAAGTCGGCAACGCCGTCGCCGTCGGTATCGCCGGAGATGGCGCCGCTGATAAACCGCAACTCGCCGGCCTTCTCATGGAACCTCAGGCCGCCGATGAAGGTGAACTTCTGGTTGCCGCTTAGCGATTCGTTGGCATCGATCGTCGAGAGATCGACGACGTCGAATTCGGAGCGATGGAAATCGGTGATGACATCGCGCCTCGAGCCGACGACGGATTCCTTGATCGAATTGAAGTCGAACGTATCCTCGCCGGTACCGCCCTTCAGGAAGTCGAAGCCCGTGCCGCCGACCAGGAAGTCATCGCCCGAGCCGCCCTCGAGGTCGTCGTCGCCGGTGCCGCCATAGAGATCGTCGTCGCCGCCGAGGCCTTCGAGGAGATCGTCGTCACCAAGTCCCTTGAGCACGTTGCGACCCGAACTGCCGGTGATGTCGTCATCGCCAAAGTTCGTGCCGATTGCGTTCTCGATGCTGATCAGGTCTTCCACATGGCCGCTGCCGGTCGTGGCCTCCTGTCCGCCGAGGTCGATCGTCACGCCCTTGCCGCGCTGCGAGTCATATTCGTCCTGCAACTGGTAGCTGATCGTGTCGGTGCCGGTGCCGCCGTTGAAGTAGTTGTCGAAGCCGACGGACTTGAAGGTGTCGTTGCCGGAATCGCCGTAATAGTCGCTGGCTTCGGTATCGACGACGAACTTGTCGTTGCCAGACCCGCCTTCCACGACGTCCGAGCTGCTCGCATTGCCTGCACGGATGTCGGCGACATAGAGGTCGTTGCCATCGCCGAGGAGGATTTCGTTGCCGCCTTCGAAGTAGTTCAGCACGTAGTCATGGCCGGTTCCGGCTTCCACATAGTTGAAGCCGCCAAAGCTGTCTGTGCGATTGAGGTAGATGTCGTCGTCGCCGCCGTTGCCGTAGATTTCGACTTCGGCATAGCGATTCTGCTTGATGATGTCATCGCCATCAGTGCCGTCGATTATTGTTGCCATAGTGTCGAGCCTTTCGGTTAAGTCGCTGAATTCTGAAGCGGATCATGCAGCCGATAAGGTGAATGATAGCTGAACCAATTGCGGCGATTTGGTGATTTCAAAAAGGGCTTTTGGTGTCAGCGTCGGTGACGTCGACGCTGACGATCCTGCCGTCGGGGTCGAATGTCACGACCTCTTCGCCCTGTCGCCGAAGCTGTTTTCCGGTGAGCGTGCTGGTGGCTGTCAGGCGCCAGATCGACCGCGCCGAAACGGCGGACAGTGGTTCGATCAGGCTGTCTGCGGCGACCTGGTCGGGATACTCGGCGAAGTAGCGCCGGAACGCCGCCATGATCTCGGCGCGCCCTTTGAGACCGCCGATCTTGCCGGAGGAATAGGTCGCACCTTCCGTGAAGAAGTCCTCGATCGCGGCAAAATCGAGAGCGCTGATGGCGGCATGATACCGCGTCACGAGCGCGACGGGATCAACGGCAGGCTGCGCACCCATGGTCAGACGTTGACCCCGTAGGCCAGCAGGTCAGCCTTCAGCGTCTGCGGATCAGTGAAAAGCACGGCATGCCATCCCGCGGCCCGCGCGCCTTCGACATTGACCATGTTGTCGTCGATGAACAGTGTCGCGGCAGGATCGAGACCGAAGGCTTCGGCATGGGTCTGGTAGATCGCCACGTCCGGCTTGATCAGGCGCGCATCTGCCGAGACCGTGACGCCGCGTGGCAGGGTCAGGAACGGATACAGCTTCTGCGCCTCCTTGAAGGTATCGGAGGCGAAATTGGTGAGGAGTGTCACGTCGTAGCCCTTGGCAATCAGGCACTCCATGATCGAGACGCATTCGACATAGGCATGCGGCACCATCTCGTGCCAGTGCTTGCGAAAGGCGCGAATGCTTTCCTCGTGCGCCGGATGCTCCGCGATGAGCAGGTCCTCCGCCTCGCGCCAGTCGCGGCCGCGGTCCTGCTCGATGTTCCAGTCATGCGTGCAGACATTGGCGAAGAACCATTTGCGCTCCGCTTCGTCCGGAATGATCCGGCTGAAGGGAATATGCGGATCATAATGGATCAGCACCTTGCCGATATCGAAAACGATGTGGCGGATCTCGACGCTCATCAGGTGTTCCTCGGTTCCCCGGTTCCACCACGCTTGCCGTGGAAGGCATGCGGTATGGCCTGGGCGATTGCTTTTTTCATGACGGTCGGCAGCGCCTGCGCCTCCAGCGAGGCAAACGGTTCCCACCAGCCATTTCCGCTTTTGTTCTGGTTGGCGACATTCGCGCGATAGACCGACAAGCGCAATTCAAAATGCGTAAAAACATGTGTGATCGTACCGCAGGGTTCCCAGCTTGCAGCAAAAGGCTGCGCCTCGACCGAGGTTTCGCCGTCGATGCGGGCCGTCCATGCCGTGCCCGGCACCTCCGTCATGCCGCCGAGCAGGCCGGTTTCGCCGCGTTTGCGCAGATAGACCGCGCCCTGCGGACAACTGGCGACGAAGGCCGCGCCGACACGCAGCGGCTTGCCCTTCTTTGCCGCCTTGCGCGGAAAGGTCTCCGGATCGGCGGTCTTCAGCGCCAGACAGAGATCGTTGAAGGGACAGAGCGCGCAGGCCGGGCGTTTCGGCGTGCAGATCGTCGCGCCGAGATCCATCATCCCTTGCGCAAAATCGCCCGGCCGGTCCGCCGGTGTCATCGCTGCCACCAGCCCCCGCATCTGCGGTTTTGCCGCAGGCAGTGGCGCCTCGATGGCATGCAACCGGGAAATCACCCGCTCGACATTGCCGTCGAGCACGGCGCTCGGACGGTTGAAGGCGATGGCCGCAACCGCGGCGGCGGTATAGTCGCCGATTCCCGGCAGCGCCTTCAGTGCTTCCTCTGTATCGGGAAACACGCTGCGATGGTCGCACGCGACGGCCTCGGCGCATTTCTTCAGGTTGCGCGCCCGGGCATAGTAGCCGAGCCCCGCCCACGCCTTCATCACCTCTTCGGTGTCCGCGGCCGCCAGATCGCTGACCATTGGCCAGAGCGACAGGAACTTGTGGAAATAGGGTTTGACCGCCTGCACTGTCGTCTGCTGAAGCATCACCTCCGACAGCCAGACGTGATAGGGATCGGCGACGACGCCATCCCTTGCCATCGGCGGCGAGACGCGCCACGGAAGATCGCGGTGGTGCCGGTCGTACCAGGCAAGAAGCCGGTTGGCCGCATCGGCCGCGTTGAACATGTGCTGCATCGTTTGCCCGAGGATTGGCTAGGGCCTATACTTGGCGAAGTGTTCGCCATCCTTCAAGGCGAAATCGAGAACCGAAAGCCGTTCTGTTGAAACAACCTTATACTCGCAAGGGCGTCGTCCAGATCAGCGAGATCGCAAATCGCCTGATCGACCCGGTACTTGCCAAACGCGCCGGCATCAACACGCTGCTGCTTGGCTCCTGGGACGAGATTGCCGGCGAGGAGTTTGCTGATTGCACCCGCCCCGAAAAGATCACCTGGCCCCGCCGCGCCTCGGAAATGTCGGGCGAGGGGGGCTATCAGCCCGGCGTCCTGACCGTCGCTTGCGAAGGCGCGCGTGCCCTGTTCCTCACCCACGCGCAGGGTGAGCTGATCCAGCGGATCAACGGCTTCTTCGGTTTTCCGGCGATCAACCAGATGCGCATCGTGCAAAAGCCGGTCGCGCCGCCACCCAAGCGTTCCCGCAAGCCGAAGCCGCTGACCGGCGCTCGGGCGCGACATCTGGAAGAGCTGGTCGGTGGCATCGAGAGCGATGCGCTGAAGGCGGCGTTGACACGGCTTGGCACCGCTGTCATGTCCGACCGCAAGAAATGATGGTGGGGGCGGTCACAATTGTTTGAACTTTGGTGAGCGGCAGGCCCTTGTCGCCTAAGGCAAGGCAAGTTATCGAATTTTCGACCGTTTTCGTTCATCCCTTTTCACAGGTGAAACCATGTCCCTTTCTGAAATGAGCCCTTTCAAGCGCCTCCTGAGCGGCGTCGCCGTGGCTGCCATCGCCGTGACGCTCGCCGCCTGCAGCGACGAGAAGAAGGACGCGGCTTCCAACGCTCCGGCAACGGAAACGACCGAAACGGCGGCGAAGACCGAGGTCAAGCCGGCTGACGCCGGTTCCATGATGGCCGCGACGAAGACCGAAGTTAAGCCCGTCGATGGCACGATGACCTCCTCGACCATGTCGTCGGCGATGAAACCCGCGACCGCCGACGCGAACCAGACGCAGATGGCGCAGGCTGCAGCCCCGGCCAAGGTCGAGCTGCCCGAAGTCCAGGGCGAAGTCGATGTCGCCAAGCTGATGGAACCGGGGCCGTTGCCGGAAATGTCGATCGGCAAGGCCGATGCGCCGGTGACGATCGTCGAATATATGTCGATGACCTGCCCGCATTGCGCGCGCTTCCACAACGAGACTTTCGACGCCATCAAGGCGAAATATGTCGACAGTGGCAAGGTTCGTTTCATCGTTCGCGAATTCCCATTCGATCCGCGGGCAGCCGCTGCCTTCATGCTGGCGCGTTGCGCGCCGGAAGGCCAGTATTTCCCGATGGTCTCGATGCTGTTCAAGCAGCAGGAAACCTGGGCTGCTGCTCCGAACGGCCGCGATGCGCTGCTGCAGATGTCGAAACTCGCCGGTTTTACACAGGAGAGCTTCGAGGCCTGCTTGACGAACCAGAAACTTCTCGATGATGTGCAGGCAACGATGCAGAAGGGCGAGAAGGATTTCGGGGTAAAGGCCACCCCGACCTTTTTCATCAACGGCAAGCAATATTCCGGAGAAATGTCGGTTGACACCATGTCGGCCCTTATCGACACGATGCTCTGATCCTTCGCGTTCTTTGAGAACGACCGGCGGGCGCCTCAGTGCGCCCGTTTTTCTGTCCCTGCCTTGTTGCGAGAGTAGTCAGGGAGGCGGCGTTGCATGACTGAAGTGCCATGCCATACCCCGCTCTGTCACTTCGTGACATCT
>UCOA01000176.1 GCA_900474095.1 Hyphomicrobiales bacterium | reverse complement strand
GGCCTGCCGGCGCGTGCGGCACGGGAGAGCACCGCAAGCACCGGCAGGAAGCTGTCGCGCGTCGGCAAAGCCTTGATCACGGTGCCGTTGAGCGTGAAATCCGTGGCTGTCAGCGTACCGCCGTTGGCTTCGAAGCCCGCGACGCCCGCCTGTGCCTGGCGCACCGCCTCCAGCATGCCCGCAATGACAAAGGGCGAGCCGACGCGGGTGCGCAGGATGGAAATACCCCGCTGACGCTCCAGCCCTGAATTGGAGGTGACGGGCGTGACGGCAACCGTCGCGCCAACGAATTGCGCGGCGATCAGTCCGAGCAGGTCGCCGCGCAGCGGCAGGCCTGTTTCTTCGCTGACGAGCGGGCGGTCACCGTCGCCATCGGCGGAAACGATAGCATCGAGGCCATGCTCGGCAGTCCAGCTCTTGAGCAACTCGATCGTTGCGGCAGAGACGGCTTCGGTATCGACCGGGATGAAGGTCTCGGAGCGGCCGAGCGGCACGACCTCGGCGCCATAGTGGGAGAGAACATCGACAAACAGGTCGCGCGCGACCGTGCTGTGCTGGTAGACGCCGATTTTCAGGCCAGCGAGCGCCCCGGCAGAAAGGATTGCAGTGTTGCGGGCGAGGAAAAGGGCCTTTGCCTCATCCGAGTGGTCCTCCGCGGCGCTTGGCGTGGCATCGACCGGGGATGCCTGTATCCTGGCGGCCTCGGCGCTGATTGCCTCTTCGTCGCTCTTGGCGATCTCGCCGTCGGGTCGATAGAACTTGATGCCGTTGCGGTCGGCAGGGATATGCGAGCCGGTGATCATCAGTCCGGCTGCGCCCTTTTCAAGCCCGTAAAGTGCCAGCGCCGGCGTCGGCACGGTGCCGCAATCAAGCACCGTCAGGCCGGCACGGGAGAGCGCACCGGCGCAGATGGCAGAGATAGCCGGGCTCGATTGGCGAAAATCCCGGCCGAGAAGGATCGGATCGCCGGGTTTTGCCTGGCCGGACGACAGGAGGTAGCGTGCAAACGCTGTCGCGTAGATGGCAGCAGGCTCGCCGTTCAGGTCGATGGAGAGGCCGCGCAGGCCACTGGTTCCGAATTTCAAGCTCAATCTATTCTCCGTCTGGTTGACAGGATTTTGATAACGGGGCGAGTGACCTACAGGAAATATTGGCGCATTCTCTCCCGCTGGAAGGGGCTGGGACGCCAAAAAGACGTAATCTGCAGTCGGGCAATAGGCGAAATCACGAATAAAACAAAAATATTGACCGTTATATGAAACAGGGACACCAACCGAAGCAAACCCCTTTTGGGAGAAATGGGAAACAAATGGCGGGATTTCGAAATTTCGTGATTGGCTGCGCGCTGAGCGCCGCCTCCACCATGACACCGGTGGCGTCTGCGCAGGCGGTTCCGTTCGCCGTTCCGGATGTGAAGACCGATCGCTACACCGATGTCCAGTACCGCCGCGACTATGGCGGGTACGGCACGTATCGTGACCACCGGCCTTCTTATGACGGCCGATATAGCCGCTATCAGCCCTACTATGGCTCCCGGCCACGGCCGTATTACCAGCCTTACTATCGACCCGGTGTCAGCGTCTACGTTACGCCGCGGCCGTACTACCGCGATCGCTATGTCCGGCGCGGTTACAGTTCGCATGTGGACTGGTGCCTGGCGCGGTACCGCTCATACGACCCGGCGACCAACCGCTTCCTGAGCTATGGCGGCGTCTACAGGATCTGCTATTCGCCCTATCGCTGAGAACTTTCCCGTCCGTCGGCGGGGAGTTTCCTCGCCGTTTTTATTTGAGTGTCAGCCTGCGACGGCATTCCAGGCCCAGAGCAGCACTGCGTAGCGCGCCGCCTTGCCGATCGTTACATAGACGAGAAAAACGGCAAAGGGCGTTCGCAAGAACCCGGCCGCCAGCGTCAGCGGGTCGCCGATCACCGGCAGCCATGAGAACAGCAGGACCGGCTGGCCGTAGCGGCCAAACAGCGCCTCCGCCCTTTGCCGGTTCGCCGCGCTGACGGGAAACCAGCGGCGATGCTCGAAGTGCAGGAGCATGCGCCCCAGCATGAAATTGACCACGGCTCCGAGCACATTGCCCGCGGTCGCAGCAAGGAAGAGGTCGAACGGCCGGGCATCCGGCTGCGTTGCCGCGACAACGAGGGCCGCTTCGGACACGCCGACCAGCAGCGTCGCAGAGAGGAAGGCGGCGCTGAAGACGCCGAAAAGAAGGCCGGCCGTCAAAACGTCAGGTCCGGTCCGTATGACCGAGATCACGTTCCGGTTCGATCACGTCGCGCACACGCTGTTTCAGCTCCTTCGGCCCCGGAAAGCCGCCATCGCGCTTGCGTTCCCAGATCAGCGCCTGATCGACATGGATTTCAAAATTGCCGCCGGTGCCGGGAATGAGCGCCACCTCGCCGAGGCTGTCACCGAAGGTGGATAGCAGTTCCTGTGCCATCCAGGCAGCGCGCAGCAGCCAGTTGCATTGGGTACAGTAGAGAATGGTGACGCGCGGCTTTTCGCTCATGTCGGTGTCCGTAACGAGTCTACTGTGTTACAGCGACCTTTGCGC
>UCOA01000072.1 GCA_900474095.1 Hyphomicrobiales bacterium | reverse complement strand
CTCCTTGCGCACGCCCTCGACCGCAAGCAGATATTCGGCATTCGGCACCGCGCCACTCGCGCGCACCGCCGCCATCGTCGTCGGACTGACTGTCATTTTATTGCCTCCCTATGTTGTGGTATGGGCCGATCCCGCACTCTCGATCGGCAAACGTGGCTTTCTCTCCCAGTAAATGGTGGAACTTCCGTAATGGAACTTTCGCGCGCGATAAGGCGGGATCCCCCGCACTCTCTAATGAACTGCCGGCTCTTGGGCTGAAGGTTCCAGGCTTATACGAGTTGTGAGGACCACGTTTTTTTCGACTGCAAACCCTCCGGGAGAGCTCTCGAGCGGCCGTTGCCTCACATCACGAAAATACCCGCTTGGTCAACGCAGTTCGGTTGGGAGAAATGCCGCCAGCTGTTTCGGCCTGTACTCTGAGATCACAGCCATCACTGTGCGTAGGATCGCCATCGCCTCCCCTTCTCCAATTGTTTCTGCCGCTGCGTCCGCTCCCGGCGACGCATAGTCAGGAATGCATCCGTTCAACTACAGGAGCAGGAGCGAGCCCCTGCGTCTCCGATTAAACGGAACAAAATTACTACCTAACTACATAATGGAATAGATATTCCATTTCCTGAGACGCCTGTCAAGTCCTTGCACACCAGAAATTCTCAAAGAAATGCAAGTGTAAGCTGCATTCGTTGCAAACCCCGCTGCGTGTCGTGCTGCCGCTGAGGATAGCTCACGGGCAACCTCAAGAGCTGCAGTCAGCGAACATTGCTGGCTGACCACACGCACATCGGCGCTCTGCGAATGGAGAAGGAGATTTGAGACAAACCGTCGAGATGCCGGCTCTGGCACATGCCCCATCTCGGACCGAATTGCGCGAATCGTCCAGCCGATCGCCTGACAGGGGTTGACCGCCGTCGGTCACGGCACCAGGGAAGTGAGATTTGATGCGCTAGCTTTGGCTTCCTGGACCCGAATGATCTGACATCCAATGCGCACCCTTCGAAAACGGCATAGACTTGCCCGATTGCCCGCCTACGTGACGCCGACACGGAGAGGTCGCCCCTGATCCGAATCCCCCTAGGTCATACTAAGCGATGGGAATGCCGCTGAAATGCGATCGGCTCGTGTCTACGGCCTCCTACAATCGTGAGCAGCGCCGTTTGCTCGTCAACCGCGCCACAGCAACCATCTGGCCTAGACGGGGCTAATCCGATTGAGATGATTGCTACAAATTTTCTCAACCCCCGACATGAGTATTCCGGTTCGATCGGACAGCCAATCCAAAGCTTCCTTCGAAATCTCAAAGTGCGGCGAGTATCGAGCCTTGACGTAGGCCTCGTTCAAAACATTGAACCAAGAAACATGTCGCTGCTGGCTACGCGGCCAAACATCGACAAGATCGCGGTGCTGTTCCTCTGCAAGGCTGCGCAAAAATCGCAGATTGTGGGAGGCCGGACTGTAGTTGGTCAGCACGAGAAGCAGCGTCGAGTAGGCTTGTTCAATCGCTTGGTGAAGCAAGAATGCCGCTTCCTTCAAGTCACCCTGCTCTACGCAAAACCGGGCTGTCTTCAGGAATACTCTCGCATGCGGCAATCGATCCGCGAAATACCCTGAAGCCATCTGCCACGCCTCTTCGGGGCTGATCTGCCCCGGCAGCGACAGAGGCTCATCGTCAAGTTCGTAGAGCGCCAGGCCGTCCCGGCGGATGTCGACGAAGAAATAGCTCCCCCGCCGCAGCCCGGTGTTCACCTCTCTCAGCGAATGCACGATCAGACCGACAGGCGTGCTCACCTCGGGATGCCGCATCAGCCGTTCATCCGCCTTGTGCCAATAAGCGGAAAAATCCGTGAGCTTGCGATTGTTGACGACGACAAGAATGTCGAAATCGGAGCGGTAGCCCTTCTTCGTGTGCGGCTCGTCGACAAAGGTGCCGCGGGCATAAGAGCCGAAGAGGATGATTTTGAGGATCCGGCCACGCTTCTTGAACTCCGCCGAAGCCCCTTTCAGCCCGTCCTCGAACTCTTCGAGAATAACCTCGACGATGCGGCGAAGCTCGTGCTGCTTGACCGGCGGCAGGTGATCGAGGCTCGACTTCATCGGCAATAAAACCCCTCCGGTTCTGATTCGAACCAACTATGCCGGTCTACGGCAGAAGGGACAGTGCCGGAAGCTGGCCCGCGTTTCAACGAAGGGTTTGCAAAGTTGTTTTCACACATGCTTTATCTAGGCAGACGTTCTCGTATTTTCCTGCCCGCCCTTTACGCTTGCCGAAAGATGAACAAAGAACGAATGGTTGTCGGCTCCACAGGCGTGTTGCCCGGCATTCGTATAAATGGCCTTGCACCGTCGAATAGGGCGCGAAACCGTTAGATTGGCCTTCATCACTGACAACCGGTCGGGGCAAATATACAGGAGAGCGTTCATGACCTCGCGCAAATCCGTTCTTCGAAGTCTGCCCAGCCTACGGGTTGACGGCATGAACGCAGTGACCAGCAACTGAACTCCGCCGAGGCCCATTTCAAGAAGCGTGGCCGGATCAAAATCATCCTCTTCGGCTCTTATGCCCGCGGCACCTTTGTCGACGAGCCGCACACGAAGGAGGGCTACCGCTCCGGTTTCTCGTCCATATTGCTGATGACGGCGTTGTCCTCAGTGATATGCAGTATGCCGCTATATTTGGTGAGCATGGCGCCGGACGCGCCCGTGTTGGTTGCATCAGGAAAATCTGTCACTGTTGTGTATAGCCTTTCTCCTCAGCCTAAACGTATGCCTCCGGTGAGGACCGCGGCGGCTGGCACCGAGAGCTCGAGGATTTGCTCAGTTATCGTGGCTTTCTTCGAAGCCTGGGACTTCCGCCACCATGCTCTTCAGAGTGGGGGTAATCGAGAATCCAGGCTCCCCCGTAGCGTCGTCCCGATATTCCGTCTTCCAAGGTGAAGCCGCATTTTAAGCGGCCTGATCTCTCAGGAATTGCTAGGGCTGCCACTGCCAAGGAAGCAATTACTCCAGCTTGGTGACGGGCGTGTCGGCGATACGCGCTAGAACATCGGCAAGCCACGCTCGACATCGTTGAGCTTGGCGGTCATTATCATCGTCGCCATGAAGGCCGCCCGATCGGCACCACGATCCGTGGGATACGCCTAAACCCCGTTTCAAGATGGACTTATTGCTAAGCCGACTGCTCAGCGGCCTACCTGTTTTTTGGTAAGCCGAACCTACAAAACGGAGACCTAATGCAACTTCAAAACTTGTGCAACGCGGAAAGAAATGGCGAAACGGCGTCGGGACTGGCCGCCTTACTAAAGTCGCAATAATTTTAATTAGACATTGCTACTATGAAATAATTGGTAATTTCGACGATTCAACGAAAAATGAACTTTTCAAAGTTTTTAAAAAGTCATACAAAAGCGCAACTTCCAGTGTGACTACACTTCTGAAAATATTTAGAAAATAGTTTCAAACCCCGCTGCCTTCGTCGCACAAGGTGGGGGTCGACATTGTTTTTCAGAAATTTTTTCTGCAACCCAAGAGTATAGAATCTCTCGGTTCAACGACTTTTCGGCGCATTTCAACATGTTGTTTAGGGGAAAAGATGAAACAGGGCTCGGCCGAGCCTGATTCGGCAGACTGATTCGCGAAACAGAGTGTTCCACGGCGCTCCACTCTGCCTCGCGTGAGCACGTTCATCATGTCATTGGTCATCGGTGATCTTTCCATCAGGTTGGTCTTGAACAACCCGACCCTAAATGGAAAACACTGATGGCCGCCTAAACCTCAGGACCTACACCACCTCCCAGGGCGCGATCCTGCAGCCATCTAAGCTCGCCGTTGGCTCCGCTAAACGCTGCCGCGCCCTAGACGTCAGAATATCTCATATCAGGTCCAATAGCGCCTTCAATGAGAACGGTACCAGGGACGCTCCAAGTAATCGAGTGCAACAATTCGCTTGGTACCGTCGACAGCTCGAAGCCGACGATCGCGAAATTATCGCGGCGCACGCGTTTGATCTTCAGCCATTCCGGCCGCTTTCCTGAGCGACACGGTCGCGCCCGCTTCCGATCAGTCCGTCTTTCAGTAGCTCAATCACAGCAAAGCCGAATTGATGCGAACTATCGATCCTGCGGCTAGCCTTGTAGTAACTTCCTACGTCATGGCCAAGCCCGATAGCCATCAGGCCAATACGATCATCTTTTTCCAGCTTTGAAATGACCTGAGCGAGATGTCGAATGAGATAGTGGCGGTCATTTGCAATTAGTGTCGAGTCGTCGGCCGGAACACCATCGGAGAGCACGAGCAAAAGCTTTGATTTCTCAGTCCGGCTGAACAACCTCTCCGCAGCCCATTCGAGGGCTTCGCCATCGACGTTCTCCTTTAAGAGATCGGGCCGGAGCATATTCTTGACGCCGCGCCCCAGTCCTGATGTGCTAGTAGTATCTGCGGAACTGTAGATGATATGAAGGAGATCACACAGCCGGCCTGGACGCTCCGATTCTCCACTGCGTTCCCAATGCATCCGGGATCTCCCGCCCCTCCAACTCGATGTCGTAAACCCAAGCACCTCCACTTTGCAACCGAGCTGACGTAAGAAGTTCTGGGCTATGTCCGCTGCGGCCGCTGCCATCAAAATGGACTGTCCGCGCATGGAGCCGGAATGGTCGATCAACAGTGAAACCACAGTGTCGGCTAGTCGCGCTTCCGGGAGTTGGGTCGCAATTTCGCGTGAAGCCTCGATAGCTTTCAAACTACATTCTGTCCGCCACGATATCAACGATGTTTCAAACAGGCGCCATGACTGCTCAAGCGCAGCTGAATCATTTGGGGAAAGCCGGCCGAGCACATCCCCCAACTCATACGCCCAAACCGTTGAATCGAAGTTGCGTGTATAAACCGTGTACGGTGGCACGCTTAGTCGGCGGAGTTTTTGGGCGTTCTTCCCAAAAAGCTTGGTGAGAAATTTGATCACGTTGGACAACCCGTCCCGTGAATGGTCCGCACCGACAATCACTCATATAGCCGCAATGAGAAACCGACTCGTGTGGCTCCTGGTGCATTCCGGCCGTTCATGCCATACACGGTTGCCGCCGCACCTCGGACATTGGAAGCCGATTGCGACCGTTGGTTGAAGACTATTACGAGCGGCTGATGGCCCACAACGGCCTATCTTACCCGGCAGCGCCGAGAAGCGGTTCATCCATCCGATAGATCGCGGCGTTATCCTGGACCTCGAGCAGGCCCTTGTAGGATGGATGACGCAGTTTGCCGTCGTGGGTCCCTGCTCGGTATTCGACATCGATGATGAGCGTCGGTTGTGCAAACAGAACACTCATCCCGGTTCGCATCGGAATGGGCGGCTTCTTCACCGTCAAGAGATCCATCAGCGCCCTTAGCTCGCGCGCGACAATCTGGGAAAAGCCAGTTCCGACCGAGCCGACATAGACCAGGTCATTTTCGCCCTTGCGTGCCGCCAGGAGCAAGCTGCGGATGCTATCGCCCGCCGCCTCATAGCCGACGACGATAAAAGCGTCCCGCCGCTTGCACTTGATCTTTACCCAGTCACCGCGGCCGGGGCGATACGGCTGATCACGGCTCTTGCCGACGATACCCTCCAGCCCATATTCGCACGCAACGTCGAGGAATGCCTGGCCGTCTGCGTCCATCTCCTCGGAGAAGCGTATGGCGCCCTGCCCTTCGCCGATCAGGTTTCCCAGCAGATGCCGGCGCGACGACAGTTCCATCTTCAGCAGATCGTGGCCGTCCACGTAGAGCAGATCGAAGGCGTACAGGATGACCTCTTCAGATCTTCGCTTGCCGCCTCGCCCTCCCAGCGCCTTCAGGAGCGCGTTGAAATCAGAGCGACCCTGATCATCGAGCACCACGGCCTCGCCGTCGAGGATCGCTGTCACGCCAAGGCCACGGGCTGCAGCTTCTATGGCCGGAAAGCGATCGGTCCAGTCATGCCCATTCTTTGTCAGGATCCGCACGCGGTCGCGTTCGATGTGCACAGCTACACGATACCCGTCCCACTTCACCTCAAACGACCACTTCGGGCCCACCGGCGGCTTGCTGACCAGGAGGGGAATGCAGGGCTCGATGCGCGCCGGCATCGGGTCGAAGGGAAGCTGCGGCTGGGCGGGATCACGCGGCTTTCTACGACGGCTGCGCAACGGCTTGTCGAGATCGTGCTGAAGCTCCATGGAGCGAGGTTTCTTCGGTGGCTTAACCATGAACTCATTGCACCAGAGAATGCGGAAAGGCACATCAGGAAACAATTAAGTATGCGCTAAAATTCACCGATCAAGGCGGTAATGATCTCGCAGGTGAGCTCGACACAGGTCAGCAAACTGCACGAAGCCACAGCCGCACACTCGAAGTCAGTCAGGCCGATGCTGAATCACTTTCTTCCGCCCTTGAAAAGAATCATCGGCATCGCGATCCTATTGGCTTTGACAATGGTTGTCGGCATAGTGCAGCTATGTCGAACCCAACCTTCAAGCACCTAAACGAAGACTGGAACGCCGAGCCCAATGCACCTTACGAAGAGGTAACGGTGAGCGGCACCACGGTGCGGATGACGTTCTTCCTGAACCCATGGGCTTACGAGGCGGAGGAAGACGAGAAGGGGCGCCTGACCTTCGAGCAGTGCTCAAGGTGGCGGCTGGGGCCAACCAACGACCATGGCTGGTATGCTGGGCAGTGCCGATATAGCAAAGTGGTCCCGGCTTGGGGCGAGTTTTACGAGCTGTTTGGCGAAGACGACCAGCGCCTTACGCCTACGGACTGGTACGAACTCGCGTCTTTGGAATCACAAAAGCGACACTTCCTCTTCTACCTTCGCTCTAACACGTTCGAGTGCTTCGCTGCGGAATGGCGATTTGAGCGTGGCACCCCTATCGAAAGACCTTGATTTTCCGTAGGCAAAAGAATTGCCGTCACGGCTGATGGAGCTTTGCTATGGAAACGGACCCTTTGCCTCCCGAAATGGCAGTCGATTTCGTTCAAAACTGTAAACGCACCGGCCGAAAGGTGCTCGGAGTGGATCGGCTCTTTCTTCGACAGGGATCCTATATTCTGGACCTGGAATCGATTGCGGATTTCACTATGAGCCCTGATACAGTTCGCGACCTTGGTGCTGATGCGGATGACGCTCTTCTCCTTAATTGACATGCCGCGGTGAGCGCTGATCCACAGGATTTCTTTCCCTCAGATGATCCGGGTGATGGGGCCGGGATTGGCCCATTGTCATATGTTCTTGCAATATCTTTCTCCCAAATATAGCAGGCATCTTGCCTTGTTCGTCTCGGGAATTGCCCATGAGTCGCCTCACGAAGTTTTTTGCCGCAATTATGGCGTGGGTTGTGCCAATGACTGCAAACGCAGAAGGCACCTACTTTACTGCTACGGGCCAGGAAGATGGGAAGGCGCTGATTTTTCGGAGCCTGAAGGCTGTGCCCGCCGGGGTGCATGAGGCCGATCTACCGAACCGCGTGATTATTCTTTGGCCCTATGAAGCTGACTTGAATGGAATGCCAGATGCGGATGCCAACAGTGCGCAAATCGCATTTGAAGACGCTCTTATGCCTTTGGATGTGAACGAGATCGGCCGACAAGTGCTCGTAGTTACAGGAAACAACCGCAAAGAGTGGCACTGGTATGTCAAGGATTTTGATAGCTGGATGGCTCAGCTTAATCAAAGGCTGGCAACGAGCCCTGCCTACCCCATCGATATCTCGCACACCTACGAGCCACAATGGTCTTCTTACAAAGATTTCCTAGCCGAGGTGAACGGATTATAAGCTGAAAGTCAGAACTCGGTTCGTTGATGTCCGCAATTAGCGGAAGTTGGCTAGCGCGTACTGGGATTTGAGAATGCGTTGCCGATCCACGGAAACTCCGCCTCGGCAGCAGCGGCAGCGCTTGCAAGGTTTTCATAGAGACCAGAGCGATAGACCTCGGTCCAGTACGTGTAGCTATCCATGCTATGGGATGGAGGTTCAAATTCTTCTTTATCGAGAGTGAAGAGGAATAAATCCCCGCTTGGAATTATGCTGACCACACCGCGTTGACCGTCGGTGTGTTGAAGGAGCGCTGGCTGGTTCGCGTGATTGTGCATCTGCTTAACCTGCAGCCGATCAGGATGGAACGCAAGTTCGCATGTCTCAGGTCAAAGCGAACCTCTGGTTTCGGCAACTAGCGTGGTGCGGGCGATGTGGCAGCAATGGCCCCCTGCGAGGCGGACCTTGTTGTTTGCTGAGTTTGAGCATTTGGTTTAAATGCAGCTGAAAATAGATTTCCACATTTCATAGAGATGCAAGTTTGAAGCTCACTGAAGAATTTACATGGTTTGAGGCTTGGTACGATTGGTCGACCGACCCGCCCTATATCCTCGCGATACTGCACTATGTCAGTGATAGCAGCTTTCGAATTTTTGACCCGCATGACCGAACAGTTCTCGCTATCTTTGCCTCATATGAGGAAGCGTGCTCGTGGCTATGGGAAGACGAATATACGAAAATAACAGGACGAATGGCAGCAGACGATTGACAGAACGTCAGCTGAATTTGGCGATACCCACGCCACACTTGATGTGAGGGTGATGGGGCCGGTATGGCGCAATCCGGCCGCGTCAGTAGTCGCCTATCGTCCCGATGCGGTTATTCGCCCTCTGCCGGATTCAGGAACGTGATAGCCAAGCTCTAAAACTCTCGGGCGCTGCCGAAACGTCGGCTTCAATGACCGGAGGTTCGTGCGTCACGATGTGCCATTGGTCTGAACTTCGCCAAACAATCTCCTTGAAACTCACTTTGAGTTTTCCAATTGCATGCCAATACGCCATCAGAATATCCGGCGAATCCATTTCCTTTGGCTGATATGAAAACGGAAGCCCGCTGGAATTAAGTTCAGTCAATTTCGAAAACAAATCCTCGTTTTCCCAAAGCTCTCCTTCGTCAATGAATGCGATTTCTTTCCCAAGTTCATGAAGGCCGGATATCTGCCTTCCGCCGTATAGAACAATATGCCCTTGCGATACCTTTGATAAATGAGAGACATATTGCGGGGGAGGCTCGCCTAGTCCCCCAAACTCAACCGCTAAAGGTAGCATTCGCTTCGTGTTGCTCATGAGCAAGAATCCATCGGGGCAGTACGATCCAAATTGGTATACTGCGTTGTTTTATTGACCACAATCTGGTGCAAGGGGAAGCAACCGCGCAATCAACATTCGTCTGCAATTGGCCCCGTTGCGGACATGCACCCGCCGCCCGATGTTGGGGCGAAGGGCTCAACTCCGATAGCGATACTCCCACTCACCGATGCCATCGATTTTGAGCATCGTGGTTTCAACGCTTTTGCCGCTTTCTTCTGCGCATCTGGCTTTAAGGAAATCGTCGAGGTCGTTTCGATTAAATCGTGGCATGAAGATCACATTGCGACCGCTCGTCACCTCACCACCGCGTTCACGCGCGAACCATGACGGACTACAGACTAGGACGGTAAATGCGTCGCTGCCATTGGCGTCGCCGACATAGAAGTCCATCGAAAAGCCGAAGTCGGTGAAGTCACCCGGTTGCCAATCATCCGCCTCCCAGATGTGGAACCCGCTATACTTCAAAGCCATGCTACGCCCTCGCCGGTAGATGCGATTAGCTACCAACTGCGCCGTCATGTTGGCAAGCACGTGTTATCGGCGGCGGGTTGGCGATGTCCCTATTTGGCGCAAAGCCGCCCCCATCACCCGCTCTGAGGGCGAGGGAGGCGACGACATGCCCCACGCTGTTCAATGTCGATGTCACGGATACGAAGCGAACTGGAACTCCATCAGGAGAGTCTTCGTAGAGGATCGGATCGATCAAAAAGCCTGAGCTGTCGGTCTCGCCGTCCTCGGCTTATCAGGGAGTTTCGCGAGGATCTGACATGCTCAGCCGTCCGCCGCTGGATTCGTAGAGCCGCCGCAACTGGTTGCGCAAATCCTTGACTTCCGATCGGGTCGACAGCAGCACATCTCTCGCCGTGTATTGCGATCCGAATTCCTGCCGAAGTTCTTCGATGCGCCGGCTGAGTTCGTTGATTTCTGTGTCTCTGGCGTGGTTGCGTTCGGACCATTCGTTGCGGCTGACGGTCGTCGCCCGCAGATCAACAAAACCGTCGTCTGTCCGTTTCCGATCCTCTGCGCCGCGGGCCGTGCGCCATTCCATTTCCTTCTGCGTCACCATGTTGTCGGTGATGCTCTTAAACCCAACCTGCATCGTTTCGGCGAGCTTGGTGACGGCATTCTGGCTTATCTCGGCGTTCTTGACGATTGCAGCGTCCAGTCGATCCAGGCCCTTGTTCAGTGTCCCGTAGAAGAAGGCTCCGATCGTCACGAGCACCGTGAAGCAAACGCCAGCGGCCGCCCAGATAACGGGCCATTGGGTCTTAGAATTCGAGCGCAACTCATTGGACAGGCTTGCGATATTGGTATTCACGCCTTGGAAGCCCGAATTCATATTCGAGCGAAGGTCGATTATATCTTTCCCCTGGTTCTCCACGCGTTCGCTGAGACGGGCGTACTGGGCGAGAGAATCGAATCCATTGCCGTTCGTCGTCATATCGGTAACCTCTGCCATTCCCCGGTAAGCCCCTGTGCCTGATGCCTGTGAAGTTCGTTAACGATCGGGTTACGTTCGGCTGGTAGCTAGCTCCAGCCGTTGCGATCTCCCCATTTCGCGCGGTTAGGCTGGGCGCTCGGCTCGTAACCGAGCGTCCGGCCGGCTAGTTTCCGGCTCGCTCGAACCGATCTCGGGTATTGTCGTAGAAACCGGCACAGCGCGTCACCCGTGCGTTTGCCTTGTCCGTCGCCTTCCGCTCCCGCTTGATGATCGTGACAGCCTCAGAGCCGATGCTGATCTCCGCGTGAGGCTCCTGAGCTCGACAGTCATCCGGCCATGCCGGGAGGTTGACGCCAGCCCTCGCAACCCCGATCGAGGCGGCCGGCTTATCTAAGGTCGAGCAGGAAGCGGCGGTCAGAATCACCCAGCAGACAGGCACGGCCAGCAGCTTTGCGGAGAGCTTCATTCTCGATAATCCTTTTTTCGAGCTCGACATCGTCGGCTGCGTCCTTGGCCCTGAAGTTTCGGAGCTGCTCATGATAGGCTTCGGTGACGATCTTGCCTGCCTTCACCTGCCGTGCGAGCTCGTCGCGCTCCGCTTCCGCGGCAAGCGCCCTCACCTCCAGCACGTAGCCCTTGCGAGCGTCGGCGCGTTCGAGCGGCACAACCACCAGCCAGAACAGCAACGCGGCCGCTGCGGCTCCCATGGCCATCCGAACGATGCCGGCAAAGCGGCCGATGATGTCCCACAGCGCGATCATGGTTCGACTTTCACGGTCGTGCTGGTCGGGTCGCTCTGGTCTACAGCCGATTGCGCCACTTCGGATTTCCGCTTGGACTGGTCATCCCAGACGGCGCCGAATACGTAGGAGCCGATCACGCTACCCATGAGAAGGATCAGCCCTGTTGCGATGTCGCCAACCAGGGTGACGGGCCGGCCCCAGATCGACAGATATGTGATCAGCGCTCCGGCCCAGATGAGCACGGAAATGATAATACGACGGCGAACCGCCCAGCTTGCCTGTGCCATCAACCGTCCTCGTAGAGCTTGGATTTCTTCGCCCAGTCGCGCCATGGGTGGAGCTCGAAATGGGGCATGTCCCAAGCATCTGACTTGGTCTTGTCGCCATCCATGTTCCAATCGCCGCCCCAGCGAAGCGGAATGCCTTTTTCCTTGGCAATCCGCATGATGATCTCGGCAAGCCGGGTGAAAGCTTTCCGGTCTTTCCAATCGTAGGGGAACGGGAAAAGATCGAAGGCGATTGCCGGCACATAGTTGTGCGCCGACTGGCCGAATTTCGCTTTGCTCTTGCCGGTCTGGAAAGCGCGGGTTTGAGCGTCCCTGCCCCTGGTACTGTCGAGCACGCGGAAATCCATCTCTTTGATGGCTTCATTCGCGATGAGCTTTAAGTTCGGGTGGCATTTGGACAAGTTTTTGAGCGATGCGACACCGAAGATGGGCATTTGGTTGTCCTTTTAGATTTGGGCAATGAAAAAGGCCCCCGTCAGGGAGCCTTGAAAACGTTTGGTGATGTCGAGCTGAGTCGAGATTTCACACCAGGCGATGACGCCTGGTGATCAGGCCTTACGGCCAGATGAACGCCGGCAACTCGCCGATGAATTCTTCAATGCTCGGCTGCGTTCGCTCGCCGGCAGTTACCTTGTCCAGTTCCACCGTCGCATAGGTCCAGACGGCCGATCGCCAGGCAAACAGCGCCGCCGCCTCGGCCGCGAACTGCTCGTTCGGATCGTCGCGGTAGCTGATGGCTGACTGCAGACTGTCGTAGTGCCGCTCGTGCGCCTTGGCTTCCATGTGCGCCTGGATGGCGCCGGAATATTCCGCCATCGCCTGCGCCAAAGCGTCGGCCGCCTTCTGCTCGGCGGTGATGACCTTGGAAAAATCAATCGTCGCCATCGGCTTCGACCTCCACTTCCATATTGTTGAGATCGACCGGCAGTGAAACCGGACCGTTTCCCGTCGTCACGATCGGTTCCGGGAAAGTGACATTGCTCGAGGCGTTGCTGTGTTTGTACGGCAATATGAGCGTCACTTCGATCTGGCCGCCCGTGCGCGAGACAGGGCCGGCGAACCATTCGGAGTCGACGGCATCTCGTGGAAGCGTTGCGCCTTCCGGCAGCGGCGTGAAATCGAACACCTCGCCGTTGACAGTCAGAACGTCACCGGAGACCGAAACGATCAGGCTGTCATCCCGCAGTTGTGGGGAAAGACTGATGCGCATTAGAACCACCTTCCGATCGCAATCCTGTTGATTGTCTTGCTGTTGCCTGCCGGGTTACTCACCGAGCCCCACATATTATGCGTCAAGCTCACAGAGTTAATCGATATGATGGATGCGCCAGTCACGATAGACCAATCACTCCGCTCCATCTGTACGGCCGCAGCAATATGAAAGCTTCCGGCGAAGGGCGAAGGATAAGTCCATTCCAGCGCGTCGGCGGAATTCATGCCGAATATGGAACCGCGTGCCGTGCTGACTGCGACGGAGGAGACGCTCGCTCTCTGCCAGTTGATCATCGTCCCGTCAGCAAATTTGATCACTTCGCCGTTGCTGTTCACACCTCGATCGAAAATGGTCCCGGTGGCAACACCGCCGCTTTGTGCGACAGTGCCAACCATAATATGTTCGACCTTATTCCAAACGGCGCTGGCTAGCCCGCCTGTGCTAGTCGCGAACCTCCTGAAGACACTTTGGCCGTTGCGGAAATATTGCCAATAGCTATTGCCGCTAGCCCTGACGATAACCTCAAGAGTTGCCGTGGTGAATGTCGCCGGGTCACCGTAAACGGGCGGGCCGTTCGCCCAGCTTCCGGAAATAGTATAGAGGCCGGGATAGGTCACCGTATTGAAATCGCCGTCCACCATGCCAACGTCTGCGTCGCTGGGAAATGGCGACACGCGACTCGCGGTCGGTCCGAGCCGCGCAAGCAACGTCGCCGTAGTCGACGACTGGACGATGTCACGCCCCTTGGCCTTGAAGTCGGCCATATCCATTGTGCCAGCGCCCGTGAAATACGGAAGCTTGTCAGCCGCACCTACCAGGCTAGCAAAGGCGTCAAGATTGCCACCAAGAAGCTTCTCCAGCAGCTGGCGCGTACTTTCCTGCACGCGTGCCATATCGCTCTGGAACGTCCGCCCACGGCGAGCCGGTTCGGAAACGCCACAAGATGCCGTTGATGACACGACGATCATCGACGCGAGGAACACCGCGCGGCTTGTTCGGCAACAACGGCTGAATGATGTTCCATTCGAAATCAGTCAGGTCGAACTGCTGACGGGACATAAGAGGCCTCCAAATCAAAGCCTCAGTGAATCAAAAACATGCAATCATCGGAAGCCAGAATCTGAAGAACGCGGCTTTGCTGTGCCCCAGAATTCATGGATCTTAGCCCACCATCCTAGAGTTTCCGGCTGCAGCCATGGAAGAAAATCGTCAGGCCGAGTTTCGCGATGCAAATGTCGATTTTGCAAGTCTTCTAGGAGACCTACAGTAGCGGCCTCTTTAACATACGGGTCGCCGTTGATGTTCCAGCGCTCGACAACATCAAAGACAGCGTCAAATCGATGTGTGTTACCTGCCTCCAAATCGTCAATCAGATGATGTGCAAGCTCTGACAGTGCCAAGTAAAGTGGTATCTCGTCGTCAGATCGATGTTCCTCCTGGAATGTCTCCCACTTTCCACGAAACGACGGATCAGCCCGCAAAAGCGGTTCAAACATGTTTGAGCGATCGAACTCGAATGAAATTGCGTTGACGTTGTTCTCGGACATAACGCTTTTTGCTCTTCTGATGCCCGTGTTGCAAGGCTTGATCTGACAAGCAGATTAATGAGTTCACGACCTAGCCTGCATTCGCCTCATCTTGCGCCATTATGAGTTCACGACTTAATACCCGATCACCCTCTGATCAAATGGGAGGGAGTAGGCAGCCCATTGCAGACATTCGTCGGGATGTGTCATCCTAGCGGGATGAACGATCACGAAGTGCACGACCGAAAGAGCTTTGTCGAATACCTTGCACAGCTCAGAGCTGATCTAGACAGTCATGATCTTGCTGGCGGTTGGGAAAATGCAGACCTTGGCAGATTCCTGGAGGCCATGCAGGCGTGGACAACTGACTGGCCCAACGCTGCGAATTCAAATCCTTGGCAACATGCCGCCGCTTTGTTGGCAGCGGCCAAGATTTACGAGTGAGACAGGCAATACTAGCTTGGCGAGCCTGAAACAGGGCCACCGCATAGCGGGCCTACGGCGCCGTAAAATGAGGGCGTCTGACTAAAGCGAGTTTTTCAACCGGTCAACAGCGGGGCATCATCTGAGGGGACCCTACGCGCGAATGTCGCGCCACCTCAACAAAGGAACGTCGAAGCTTCGTACAAGATCATCGCGGATTGGACAAATCGCACCTGAGCCGAGGCGGCCGATATTGTTGAAAAACTCGCCATTGTAGTTGCGACGTGAACGCTGCTATCTCTTCGGTTAAACCGAGGAAAAGCGATGTCGCCACAGCGGCTCCACGACAAGTACAGCACCTACATTTTGCAGCCGGACCGAGTGCCTCATGATGCCAAGTTGATAGCTCTCATGGATGGGAAGGGCGTGCGCGGTTCCGTTTTTCAGATTCTAAAGCACATACCGGAGCAAGGCGAGGACCTATATACTTTCTTGGTTGACGATAGATTAGTTGTTGAGTTCGAAGTCCCACGAACGGCGGAGATGGCAACTGTCGGGGAATTCTGCAGTTCTCCTCGAGACGAACTGGGCCAGGGGAAGAGCCGCATCCGTCTTGATCAAGCAATGGAAAACGCACGCAAGCTCTTGAATACGTGAGTAAAGGTTCCCGCTTATCGGATGTGGGGAAAACTCCCCATTGCTGCCACTACACCATCATGATTCAATCGTGAAAACACCCGGCGCACCTTGGTCTCGCAGTTTGCTGACCTTTGTCGAACTCAGCTGCGAGATCATTACCTTGATCGGTGAATTTTAGGGCATACTTAATTGTTTCCTGATGTGCCTTTCCGCATTCTCTGGTGCAATAAGTTCATGGTTAAGCCACCGAAGAAACCTCGCTCCATGGAGCTTCATCACGATCCCGACAAGCCGTTGCACAGCCGTCGTAGAAAGCCGCGCGATCCCGCCCAGCCGCAGCTTCCCTTCGACCCGATGCCGGCGCGCATCGCGACGTGCCTTCCTGTCCTAGTCAATAAGCCGCCAGCGGGTCCAAAGTGGTCGTTTGAGGTGAAGTGGGGCGTGTGTGGACGCCCCGAAAGATGCAAGCGGAATCTTACTTCGGTACAGGCATGTGGTCAGCCGCTGACGTTCAGCGCGTCCTCGAACTCTTCGAGAATGACCTCGACGATTCGGCGAAGCTCGTGCTGCTTGACCGGCGGCAGGTGATCGAGGCTCGTCTTCATCGGCAATACAAACCCCTTAAGCTCTGATTCGAACCAACTATGCCGGTTTACGGCACAAGGGACAGTGCCGGAAGCTGGCCCACGTTTCAACGAAGCGCTTGCAAAGATGTTTTCACACAATCTTTACAAACGGAGCCGAGCCGTGCGCATCCGCACGGCCACCCGCACAGCCCATGCTCGGTCGTCGCATTGCGAGCAAAAGGTTGAACCCAAAGCTGAGGCCGTGAACGCAACCAGACAAGGTAGAGCGCATCAGAGATCTAGCATCGCGGCGGCAGAGCAACGGTTCGTGGTCTGCGCGTGCAACTTCGGTTCCAAGCAGCCCGGAAGATTGGCACAACGCCGCCGGCAAGGCGAAATCCGGGCCGGACCCATCTCGTTGCCTCAATAGTATTCTTGTACGCCACGACGGACGAGCGAGATAACAGCCAGCACAGTCACCTCGGAATACCCTGTGCTGCCTTCTCCACGCCCTGCGCGGGCCATCATGCCTGTTGCGCCGTTCACGACTGCCTCGAAAGAGCATTTGCGCTTGCCCGCGCGGCAACGGCCCTCTAGGATTATAGCTGCGACAAAACATTCGCCAGGGACGGCACGAGCGTCAATCAATTCGACGATAAGGGTGCGGCAACGTCCGGCGATCTACCAAATCACTTCCTGCGCCGGACGCGGGGAGACTACTATGTCGCGCAATCCATCCCGGTCTAAGAGGCCGCAGCCAAAAAACCGTGAGATTGGCAACGAAGCCAGTCCGGCCGATGCCGATGAAGTCATCATCAACCACGCCCATGCGCTCTACGGCAGCGAAGCCGCAACCGCCGTCGCCTTCTGTGGGCTGGACGCCTGGTTCGAGGGCGAGGAGGCGGAATTCCGACGCCTGGCAGGACTGTTTCGGCGGCTCAGGAATTAGACGGCTTTGAAGCCTTGATGCCGGATGGCATCTGAAGGGAATAGCCGCGTCCGCGCACAGTGCGGATGAGTTCGGGGCCCAGTGCATCCAGGGCGCGGCGGATGTGGCCGATATGGATGTCGACGGTTCGTGGCTCGACTTCGGCATGCTCCGGCCAGCAATTCTCAATAAGATCGTCGCGGTGGCAAACGACCGTGGGCGCCTGGAGCAGCCGACGCAACAGACGAAACTGCAACGCCGTCAGTCCGACTTCTTTTCCGGCCCGCTGCACTTTCACCGTCGCAATGTTCATTTCAAGGTCGGCAAACCGAAGCACCGTTCCGGAAGAGCCTGGATGGCCGGCGGCAAGACGCAGATTGCGCAGACGCCGCAGGAACTGCAGCAGACCAAGAGGATTGAAGGGACGTTTGAGGCGCAGTTCACATGCGGGTGGGGCGACAGTCAGCCCGGCCTGATCCCGTGTAAGCAGGATCACGGCGACAGGCGGGGCAACAGACCTCACCGCTGCCAGAAGGGCTCCCCTTCCAAGCGCCCCTTCCGACCAATCGATCACGGCGGCCACGACCGCCTCGCGCCGGCAAAGGCGCACCACTTCGGAAGGCTGCGTCACAAGGAAAGCATCGAAGCCTTCGCTCACCAGCACATGGCGAAGCAAGAGGAAGAGCTGCGCGTCCGCGACGCAGACGAGGATCTTGGGCATGGTCCTGGCTCCGGTTTTCAGAGGGGAGCGAACTCCCCTCCATTCACATCGATGATTGCTCCATTGATGAAGCCAGCATCGCTTGAGACGAGAAAGCCGATTGTGCTGGCGATGTCCGCCGGTTCGCCGAGCCGCCCGACCGGAATGCGTTCCAGCGCTGCTCGATTGACCGCACTGTCGGGTGCGCCCGCCATGTCCGTTACGATGCGGCCCGGCGCGATGATATTGACGGTCACGCCTGTTCCGGCGCAGGCAGCCAGCAACGAACGCGACAGACCCGACAACGCGGCCTTGGAGACGACATAGGCGGTTCCGGCCATCCTGGGAATTGCCCGCCCTGCAATCGATCCGATCAGGATGATGCGCCCGAACCCCTGCAGTGCCATGGCCGGCACAACGGCCTGGCAGCACAACATCGCTCCGGTCAGATTGACGGAAAGAACGGCATTCCACTCATCGAGACTGACTTGCGCAAAGGGCGTCGCACCATCCGGGCTCTTTGGCGAGATGCCGGCGTTGCAGATCAGTGTGTCGGGGACGTGCCACCGGTCCTCGACGTCTGAAAAAAAGCCGGCAACCTGTTGCGGTGACGTCAGATCGACGCATCGCGCGAGAATACGCCCGCCATCGAACTGGCGGCTGAGCCTGGCGGCAGCCTGATCCACATGGGCCGCACTTTGCCCGAAAAAGCCAACCTTGAAGCCTGAATGAAGAAGATGGGTGACGGCGGCAAGTCCAATGCCGGAGCTGCCGCCGGTCACCACCGCAACGCGTTGCGAGAACTCGATCATCACTCTGCCTGATCCATCCCCGCAAAGAGCGAGAGCGGCGGATGGGCTTCCGGATCCGTCATCACCTCGATCAAGAATGGTCCATCCGCCTCGATACCCTTTCTGATCAGGTCCACAAGATCGGCGGGATCATCGACGCGCGCGGACCGGCAACCGCAGGCAGCAGCAATCTGGGCATGATCGACAGGGGCGAAATGGCAAGCCGAGGTATAGCGGCCGAACTTGACGGTTTCGGCGTCTCGCTGGAAGCCAAGGATACCGTTGTTCAAAACGATCGTAGCGACGGGGATGTTGAGGCGGACCATGGTTTCAAGCTCCGCCCAGCTATGGGCAAAGCCGCCGTCGCCGACCACGGCCACGACTGGGGTTTCCGGCTGCGCAAGCTTTGCGCCAATCGCCAGCGGAAGACCCCATCCCAGCCCAGCAAGCCCGCGCGGGGTGATGAACCGCGTGCCCTCGCCTGTGCCCCGCAACTGCCCGGTGACCCACATGGACGAGTAGCTCGCGTCGGCGACAACCGTCAGATCGTCGTCGAGCCAGGGCTGAAGTTCCCGCATGACCCTTTCCGGCCGGATCGGCGACTGGTTCGACCGGGCAACCGGCTGACGCGCTTCCTCGAAATCCGCCCAGCACCGAGCGATCCGATCCTCAAGCTGCTGGCGGCCAGCGTGCCGGAGATCCAGGTTCCGCTCTGCAAGGGCCGCATTCAGCGCTTTCAGGCTTTCCCGCGCGTCGCCAGCCAACCGAAGCGCCTCGAAGTTGCGTCCGATCTCCATCGGGTCGACATCGATATGGATCACACGGGCCGTTTTCGGGATCTGGCGCCAGCTGTCCGTTCCGTTCTGATTGGTGCGGGTGCCGATCAGGATGATCAGGTCCGCCGCCTCCAGGAATTGCTGCGTCTGGGCACCAAGTGACCGGGGCCCTGTCAGCGAGCCAAGGACGCCAAGCGAAAGAGGATGATGCTCATTGACGGCGCCCTTGCCCATATTGGTCGTGCAAACTGGCAGGCTCGCCAGCTCCTGCAGGTGCGCGAGCTGCGTCCAGGCGTTTGCACCATGCACGCCGCCGCCGGCGAGAACAAGCGGTGTTTTTGCGGCAGCAATCCATCCGGCCGCCTGTCCGATCGCCTCGTCGCCTGGTCGGCTGCGATCGAGCGGATAACGCCCGAGGCTGGCTCGGCGCACCGTTGCCGCAGGCTTGACCGTCGAGCGAAGCAGGTCCGCCGGCAGCAGAATCGCCACTGGGCCGGGCCGACCGGATGTGGCCGCGGTAAAGGCAGCGTCGATATAGTCGTCGATGCGCTCTTCGACCTGCACGCGGCGCACCCATTTCGTGCAGGACTGGAAGAGCGCGATATGATCGAGCTCCTGGAAGGCATTCCTGTCGGTCTGGTCCCGTTCAACTTCCTGAACGAGCGCCACAACGGGGATGCTTGCCTTCATGGCCTCGGCCAGTGGTGGCACCAGAAGGGTCGCGGCCGGTCCGTTCTGCGCGGCAACGACGCCGACCTTTCCGGATATCCGGGCGTATCCGTCGGCCATCGCTCCTCCCATATTTTCCTGCCGGTAGGAGATCTGGCGGATGCCGCGTGCTTCCGCGGCAAGGACGACCGCCGAAGGCAAGCTTTGGGCGAACAGAAATTCGACCTCGTGACGCAGAAGGGCGTTTGCGACACGATCGGCCACAGTCTCCTCGATGGATACGGTATTCACTGCTGCGCCTCCTCTTTGCCGCCATCAGAGGTCTTCAGAAACATTTCGAAAGCGGACGACACGCTGTCAATTTCACCGTCAGTCATTGGAGTCGAAAGGCACGCTGCCGCATCGCCCGGAAGCAAGATACCGTTTTCCCGGAAGAATCGACTGAGACTGCGCATCCGCGCTGCCTCCGCCGGCGTCAACCTTGCATCGGCATAGGTGTTGGGAACCTTGCGCTTTGGATGTATGCGAAAGAGGGATGCCGCTCCCGCGATCGAAAACGAGGCCTCATGCTTTACCGCAAGTTCAGATAACTGTTTGCGCAGCCTGTCGCCCAACCGCTCCAGCCGCCCGAACTCCTCCGGCGTCATGGCTTCCATTGCGACCCGTCCGGCAACCATCGAGACAGGATTGGCAGAAAATGTTCCGCCCTGCGGCACCAGCGGCGCCTTTCCATCCGAACCAAAGACCGACATGATGTCGCGCCGTCCGCCGACCGCGCCGATCGGGAACCCTCCACCAATGATCTTGCCAACCGTCACGAGGTCAGGTGCAAGCCGGTAGCGAAAAGAGGCTCCGTTATAGCCCTGCCTGAGATTGAGCACCTCGTCGGCGATGATGAGGATGCCGTGTTCTTGCGCAAATGCACTGAGCCGCTCGATGAACTGAGGAAGTGGCCTGAGGAACCCTGCCCGGCTCGGCATCGGGTCGATCAGGATTGCCGCCAGGCTCTTGGCATGAGGCATCAGGCTCTCTTCCAGCCGGTCGACATCGTTGAAATCGAGGACGACGACAGTGTCGGCAGTCGTGCCAGGAGCTCCGGTATAGGCCGCTCGTGCCGTGCGGCGACCGGTCCTTGCGCTGTCAAAGGAACCGTACTGCCCGGTTTCGGCCCAATCATAGGCGCCGTGATAGGCACCCTCGAAGCGGGCAATCGCCGCGCGGCCCGTGAAGGCGCGGGCCGCCTTGATCGCGAACATCACGGCCTCCGTACCCGAATTGACGAACCGTACCTGCTCGATTGCCGGAACGCGCGATACCAAAAGCTCGGCGAGCGCGATCTCATGATCGGTCGGGTTTGAGAAGCACGTTCCCCTTCGCAGCAGATCGGTGACGGCGTCAACCACCGGTGCAAAGCCGTGCCCGTGGAGGAGCGTGGTAAAATTGTTGTTGAGGTCGAGAAGCTGGTTGCCGTCGACATCGACGACATAGGCTCCCTCACCCCTTAAGAGATAAATCGGGTACGGATCGAGATCGACCGTGGACCGGGTGACGCCGCCCGGGAATACCCCGCGGCCTCTATGGTAGAGATCGGCCGAGCGCGGTCGAACATGCCCGGCTGCACCGGCAGCTGTTGCTGTAGACATCTGGGTTGTTGCCTTCTGTTGCAAGGGAAAATCAGAAGCTTTGCGCAAGCTTTGTTTTTTGTTGCAACAAAATTATCGGACGTCAAGTCGGTATAACAAAAAAACCTAACGAGCTGCGGCGCGCTCCCGAACGGCAAAACGCAACCGCCGATACCCGTCACGGATGTCGTTTTCGAACGCCGCGCGCAATCCGCCACCGTCGCGATCAGCAAGCGCCTCGATCACCATTTCATGATTGCGCACCCCGTATTTTGCCTCGGCAAACTCAGGATAAAGGCCATAGAAGGACGGGCCGACACGCAGCCATTGGGCTTCAATCAACGTGATGAGATGGGGCAATTCGGACAGCCGGTACACAAGAAAATGGAACTCCTTGTTGTGCCAAAGCGCCCCCTCATAGTCCCGCTTTTCGAGGGCTGCGTTGATGTGCAACTGAATTTCACGTAATTTTTCAATGTGCTCCGGCTTGGCATGATCGACCGCGAGTTGGGCAGCCAGCCCCTCGAGCGCGATGCGAATGAGGGTGATTTCTCGCAGGTCGACTTCCGTGAGGATGGGGACAATGACGGTTTTCGGCCCTGCGTACACAAGAGCATTTTCCGTGGCCAGACGATTGATTGCATCGCGCGCCGGAGTCGAACTCACGTCCAACGTTTCGGCGACCGACCGCACGGTCAGTTTATCGCCAGGCTTGTATGCGCCCCTGCTCAGCCGGTCCTTCAACTCGGCGTAGGCTGCATCCCCAAGGTTTGCGTCTTTCATATTTCATCCTAAGCGTGTTGACACAGCAGATTTTTGATGCAACAAAAATTGAAGTGTGAAGCTTTTGCAAAGTTTTGGCGCATCAAAGGTAGCGATTCGTGGTGGCAAAGTCACGCCTCCCCACGCCACACGCCGGAAAGCGCCGCGAACTATCCGGAACCGACACGCTGACAGCAGCGCATCAGCGAACCCAACAGCAAAGAGGAAAACGACTTGATCGGACAACAGATGGCACTTCGCCGGGTGCAAAAGACCTACGGCGCGGTCTGGGCGGTGCGTGAGACGGATCTTGAGATCGAAAAGGGCGAATTCGTTTCGATCGTCGGCCCGTCCGGGTCGGGTAAAACCACGCTCCTGACGATGATTGCCGGGTTCGAAACCCCGACCGCCGGCTCGATCATTGTCGGCGGCCAGGACGTAACAATGCTCGCGCCGAACCGGCGGAATATCGGCATGGTGTTCCAGAAATATGCGCTTTTCCCGCATATGACCGTGCGCCAGAACATCGAGTTCCCGCTGCGCATGCGGCGTCTGGCGAGGGGTCGCGACTTAGCCAAACGCGTAGACGCAATGCTGGATCTCGTCCAGCTCGGCGCGTTGCAGCACCGCTATCCGCACCAGCTGTCTGGCGGCCAGCAGCAACGGGTCGCGGTGGCGCGCGCGCTCGTCTTCGACCCTCCTGTCATTCTCATGGACGAACCGCTGGGGGCGCTCGACAAGAAGCTGCGCGAGGCGATGCAGTTCGAAATAAAACGGATTCAGGAACGGATCGGCGCAACGGTCATCTATGTGACTCATGACCAGGAAGAGGCACTTACCATGTCGGACCGCGTGGCCGTCATGCATAGGGGCCGGCTGGAGCAGATCGGGTCACCGAGCGACCTGTATGCCAATCCTGACAACGCTTTCGTCGCCGACTTCGTCGGATCGGTGAATTTCATTCCAGGCACCGTCTGCGGCACGGATCACCTCCACGTGGCCATTAAGGTCGGCAACGCCCTCGTCCAGATCCGTTCGCCGCAGGGGCGTCAAGCTCACCGGCGCGAGGAGGGCGCCGCAGTCCGGGTTGCCGCTCGGCCTGAGCATATTGCCATCGCGCCGTACCGCGACCGCGACGCCTTGAGCCTGTCGGGAACGATAGAGACGATGGTGTTTGCAGGCGCCTCAAGAACCGCGCTCGTGCGTCTGCACGAAGTTCCGGAGCTCGTCCTGCGCGCCGATGTACCCTCCAGCATCCGATCTCTTCCAGACCGCGGTGCCAATGTCGCGCTCTCCTTTTCGCTCGACGCGCTCAGGGTCTTTGATGCCGAGGGGACTGCATGATGAACATCCAGGCGTCCGTTCAGAGGCCAAGCAGGCTTGCCACCATCACTCGACCCCGCGACGCCAGCCGCTTCGCGCCCCTCACCTCGTGGCTATTGACGCTCCCGCTGGTTGCGACTTTCGCAATCGGCTTCCTGTACCCTTTAGCCAAACTCGTGACGCTCAGTTTTACAAATGGCGCCGAAAGCTACATCCGGCTCGGACAGGATGCCCTCTACTTCGGTGTGATGACAACGACCGTGGTAACCGCCGCAGCCGTCACCGGCTTTTGCCTGGTGCTCGGATATCCGGTCGCTTTCGCCATGACCCGGCTTCGGGGAAAGGCGGCACTCATCACAGCTGCCTGCGTTTTCGTGCCGCTCTGGACGTCGGTTCTGATCAGGTCGTATGCTTGGATCGTTCTTTTGCAGAGAAAAGGCATCATCAACGATGTGCTGCAAGACGCCGGACTATCGGTTCACCCGCTTAAGCTCCTCTACACGCAGAGCGCTGTCGTCTTGGCGATGACGCATATCCTTTTGCCGTTCGCCATTCTTCCGATCTATGCGACGTTGCGGACGCTACCACCAGATTTGGCGCGCGCTGCCGCCAATCTCGGCGCGGGTGCTGTGCGGACTTTCCTTTTGATCACCTTGCCGCTGAGCCTGCCCGGCGTTTTTGCCGGCGCCATCCTCTGCTTCGTTCTCGCGCTCGGTTTCTACATCACTCCTGCCCTCATCGGCGGCCCGGGTTCCATGTTGATGGCCACCCTCATCGGTCAGCAAACGACCGTTCTTCTGGACTGGCCGTTCGCAGCAGCACTGTCGACGGTTCTCCTGTCCGACGCTCTTCTGATCGTCTTCCTGTTCCGCAGGGCCCTGTCGCTCAGCAAAGGATTTCACAATGTTCATTGACCGAAACATACAGGCCCAAGAAGCTGCCACCGATTCTGCGACGAAGCGTCGGTTTCGAAGTCGCCCTGCCAAACAGGCCGTTCTCACCCTGCTGGCCGGGTTCGTCGTGGCACTGATCCTCTTCTTTCTCATCTTGCCGACGTTGATCATCATTCCAATGTCGCTCAGCACGACGTCGCACCTCCAATTTCCACCTCAAGGCATGACGTGGAAATGGTATGCTGCTTATTTCAGCGACCCTGACTGGATGGCGGCAACCTGGTTTAGCCTACGCATCGCTATCGCCACTTCGGTGACGGCGACAGTCGTCGGCACGCTGACGGCACTCGCCATCGTCCGAGGGGATGTGCCGTTCAAGGCAGCGCTGCATGCGCTGTCGCTGGGTCCGATGGTCGTTCCTCACATTGTCCTCGGCGTCGCGCTCTACCTCGTGTTTTCGCCGCTGCAGTTGACCGGAACCCTCACCGGCTTTCTGATCGGTCACACGGTTCTTGCTGTCCCCTTCGTCGTCATCACCGTGACGGCAGCGCTGCAGCGGCTTGACCCGGCGCTCGAGCTTGCGGCGCTGAATTGCGGCGCCAATCGGGCGAAGACCTTTTTCCATGTCACCTTGCCCAACATTGCCCCAGGTGTCGCGTCGGGAGCCGTGTTCTCCTTCCTTGCGTCGTTTGACGAGGCAACTGTCGCGTTCTTCATTTCGGACGTCGGCGGCAAATCGATTGGGCGCAAGATGTTCGAAGATATCGACTTCAATCTGACGCCTGTCATTGCGGCCGCATCCACGGTGGTTGTCGTCGCCTCGCTTTTTCTGATCGGCTTCGTCCAGCTTCTGGCGAAGACCGGAACCGCCCAAATTCAAGCAGGAGTAGAAGACCTATGAAAAGTAGACAGCACGCATGCAGTCTGGGTAGCCTGGTCATCGTCGCTACCGCGTTTATGACCCAACTCCCGGCGAACGCCCAGGACCAAGTAGTCATCGCCTCAACCGGCGGCGCCTATGACCGCGCTCTCAAGGAGGCGTGGTTTGATCCATTTACCAAAGACACAGGCATCGCGGTGACCATCGTATCTGCGACAAACGCTGAAATGCGCGCCAAGGCGGCGGCCATGGTCAAGTCGGGCAATGTGACCTGGGATCTTTATCTTGACGGAGAAATCCAATCAGCCTCCGAGGCGCATCGCCAGGTCACCGAAGACCTCACTACCTTTTGCGCGCGCTTTTCGACCAAGGCGGATCTGGCGGCCAACGCTTGCGAGGCGGGAGGCGCGCTCCTCCAGTCGACGGCGACCTTGCTCGTCTACCGGAAGGACGAGGGAGCGCAAGCGGCACCCGAAACCTGGGCAGACATGTGGGATCTTGGCAGATTTCCCGGTGGCCGGGCGTTTCCAAATTTCGACGACCCCTGGCGCGTCCTTGCCGCAGCACTTCTCGCCGACGGGGTCGAAAAAGACAAGCTCTTCCCGCTTGATGTTGATCGGGCCTTCCGCAAGCTCGACGAAATTCGCGATGACGTCACGCTTTGGTGGAAAACCGGTGATCAGAGCGTGCAGGGCTTTCGCAACAACGAGTATGACCTCGGCCAGATCTGGCTGACGCGGGCGAAAGCCATGAAGAATGATGGCTTGCCGATCGGCTGGTCTTACAAGGCCTCGTTTCTCGTTGGTGACAGGATTGCACTGGTCAAAGGCGCGCCGCACCGGGACAATGCCCTGAAGCTCATTGCGTTCTGGCTCGACAACCCCGCCGTTCAGGCAAAGGCCTGCGACGTTTTATCTTGCACACCGCCGAGCACGGAGGCGATCTCCCTGATGTCGGAGGAAGCCCGCAAATCCATGCCGACGACAGCGGAGATCAAGGATAGCGTCATCATTCCCGACGCAGCCTGGATCAACGCCAATGCCGCCATGCTGCTGCGGCGGTGGAACAACTGGGTGCGATGATCCGCGAGCGCCACCCCGACAGCTTCGCCGGCCGATTATTATAAAACGATCAAACGGCCGGCTCCCAAGACACAGTCCGCTCAAGGGGGCTTCACCAGTGCCATGACCAACCTCGTGATTATCCATTCCAAAGATCCAGACTTCTACATCCTGATGAGCCATATCCTGGCAGTGGCGGGTTTTCGTGTATTGCTGGCCCAAGATTTCGACGCTGTCGCGGCCTCTGACGTGCGGACCGTTGTCGCAGTGCTTGTCGACACCGGCGACAATATCGATGGTGGAACAAGGTTCTGCATCGCTTTGAAGGCAAATCCTGCGACAGCGCAGCTGCCGCTTCTTGCGCTCATTCCGGCCCGCGACGAGCACAGTTATCTCGGTCTTCTGAAAGCCGGTATTGACGAGGCGTTCGTGCGGCCCGTTTCGCCCGAAAGGATCCTCTCTTACCTGCGTGCAATTTTGGGAACGGCGAAGAGTGCCACGATGCCACCAACCCCGTCACGGCCGGTGCTTCGTTTTGGCGATCTCGAACTCGACGAGCAGACGCGCCTCGTCAGATGCAAGTCCGGCTGCGCTGAGCTGAGCCCGATCGAGTTCCGATTGCTGAAGCGGCTGCTCGAAGCGCCGAGCCGGGTTCTTTCACGCGCTGATCTCATCGAAACGGCCTGGCCCTCGAACCATCACGTAAATCCCCGAACTGTCGATGTTCATATTGCAAATCTCCGCCGCACCCTTGCGCAGGCGACCGGACGGACGATCATCCGAACGATCCGCTCGAACGGATACGTTGCAGATGTCACCGACGACGACCAATGAAACGGTTTTCACCTTCTACAAATTTTGAATATTCTTTCACAGAAGCTTCGTTGTCATTCCTTGTGTGCCGTGGCCTTCTTCTCGCATAGGTAGCGAAAGAGATTGTCATATGAGCCATACATCCCAACCCACCAGCCGCCAGAGTCAGTTTCGCAATACAGCGGCGATGATCAGCGCGGCTGCTTCCAATTTCGATGCCGCCCACTACCAGGGCATCATGGCGCTGTATGCGATGCCACTTGCAGATCGCAGCGTCCGGCTGGCCCATGACGATTCAACGGTCGTCGACTTCGTGCGGTGCTCCTATCTCGGTCTCGACAACCACCCCGGCATCGTCGCCGGCGCGGCGCAGGCGGTCAGTGAAGCTGGCTCCCTGCACTGGTCTTGCGCTCGGACACGCCTCAATTTCAGCATTCTCGGCGAACTTGAAGAAAATCTTTCCGAGCTGTTCCGCGCACGGGTCGTGACATTCACCACGGTCCTTGCAGCCAACATGAGTGCCTTGCCGTTGCTTGCCTCGGGTCACCTGACGGCAGGCCAAAAGCCGCTGATCGCATTCGATCGCCTTGCTCATGCGACGCTTGCGCACCACAAGGGAACGGTCGCAGGAGAAACCGGGGTGGAAACGATCCCTCACAATGACCTCGCGGCACTCGAGGCACTGTGCCGTACCCATAGGTCCGTCGCTTATGTTTGTGATGGTGCCTATTCGATGGGCGGAAGCGCTCCTCTTGCCGAACTTCGTGCGCTTCAGGAGAAGTACGGTCTCTTTCTTTACATCGATGACGCACACGGGATTTCCATCATCGGTGAGAATGGCTCAGGTTTTGCGCGATCCGTGTTTGACGAGCTTGGCGAGCGGACGATCGTCGCTGCATCACTCGGCAAGGGCTTTGGCGCCTCCGGCGGCATGTTGATGCTGGGAACCGCTGCACAGGAGTTGTTGTTCAGACGCTTTGCGGTCGCCCACGCGTTCTCGGCATCCTTGAACACGGCGGCGATCGGCGCGGCACAGGCGTCGGCTCGAATTCATCGAACGGATGAGCTCGCCCTGCGGCAGGAGACGTTGAGGCGAAACCTTGCACTCCTTGACCGGCTGATCCCGACAACGGACATGGCAAGCGACCTGCCGATCCGAACCATACGGTTGGGAGACGAGCTACTTTCCGTCGCTGCGGCAAGGCAACTGCTGCAGCTCGGATTCTATGCGTCGGCAATTTTCTTTCCGACCGTCTCCCGTGGCGAGGCAGGCTTACGAATCTGCCTGACTGCCTCACATACGGAGCAGCAGATCAGGGATCTCTGCGTCGCAATCGACGGGATCAGGCAAGAGATCCGCCACGCCGGCGCATGAGCGACAAACAAGCAGAATATCCACGAGCGGCTTGAAGCCAACCAAGGTGATCCGATGAACGATTGTCCCGCCAAGAACCTGTTTTGGCTAACGGTGCATCACGCAAACATCGTCGCGTCGGTGAAAACCCTAAGGCAGGATGTCGCCAGCGGCGCCAATTGCGGAAAACTCGCGCAGGCGGTGGCCGAAGAGGAGTTGATCCGCAACGAGATAATACGCTGGCGACCGGCCTCTGTCCGCGACGCACAGGTCAAGCTGATTTATCTCGTCTATTTCCTGGCCAGTACGAAGGGCTCTTTTGACACAACCACGATCGCTACAATCCAAGAAACGGTCGACCATCTCCGGTAACACGGCGGCATGGCACGCAACTCACTTGCTGGGTGTCGTGGCCCCTTCCTGAAGAACGGAAACTGTCTCGAGAAGTGTGACGATCGATGCCATCGTGTCATTCGGAAGATCTTCCAGCAGTTTCATCATTCGAAAGCGGGTGTCGGCTTCCTTTTCGGTCGCGCCCCATAAATGGGGTGCTGCCGCAAAAAGCATTTCAAGCGGTGAGACGCCCAAAACCTCGCTTAGATGGATCAGCCTGCTGACATGCATCTTCGATGAATTGCGTTCATACCGGCCGTAGACCTGCTCACTCAAGCCAACGAGCGTTGCGAGCTCAGCTCTGCTCAGGTTCTTGCTGTGGCGACAATTCCTGAGGGCCTCGCCGACCTTGTCATCGAGCTGCGCGAACGCAGAGATACCCTCGAAACCTTCCCGACGGTAGACAGGCTTTTCATTTTCAGGATCCGATGTCATCACCAGTCCCAAGTCCGCGATGTGACTTTCCAATTTTGTCGTCATATCCCACTAACCCAATCCCGCAAGGCGCCGAGTCATACATTACGATGCGGCCAAATGGCTATGCTGCACTTCGTTGGGGGTGGTCAATTGAAACGATGTTTCAGATTCGACCCCGGTGAAGCTTGCACATGCCGCCGGACCGCTCTGGACCGCTCGTTTCAACCCGGGTCATTTTTGCAGATTAAACCAGAACCGATCTGACCGATCAGTCGCGCCGCCCCTAATATCGAAATAATAGGGATCGCTGCGCCTGGGTCGCTGCCTAAATTCCGTGAAAACGCACGCATTATTTCTGGAGAAGACCCGCGTGACGCCGTCGGCGGTCTTCTCGGTGCGGCTGCGGCCTGAGAACCCGGAAGAGCTGCGTCCGCCTTTGCAGGTCGTCACTTTGCGCGCGCACTGCGATTGTTCACGCGAAAATCCCTGACCCCGCCCATCGTCGCCGGTGGTTGGTGTCCAACCCGCCGGGCACTCCGCATATTTCTCATAACCTGGTTTGTCGGCGCCCCCTTCGGGGCAGGTTGGCCAGGAAAAACCGGGCCTTTTCATCGCGGATATCAGTTTCTCCATCGGGGGATGACATGCCGGAACGCCGTGCCAGGACGGATTGGAGGACGCCGCGCAAAGGAGGACTGCGCAGCCCCATTCGTTGGCCTTGGAAGGCGACACCACAAAACCGGCGAACGTGACAAAGATCATCGATGCGAGCAGATATTTCATAGAAGTTTCCTTCAAAGCGTCGAACGATTATCGGTCGTGACGAGACGGCTGGCGTCGGGCGTCCATGAACGGCGGTGAAATCTCGCTACGGCGCTCGGACAGCAGGTTGAGATCCGCCAGGGGTCGGCGACCCACCGTCTTGTCGATTGCCTTTTGACGCCACTCGGCCATGTCGAGCACATAGGTCGCCCACATCCCATAACGGGCGGCGACGGCATGGCTTTGTGCCTCAAGGTATCGCCTGTTGCGCACTGGCGTGATCAGTCTCGCCCATCCGACGCGCAGCATTTCGTGAGAGAGATCCAGGCCGCTTGCCTTGCAGACGCCGCTCGCCAAATCAGAAGGATCCTGAACGATAAAGCTGCAGCTGACGACGTGTTCGCCAACCGTGCGCTTCAACCAAGCTTTAGCAAGGGCGCCGCATGGCACCGGGGCGAGAGTCCTATTGATGGATTGGCTTGCCCTTGGATCAAAGGCCCATTGCGGCAGTTCACAGCTGTCGATTTCGCTCAGCTGTACAAGCATCCGGTGGTTGCCGAACCACAGCGTTCGTCCATCGATCACAGCCACTTGCCCCTTTAGCGTACCTTGTCGGGCAACCACCTGTTTGTCCGACGAACCACCGATCACGTCGGTGGCCCTGGCCTCGCCGGAAGCCATCAAAACGGAAAGAGCGAAAATCACCGTCCGGATCATGGGTCCCTCTGCGCGTTCTTCGCCGCATGACTGAGGAAAACCGCAGGATGCTTGACGTCCGAGAACCGCCAGAGCCCTCTTCGCCTCTCGCGTGCGTCCTGCTCAGCGACAGCATAGGGAGCATGAACCGGAAGTCCGTCGGCTTTCAGGGTCGCGAAGCCGTATCCCTCCGTGATCATCATCATTGCGAGGTCTAGACGCTGGTTTCCGACCGTGGCGTAGCATACGACAAATGTTAGATCGTTCTGTTCGGCCACCGGAGCACAGACGGGATTTGTGTCCTTGATAAAGGCGGCCAGAACTGCGATCGACGCTTCGCCGCAATCGCGCCTGGTTCCTGACCGGTCAGTGTAGGACGTGCCTCGCAAACAGGACTGGAGCCCATAGAGCCGGATGCGTTTGCCCCCGGTAACGACGGTGTCTCCCGTTTCGAACACGGCGCCTTGCGAGAGCTCGAAGTAACCCGCAGGCGCAGCCTGGGCTAAGGTCACGGAAAGGGCGGCCGCAATCGCGCCCTTGATCAGGACAGGCTTCATTGCGCCGCCACCCTCGGATCAGCCCACATGCCAAATCCGGCCCGCCCGATTCTCTCTGCGTCGGCAAGATCCGGTCGCATCAGAGCACCGTCCTGCTTTTTCGACAGTCGAAGGGCTCCAAGCGAAACCAGTTCTTCCTCAAGGTTGTCGACCGCGTCCAGGGTGCCCGGATAATTGTAGTATCCGAAGCAGGTGGCATCCTGCAGAGGCGCATTTCGTTCGGTTAGGAACGCACGGCAAAAGATGACTTTGGCCGCTTTCAGCATGATATCCAGCTCCTGACGCGCAAAGTCACCACAACTACCTGCAAAACCTTCCCTCTGGTTGACCATCTCGCCCCGGCAGGGCTCAAGCCCATACAGGTGCAAACCAACTCCGGCATCGACGGCGATATCGACGGGCGACTTTGCGCGAAATCCGCTCGGTGAGGCGAACCCCTTTCGACCCACGACCTTTCCTGCGGGGTCATAGTATTCGACCACCAGAACCGCCTTTCCGGGGGCGGCCAGCGATTTCACATAGGCAGGATCGACCGCGCCGCCGGCCCACGCGTGGGTGGCCAGGAAAACGGCTTGCACGGCAAGGCTTTTTCGTTTCCGGAGAATCCGCGTTACCACTCCCGTTAACATCGATACAGCCTTTAGATGTATTTTTTCTATTTGCGACTTTTGATTTTCGTTGTAGATTTGAACATCTTCGGTAACTCACTCGAACGAAAATTGCAATGCCCACTTGGAGATTCAACTGCCCTTGAGGACGAGATCGACAGCAACAGAAAAAGTGAGGACGAACGTTGAGATTAAACCGGATTAGCATTTTTACCGCCTTACCCCTTCTGGCTTTTTCTGTCGGAAATGCATATTCGTTTGATAAATCGAGATTTTCTCTCAGAAAATCACAAGCTTTCGACGCACGCGTACGGAGCTCTGGGGGGAGTTCTTCGAGATCATCCGAAGATTTTGTGCTCGAGTCTTCCGGGACTCTTGTCAAAGCCCAGCAGGCGCAAGGCATGAACACATCATGGTCAAATATGCGCCCGGAAACCTCTTTCGGCGTCGCGAGAGGGCCACTACACTCACCCCGGACAATGAACATATTATATTCATCTCCCGGTCAATTTCCAAGCCCCGAGAGCGCTTGCGGCGACTCCCCGATGAAACCAGGAGAGATTGCAAATCTTGTCGGCGTAACGGCCAAGGCCTACGGCGTCGATCCCGAATTTGCCCAGGCGATCGCGTGGGCGGAAAGCCGGTTTGATCAGACCCGCAACAGCCCGAAAGGTGCGCGCGGGCCAATGCAACTCATGCCCGACACCGCGTTAAGTCTCGGCGTCCGAGACCTGTGTGATCCAGCATCCAATATTGACGGCGGGGTCCGTCACCTCAAAGCCCTCATCGACGAATTCAAGAACCCGCTGGTTGCGGCCGCGGCCTACAACGCCGGCAGTAAGGCCATTTATGACAATGGCGGCATCCCGCCCTATGACGAAACGATCCGATACGTGGCGGCGGTGATCAACCGCCAGCTTGGCCTGCAGCTGCAGGCCCTGGAGCACCGAGGCCCTGCAGCAATCACCGCAAATAAACCACCCCTGCCCGACGGCCAGGCCAGCGACGTTATTGGTGGACGAGGCAGACGGTTCGTCAACGGTGTCATGCACTTCTAAACGAAGAGGATAAGAAAATGAAAATCGTCCTGTCCGCCCAGCACAAGAAGGCATGGAAGATCACCGCGGTCGTGTCTGCGCTTGCGATAGCCCAGCTGATTGCCGCAGATGTCGCAATGGCACAGGCCACCAACCAGGCATTCGCGCCCCTCCAGACGGTGGTTCAGGCGGTGGTTGACTTTATCACCGGTCCGTTCGGCCGCCTGGTCGCCATCATCGCCGTCATCGGCCTGGGGTTCCTTGCTTTTGCCGGCCGTCTGAGCTGGTTCACGGCAGGAGCAGTTGTCCTCGGCATCGGCCTTGTGTTCGGCGCGCCGGCTATCGTCGACCAGCTGATGTCGACCGTCGGGAACTGAGCCATGGCCGAGTTCGAAGACGACAAGCCGACCCTGACGCCCTTGATCATCGGTCTTACCCGGTCGCCCACATTGTGGGGTGTTCCCTACATGGCGATCGTGGTTGTCATCGGGCTCACGATCATCGTGTGGCTGGCGACCAACACCGTATGGGCACTGCTGACCGCGCCGGTTGCCTATCTCGTTCTTTTCACGCTTTGCACCTGGGACAGCCGCATTCTCGATGTGCTGCAGGTCGCGACGCGCATGACGCCGAAGACGCCCAACAAGTCGTTCTGGGGCGCCAATTCCTACGGACCGTGACCGGCCATGCTGAAACTCATCCGCGAAGAGCTTGGCTTCGGAACCATCGCCGGTCGGGAAAGGCCGATGTCGAAGCACATCCCGTATCTGCGGCATGTCGCCGACACGGTGGTCAAACTCGAGAGCGGTGCTCTCCTCTCCGTCATTCGCCTGAACGGACTGTTTTTTCAGACCGAGGATCAGGCCGAACTGAATATGCGGTCCGTCGTGCAGAATACGATGATCCGGGCACTTGGCTCCAGCCGCTTCTCGCTGTGGTCTACCGTAGTCCGCCGACAGGTTGGGGGTGAACTCGCGGGCACATTCGCGGATCCGTTCTGTGCGCTGCTCAACCGCCGCTACATGGCGCAGCTCCGCGAAAAGCGCATGTTTGCCAATGAACTCTACCTGAGTGTGCTGCACACGGGAATGCGGGGAGCGCTTGCGGCGGGCGATAAGGCGCGTCGCCTTTTATGGAGAGCAGGATCGCGCCAAGCGGCAGAAGATCAGCTGCGGGAATCCGTCAGCGAACTCGAAGAGCTCGTCGGCAATATCTGCCGAGATTTGCAAAAGTACGGCGCTCGTCCGCTTGGCATCACCCGCCGCCTCGAAGAGCCCTATTCCGAGCCCTGCGAATTCTTCAATGCCCTGCTCAACTGCGGCATTCCCCGCAAGATGCGCCTGCCCCGCATGAGCATTGCAAATTATGTCGGAAGCTCTCGCCTGCACTTCTCCAGGCGCACGCTGCAGGCGCAGGGGTCGACAAACGCGGACGACCGTTTCGGTGCCATGCTGTCGATCAAGGAGTATCCACCCTTTACGGGTCCAGGCATGCTCGACGGGCTGTTGCAGGTCAATCACGAATTCATTCTGACGCAGTCCTTCACGATTGCCGATAAACCGATCGCCCAGGAGCGCATCTCACGCCTTAAGCGGCAAATCGCAGCGTCCGACGAAGCAGGCAGTGACGTCGAGAACGATATCGATTTCGCTCTCAACAGCCTGATGAACCAGGAGGCGGTGTTCGGCCTCCATCACATGACCCTGCTTTGCCTGTCGCGCGACCTGGACGGCGTCAACAAGGCCGTGTCGGACCTCGGCGCCTGCCTGACAGATATGAACATCAACTGGTTGCGAGAAGACCTTAACCTGGAGGCCGGGTTCTGGGCGCAGCTCCCCGGCAATCACCCCTACATCGCCCGAAAGGCTCTGCTGTCCAGTGCAAATTACGCCGGCCTTTCCTCGATGCACAACTTTGCCGCCGGTCAGACCGAGGGGACATATTGGGGCACGCCGATCAGCATCCTGGAGACGACCAGCCAGACGCCTTATTGGTTCAATTTTCATCGAAGGGACATCGGCCATTTCCTGGTGACCGGCCCGACCGGCTCCGGAAAGACCGTCGCCCTCACCTTCCTGCTTGCCCAGGCCTTCCGGGTCCAGCCCACACCCAAGGCTGTCTTCTTCGACAAGGACCGAGGCGCTGAGATCTTCGTTCGCGCAATGAATGGCGCATATGAGGTTCTGTCCCCTGGAACGTCCACTGGTTTCAATCCGCTTCAGCTCGAAAATACCGGGCCGAACCGGGAGTTCCTGTTGCGTTTGCTGAAGGCAATGCTTCGCCGTGGCGATGGCAGCGACTTCGATCAGGAAGAACAGGACATTCTTGAGCGCGCTTTGCAGCGGCTCATGCAGGAGCCGGCGGCCCAGCGAAATCTCGCGAACCTCTCGGGCCTGTTGATCGGGCGATCGCGTGCTGGCCCGAACGACTTGAATGCCCGCCTGCGGCCATGGATCGACGGAGAGAAGGCCTGGCTCTTCAACGCCCAGCACGATGTCCTCATCCTCTCCGACCGCAGGGTGTTCGGGTTTGACATGACCAACATTCTCGACAACGAGGAGCTCAGAACGCCTGCCTTGATGTACATCTTCCACCGGCTCGACGAGCTCCTTGATGGTTCGCCGGCGATGATCTTCATGGACGAAGGCTGGCGACTCTTACGGGATCCGACTTTCAGTGATTTCATCGTCGACAAGATGAAGACAATCCGGAAGCTGAACGGGATCGTCGGGTTCGGCACCCAGTCGGCGGCCGATATCGTGCGTGCAGCCGCTGCCCACACGCTGATCGAGCAGTCATCGACCAATATACATTTCCCCAATCCGCGCGCCGACGAGGAAAGTTACATCAGGCGCTTCGGACTGACGGTGAAGGAATTCAACTTCATCCGGACTACACCGCCGGAGAAGCGAACATTTCTCATCAAACATGGCAACGACAGCGTTATCGCCAGACTCGACCTCGGCACGATGCCGGACATGATCAAAGTGTTGTCCGGTCGCAAAGAGACCATCGAGGAATGCGCGCGGCTAAGGCACGAACTGGGTGATGCCCCGGCTGCCTGGCTCCCGCAATTTTGCGGTTGGGAGGCATGGCCATGAAACCGCTTTCTCTCCTGCTTTTGATGGTTGCCGCAGTCGAGATGCCGCTTTCAGCCTGGGCCGACGTTCCCGTGATCGACAAGACGATCCTCGACCAGGATACAGAGCGCGGGGAGACGACGAGCAAAATCGAGGATATCGATAAAGACCGTCACACGATCAATATGTCGGTCACCTGCTCGATGTACCGCCCCTCCCGCCGAAACGATCCGGTTGGTGCCGCCGAGCAAAACCCGGAGATCTCCGGGCTGGTGCGCCGTGTCGCACGCGAAGAAGGCATCGACGAGAACCAGTTCCTTGCGCTCGTCTATCAGGAAAGTCGGTTCAACCCTTGCGCCAAATCCGGGGCTGGCGCGACCGGCCTTGCGCAGTTGATGCCCGGTACCGCAGACGACCTTGGCGTCGACGAATACAACATCGAGGACAATCTGCGAGGCGGCGCTCACTACTACAGGCGGCAGCTGCGGCGCTATAACGGCAACGTCTCGCTCGCGCTTGCCGCCTATAACTCCGGTCCAGACAACGTCAACAAGTACGGTGGCATTCCTCCATTCAAGGAGACGCAAGGCTACGTCCGCAGCATCACCCAGGACTGGTTGCCGGCCTTTGGCGGCTCGGACAAGTCCGGCATTCCACTGAATTTCGGTGGTGGCGAGGCTGCTTACACAGGCATGCGGGATTCCACTTTGACTGCTATGGGAACCACGGCCGCGACGTCGGAGAGCCTCGCCAATGTAGGACGTTGGTATCAACAGTTGGCGAACCTGCAGACCGGGACCATCCAGGACAGCTGGGACCATAATTCCACCGCGCGAAACGCCAATCTCGAAATGATGAACAACGTCATCAAGCTTAGCGCGGCGATGGCCGATCTGATCAATTCCCGCAACGCTGTTGCGGCTTCCGATCTGTCAAGTTCGTCGCAATCCACCGAGCGTGGCCGGGACGAAGACGAACCTGACGATACGACGGATCTCTGCGACCCGCGACAAAAGCTGGTTTGGGATCCCATGAACAAGGCGTGCGTCGAAAAACGCGAAGATGAAACCGACGTTCAGTTGTTGCTGCAACCCCAATAGTGGAGCCGATCATGAAACTTGAGACCATAACTGCTGCGCTTGTCCTTCTGCCAATCGCCACCGCCCTTGGCGATGTGCCCGTCATCGACAGGCAAAATTACGAGATCGCCAAACAGACGGCGAACACAACCGACCGGATCCTAGACACCAACAAAAATATCCTGACCACGGTCGAGGACACGCTGAAGGCCGTCACCGGCGATCGGGGCAGCTCAGCCGAGCCCTTGCAAAACCTGGCGATCGGACAGGGCTTCAGCGTCTCGTCCATGCCGTCCCTCGATAGCCTGATCAAAGGCGGCGTCCCGGATTTCGGCAACATGACTGGTGACGTTTCGAAAGTCGCCACTGCCTTCATCAACGGCCTGCGGTTGGTGAAATCACTCTCCGGCAAGGAGAACAGCGACTTTTCCGGCGACAAATCCTACGAGCAATTGGTCAATACCGTGCTTGGCGTTTCAGCGCTGATCAATGGGGCGCAAAAGGCAACGGAAACACGGCGCAGTGCCTTTGAGGCGGCTGGACAACAGATCGGCAAGGCCGAAGATATCAAGGGGTCGATCGACCAGAACACCCAGCTGCAGGTGCAGTCGGGCCTCACCCTCAATGAAATGATCGGGGTGATGAACGGCGCCGTGACATCGCTGCAGGCGGAGAACCAGCGCCGCCTGACGGACATTTCGAACAGCAAAAAAGCCCTCACCTATGGAAACTGACCGGATGCGGCCGCTTGTTTGCTTGAGCGCCATCCTTGCCATGACAGCCCTGTCGGGGTGCGGAACTGTCAAGGAAAAAACCGCTCCGTGCAAGCGGCCGGTCAGCTCGTTTGTGGAAGATCCGCGGCAGGCCTGCAGGGCGATGCGCGCCGTCAACGACCCCGCCGCCGCTTTCGCCGCCATTGGAATGGAACAATAGGCGATGGAAGACTTTCTCGGCGCTCTGCTTCAGCGTATCGAAGATTCCGGAACGACGTTTTCGGAAAGGGCGTACACGGTCGTTGCCCAGGAAATCATGCCGCTGCTGCAAATAATGCTGGTGGCCTATGTCGCCTATTATGGTCTGCAGCTGTTTCTGGGTACCGCCCGGATCGGCGTCTCCGAAATCATCGGGCGCATCGTCCGGATGATGATCATTCTGGCGCTCGTCAGCTCCTGGTCGAACTTCAACAACCTTTTCTACCAGTGGATCAACGACACACCCGAGGACGTCGGTCGCGCGATACTTGCCGCGTCCGGTACGGGCATCACCGAGCCGACCAACGGACTGTCGCAGATCTGGAGAACCGCCAATCAGGCCGCTTCCGCCTTTGCCGAGCAGTCCGGCTATTTTTCCGTCCTGCCCAGCATGATCGGGGTGTTGACCATGATCGGCGCCGGAATATTCATCGCCGTCGCGCTGGCAATCCTCATCCTGGCGAAGGTAATGCTGTGGGTTTTGATCGGGACCGCGCCGATTTTCATCGCCTGCATGCTGTTCGAGAAAACGAGGGGGTACGGGGTCGGCTGGTTCAATCAGGTCCTGACCTACGCGCTGATCCCCTTGTTCATCTATGTCGTCGCCTCGTTTCTGATCGCGGCCATGGACCCCGAGCTCGCCCAGATCAATGCTGCGAGCGGCGCCAGGACACTGACGCTCGCCGACATTGCCGGGTTCCTGCTTCTCTGCGCGGCCGGCGCATTCGTCATGTTTTACGTCCACTCAATCGGACAGGGTATCGCCGGCGGCATTGCCGCTGGCGTTGGATCAGTCGGGACCAACATGGCGAGAAAGGCGGGCATCAAGGCGCCCATGGCCGCGGCACGACGAGCCAACTCTGCCGGCCGAGCGGCTTACCGAGCCGGCCGTTCCTTGCGCGATCGATACCGCAGTGATGGCGACAACGACAACTCCGGCACCAAGGCTGCGATGCAAACAAAGATAACACAACACAGCACGCCGGCCTGAACGGCCAGATCGATCTTCGGAAGGGCATAACGGCAATGGCGGACACGAATGACGATCGTCTACGGACTTACTATCAAAGCGGAGATACCTGGGAACAGGAGATCGTCAAGAAAGCCAAGCGATCGCGAGCACTCGCCTGGTTCGTCACGACCATCTTTGGCGCCATTACCCTTGTCAGTCTGGCAACGCTCGCCATGCTCGTCCCCTTGAAGAGCTTCGAGCCCTATATCGTCGAAGTCGACAGGAACACCGGCTATGTCGAGGTCAAGACGGGCCTGACGCGACCGACCAATCTCACCGAGCAGCAGGCCGTGACCCAGGCCAACATCGTCCGCTACATCCGCTCGCGCGAAGGCTATGATCCGTATGCGATCGAGCAGAATTTTGGTATCGCCGCGCTTCTATCGACAGGAAATGCCGCTCGCGAGCTGCAGGACCTGTATAGTGCCGCCAACGTCCAGAACCCGGCCAGGATCTACGGCAGGATCAAACGGGTGACGACTGAAATCGCGTCGGTCACCTTTCCGAACGCCAGTACCGGGATCGTGCGCTTTGCGACGGTCGAGCAATCTGAAACGGAATCCATACCGCGTCACTGGATCGCTGTCGTCCGTTATCGCTATACCGACACGCCGGCCACAAATGAGTGGCGTTTCGAGAACCCCCTCGGCTTCCAGGTCTACGATTATCGCCGAGACCAGGAGACGGTCCCTGAGGGGAACCGCTGATGGCGCGACTTGGTTTCCTTGCTGGCATGATGATAAGCGCCTCGCTTCCCTCCGCCTTCGCAGCCCAGACCCCAGCCCCCGGTCGCCTCGATCCGCGCGTTACAAGCGTCATCTATCAGCCGAACAATGTGGTCCGCGTGTTTGCCACTTACGGCATCTCGACAATGATCATCTTCGACGAAGACGAAAAATTCGAGACGGTTGCCCTGGGCGACACTGACAGCTGGGATGTCGTGCCGACGGACAAAGGCAACATCCTCTTCATCAAGCCCAAGGCAAAGAACGTCACGACCAACATGAATGTCGTAACGACCAAGCGCATCTACTACCTTGAGCTCAACGATTATGCGCCCGAGGACGGCAAGAAAGTCTTCGGCATCCGCTTCGTCTACCCTGAAAAGGATCTCAATGCGGCCCTGCGAAGGGAGGCTGAAGCGCGCGCGGCCAATCCAAATATCTCAGGGATCGACAAAGCCAACGTCAATATCGACTACTCGTTTTCCGGCGACGGCAAGCTGAAGCCGCTGATGGTTTTCGACGACGGGAAAAAGACCTTCTTCAAATTCGGCGCACGCGTGCCAGCGATCTTCGCGGTGAATGCCGACTTTACCGAGACGCTCCGAAACTTCCGGCGTGAAGGCGACTACCTCGTCATCGACGGCACCGCGACCCAGTACACGCTGCGCGACGGCGATCAATGGACCTGCATCTTCAACCTAAAAAAACAGAACTTTGGAACGTCCGACCCCGACATCATGGCACCGGCGACGGATGAAACGGCAACGACGCGCCGCGGGAGTGGAAACTGATGCAACAGTCTCCCGAACTCGAAGCAATGCTGGCCGGCGACGAGACGGCGGTGGAGGACAGGCGAGCACGGCGAAAGCAGGTCGTCGGATATGCCGCACTTGTCCTCGTCGGCGCGGCACTCGCCTATATCGTCGTCTTCGCACCCGAAAAACGCCTGCCTGAAAGTGTCAAAGGCGACGAGGAGTTTACGACGACGACCTTCCGGCCGCCCTCATTTCTGCGCGACGACCAGAAGCAACCGGAAAGAGAGCCCGATCCGGTCATAACCTTGCCGGATCCTCCCCCCGAGGAGAAAAAGGAAGAACCAGCGGACACCACCGAGTTCGACGTTCCGCCTCCGCCAGGTGTCGTCGAGGTTGCGGGTGAAACGCCGGTCCAGCCTGTGGAAGCAGAAGAGTTTCCGAAGCGTTTCCTGTCAAGGCAGGTCGTTATGGACACTGCAAAAGCCGACAATGGACAAGGATCCCTCACGTCCGGTAACGATGAAGGCAGGCCGATCGTCGCGGGTGAGGATCGCAACAGCAAGTTCCTTGCGACTGCCTCAGCAATTGGCGACCGATCGGCAAAGGCGCGACAAATCGGGCGCCTGGATGCGATGATCCCAGAGGGAACGTTGATTCCTGGCCTGCTTGAGACCGCGATCAACAGTGATCTCCCAGGCCAGATTCGGGCCATCGTCTCGCGGGATGTCTATTCTTTCGATGGACGCCGGGTGCTTATTCCGACCGGCACACGGCTCATCGGCGAATATCAGTCCGAGGTGACCCGTGGTCAGAAACGCATCTTTGTCATCTGGACCCGTCTTCTTCGCGACGATGGCGTGTCGGTCCGGCTGAACAGCTTCGGCACCGATAGCCTTGGTCGCTCCGGGCTGACCGGGCTCGTCGACAACAAATGGCGCGAGCGTTTCGGATCCGCTGTCCTCTTGTCGATTGTGGGTGCCGGATCGAGCTACCTGACCGGCTATGGCAGCGGCCAATTCAGTCGCAGCGGGGACGGCGAGTCCGATTCCGATCGCGCCGCTGAACTTGCCCGCGAGACGATCGCCCAGACCTTCTCCGACATGGCTAATCAGGCGCTCGCAGAAAACCTCAAGATCCCGCCGACGATCCGCGTTCATCACGGCGAACGTATCTTCGTCTATGTCCGGCAGGACCTCGATTTCTCTGCCATGTATCCGGATCCGGTCGAGGAAGCCTTGAAGGAGATCAAGCATGAGCGAGGCCTTTTCCAATATCAAAGCCGCTGAGAACAGCCCCTATTATTTCCTGGAGCGGGCTCTCGATCCGCTGCGCACATTCCTTGCCGATCCCACGGTCGTTGAGATTTCGGTCAATCGGCCGGGCCATGTCTATATAGAGCGTCTCGGCGCGGAGGTGATGGAACATCATCATATCCCAACGCTCACAGCGGCAGAGATCGAGAATATCGGCGAGCGCGTCGCCGGCGCGTCGCACCAGTTCATCAGCCGCATCAATCCAATCCTGAGCGCTGCACTTCCGTCAGGCGAGCGCATCCAGATCGTGCTTCCGCCCGCAGCAGTTGAAGGCGGCGCGATCTCGATCCGCAAACAGGTCACCAGCAACTTCACCCTTGAAGAGTATCGCGACAATGGCTCGTTGGAAAAGGTGTCGGTTGCGGTTGGCGGTCTGAGCGAGGTCGAACGTGAACTGATCGAACTCCTGCGCGCCGAGCGCATCTACGACTTTATTCACGCTGCCATTCGCAAAAGGCTCTCGATCCTGATCAGCGGTGGCACCTCGACTGGCAAGACGACGTTCCTGAACGCTTGCCTGAAGACCATCGACCCCTTCGAGCGCATCCTGACACTCGAGGATACGCGCGAACTGTTTCCGCCGCAGAAGAACGCCGTCCATCTTTTGGCCTCGCGGGGCGATCAAGGCACAGCACATGTCAGCATCCAGGCGTTACTCGAGGCGTCTTTGCGCATGCGGCCTGACCGTCTGTTCGTCGGCGAAATCAGGGGCGCCGAGGCTTTTGCCTTCCTTCGCGCAATCAATACTGGTCACCCAGGAAGCATGTCGACCGTCCACGCCGACACGCCGCTCGGTGCCTACGAACAGTTGGCAATGATGATGCAGCAAGCGGGATTGTCGTCCGGCTACTCCAAGCAGGATCTGATGTCTTACATCCAGATGGTCATTCCAGTCGTCATCCAGCTTCGTCGCGATGGCGGACGCCGCGGTGTTTCGGAGATCTACTTCGCCAGGCATACCGCATGAACAGGACCTTTTTGGCGGCTTACCTGCTTTTCTGTTGCCTCATTGCGGTTGCGGTATGGATGCTGAGCTACGCTGTCATCCTGCAGCTCCTCTATCAGGATGGTCGAGTGCTGCAGTTGACGGTGACCGCAAATCCGTTCGCGCCGTTCCAACAGCTAGTGCGCTATTTCGACAATCGGTCTCTGCAGGTCGCGGCCCTTGGTGCTTTGTTGCCAGCGCTGGTGATTGCAGGCGCGGCCGCCGTCTTTGGTCTTCGCAGCCCCTCCAATCCGCTCGGCGACGCTGCGTTTCAGGACGTCGCCTCGCTCCGGGCGGGAAAGTGGTTTCGGAGGGAAGGCCATATATTGGGGCGGCTCGGCCGCAACATTCTGCGACGGCAGGATGATCGGCATCATCTCGTCATCGGCCCGACGCGCTCTGGCAAGGGCGTTGGCTATGTCATCCCTAACGCGCTGACCTTTCCCGGATCCATGATCGTCACAGATCTCAAGGGAGAGATCTTCCAGCATACGGCTGGCTATCGGAGGTCGAATGGCCATCAGGTCTTTCTGTTCTCGCCGGGCGGGAAGAAGACCCATCGATGGAACCCGCTGGACTTCGTCCGGCAAGGTCGCGGAAGCCGCACGATCGATATCCAGAATATGGCGAGCATCCTCATTCCCGAAACCATCGGCTCGGAAAACGCGGTGTGGCAGGGCACCGCCCAGCAGGTGATCGCCGGCGTCATCAGCTACGTGCTTGAAAGCACCCATTACAAGAACCGACGCAATCTGGGCGAGGTGAACAGCATCTTCAATGCAGGCGTTGATCTGCAGACGCTGATGAAGCTGATCAAGGAGAAGGAACCCGACCTTTCGAGATTCACGACTGACAGCTTCAACGCCTACATCTCCCTGAATGAGCGCGCAGCGCGATCAGCGCTCCTGGATATACAAAGGGCGATGCAGCCGTTTCGCAATGAGCGGGTGATCGCCGCAACCAACGTAACCGACATCGATCTTGCATCGATGCGCCGCAGGCCTGTGACGATTTACCTTGCTCCAAATATCAGCGACATCACCATCCTGCGGCCGCTCCTCACCCTGTTCGTGCAGCAAAGCATGGATCTCCTCACACGTGAGTTTGATCCAGGCGCCCTGCCCGCCTATTTCCTCCTCGACGAGTTCAGGCAGCTCAAGAAGATGGACGAGATCATGAACAAGCTGCCCTATGTGGCTGGCTACAACATCAAGATGGCCTTCATCATTCAGGACCTCAAAAACCTCGACGAGATTTATGGCGAGACGTCCCGTCATTCCCTCCTCGGCAATTGCGGTTTGCAGCTTATACTCGGCGCAAATGACCAGGTCACGGCCGAGTACGCGTCCCGCGCGCTTGGCAAGAAGACCATCAGGTACAAATCGGAATCCCGTACGCTGGAAATGATGGGCCGGCCGCGCCGGACAAAAGTCGAGCAAATTCGCGAACGGGACCTGATGATGCCACAGGAAGTCCGTCAGATGCCCGAGGATCGAATGATCCTGCTGGTTGAAGGTCAGCGTCCTATATTCGGCAGCAAGCTCAAGTATCACGCAGTAGCTCCGTTCAAGATGGCCGCGCGCCTCTCCGTCGAGTACCAGCCCGTCGTCCCGGAAGCGGATTTTGTTCCCTCGCTTCCAGTACCGGCAACCGAAGCCGAGTACGGTTCTCCGCGTGCGGGTGACGCCGACGTTACACCAAACGTTGCAACCATCGGTTATGAGGACGTGCCTTTGGTGATCGCACGAGGTTTGTCGGCGATCGACGAGACTGGAAAAGATCCTTACAGGAAAGGTATTGCCACAACGGAGAGCCGTACGGAAGCTGCCAGGATTGTTGAGATCGAGGCGAGACTAAAACCCACGGCAGAACGGCTCCGAGAAACGGTTGAGGCTAAAATCGCCCAGGAGCCCAGCATTTCAGCGCGTGGTCGGTTGAGTATTGCCGAAGTTCTCAAACAGACAGTTCCCGATGCAGTTGAAATAGGTCTCGAGTAGTTGGCCAAGGCGATAACGCTCGATGCTTCAACAGCCTGCCTTTTTGTTTTCGGCAGGACGAAAAGAAGGGAAGCGAGACGCATAAGGCCGACTTGGACAGCGAAGCTGACTAGGCGTCCGTGCCGAGGACCTCGATCTCGAGCAAATAGGAAGGGGTAATGATCAAATCGCCGATCGGCAGACGGCAAATTGCTCGTTTCCCCGCAGGCGGGACACCGACCCGCGACTGGTTATGTAGCAGATGCTACAATGCAGTCACGGTTCGACTGGACCGTTTCTTCGGCATCGTAGCCAACGGCATCCAGGATAATTGCCGCAGTCACCTAGTATCAATTCAGCATGAGGGTGAACGTGTGGTTGAAGCGATTTCCCAAGAGCACTTTTTAGCGCTGAAGCGGTCCGCCGAGCTGCCCAATGGGGTCCGACTCGCGTACGTCGAGATGGGCGAACCCAACGGCGCGCCCATCATCCTGCTACACGGGTTTACAGACAGCGCCCGAAGCTGGAGCCTCTCCGCGCCTTATCTCGCAACGGGCTTTCGCGTCATAGCGCCAGACCTGCGCGGTCACGGGAATTCGGACAAGCCTGAAGGTTGCTACACTATTCCCGAGATGGCGAATGATGTCCGGTTCCTGATAGAGGTTCTGGGCCTTGCGCGGACGCACGTAGTCGGCCATTCGCTTGGGGGCCGGCTCGCGCAGGCGATTGCTGAGCGCTGGCCCGGCATCGTCGGCAAAATCGTTCTTATGTCCACATCCGCCGCATTGCGCGAGCGTCGGGGGCGGTTATGGGAGAACATCCAGATGCTCCGCGATCCGATTGATCCAGAGAGCACATTCATCCGGGAATGGTGTTCCGGCGCAGTTCCGGTTGACGAGTGTTTCCTGGCCCATGCGCGCCGCGAAAGCGCCGCGATGCCGTCACGAATCTGGCGTTCAATCTGTTACGAACAGCTTGCCTATGATCCGTCGCCGCTGCTGCAGGATATTTCCGCGGCGACGCTCATCCTGCGTGGCGAGGAGGATGAGATCGCGACTGAGGAACATCAGGCGAAGATGAAGGATGGCATCGCCGGCGCGGAGTTCATTTCCCTTCCTGGCCACGGCCATAACCTTCATTGGGAAGCCCCTGAAAAGGTGGCCGACTTAATTCGAATGTTTCTGGAACGCTGTCGATAACGGGCATCGCTCTTGCCAACGAGCAAAAGCTTCATGGCATTTTGCTAATCCGCAGTTTTCTGCGACGCATCGGTCTTCTCTTGAATTGTGCTTTATACGTCATGGGTTCCGGCGCCATCTATTTGTTTACAGTACCGCGCGTCAAAGTGACGTGCAAAAGACGCTGTAGCGCTTTGAAAATGCTGCATACTTTTATCGTTAAATCGATTCCGATTTAAGGAGACATGCAGTAAGCTCTGAATACGCTCGCTCGTCGATCGCAGAGATCTGACCAAAGGGGTGTCATTCCGCAGCTTCGACGAAGCGGTGGCGCTCGTGGAGGAACTTGAGCACCGCTTCGCGACATTTCAGGTAGGTTCGATCAGAGGCGAGCTCGATGCGCCGGCGCGGGCGGGCGAGCGGCACATCGAGGATTTCGCCGATCCCTGCAGATGGTCCGTTGGTCATCATGACGATACGGTCGGAAAGCAGGACCGCTTCGTCGACATCATGCGTGATCATCAGGACGGTGTTTCCAAGCGTCGCGTGGATCTGCATGACCTGGTCCTGCAGATGCGCGCGGGTCAACGCGTCGAGCGCCCCGAAGGGTTCGTCGAGAAGCAACAGCTTCGGTTCCATAGCAAGCGCCCGGGCGATGCCGACACGCTGCTTCATGCCGCCGGAGATCTCGGAGGGGCGCTTGTCGGCGGCATGCGCCATCTGCACAAGCTCAAGGTTGCGCATGGTCCAGTCATGGCGTTCACGCTTGTTGCGCGTTGCGGAAAACACCTTGTTGACGGCTAGCCGGACGTTTTCGTAGACCGTCAGCCACGGCAGCAGCGAGTGGTTCTGGAAGACGACGGCCCGGTCCGGTCCCGGCTCGTCGACCACCTTGTCGTCGAGGAGCACCACGCCGGTAGTCGCCTGCGTCAATCCTGCCACGATGTTGAGCAAGGTCGACTTGCCGCAGCCGGAATGGCCGATGATCGAAATGAACTCGCCTTTGTCGACTGTAAGCGAAACTTGCTTCAGCACCTCGGTGCGGGTGCCGCCACGTTCGAAGGTCTTGTCGATGAGTTCAAGCGAGAGATAGCTCTTAGGCATGAAACGTCTCCTTTATCTTCAGGCGCTTGCCGTGCCGCGGGTAACGGCGCGGCCGATGAGCGCGATTATGCGGTCAAGGAAGAAGCCGACGATGCCGACATAGATAAGCGCCACGATGATGTCGCTGATCAGCGACGAGTTCCAGGCGTCCCAGATGAAGAAACCGATGCCGACGCCGCCGATCAGCATCTCGGCAGCGACGATCGCGAGCCAGGAGAGGCCAATGCCGATCCTCAGGCCTGTGAAGATGTAGGGGGCAGCGGCGGGCAGCATGATCATGCCGAAATATTCGAAGCCGTTCAGTCGCAGCACCTTGGCGACGTTCTGATAGTCTTGCGGAATGTTGCGGATGCCGACCGCGGTGCTGATGATGATTGGCCAGATCGCCGTGATGAAGATGACGAAGATTGCCGAGGGATTGCCGTCCTGGAAGGCGGCCAGCGAAAGCGGCAGCCAGGCGAGTGGCGGCACGGTTCGCAGGACCTGGAAGATTGGGTCGAGGCCTCGCATGGCGAGCGCGCTCTGGCCGACGAGCGTGCCAAGCGCCACGCCCACCGCGGCCGCCAGGGTGTAACCGAGCGCGACGCGCTTCAGGCTGGCGAAGACGTGCCAGAAGAGACCCTGGTCGACACCTTGGCCGGTATAGAAGGGATGCGCGATCAGCTCCCAACTCTCCTCAAGCACCCGCGTTGGGGAGGGCAGGCTCGACTCCGGCGACGAACAGATGATCTGCCAGGCGAGGACCAAGACCATCAGCGTCACGAGCAACGGAAGGAGGTTCGTGACAATCTGACCGGCAAAGCGCGTCAGGCGGCGGTCGATGCTGGTGCTCGCCGTGTGCCGGAGAGCGATGACCTGAGCCGACGACTGCGGCGTCGCCTGCCATTTGAGCTTGAGATTGGTGACGGACATGCCGTTCTCCTACGGTTTCTGGTCCAGGGCAGCCGGGTTTCACACCCGGCTGCCGCTGCGGCTCAGGCGATGCGGCTGATTGCCAGGCTCTTCAGGTACGCTTCAGGATTGGCGGGGTCGAAGACCTTGCCGTCGAAGAAGGTCTCCGGACCGCGCGAGGTGGAGGCAGGGATGTCGGCGATGCCGAGATCCTTGGCCGCCTCGCGCCAGATGTCCTCACGATTGACCTTGGCGATGAGGCCCTTGATGTCGGTGTCCGGTGCAAGCTTGCCCCAGCGGATGTTCTCAGTAAGGAACCAGGCATCATGGCTCTGGAATGGGTAGGAGGCGTGATCACCCCAGAACTTCATGAGATGCGGGCTGTTCTCAATGACCTTGCCGTTGCCGTAGTCGTATTCGCCCTTCAGCCGGCCGATGATGTCCTTGGGAGGCACATTGAACCAGCTGCGCTTGCCGACGATCTTGGCGAGTTCGTCCTTGTTCGCCATATCGTCGCACCACTGCGCGGCTTCTTCGACCGCCATCACGAGCGCCTTGGCAGCACGTGGGTTCTTCTCGACCCAGTCGGCGCGCATCGCGAAGGATTTCTCCGGGTGCTTGGCCCATATCTCGGCGGTGTTGACGGCGGTATATCCGATCTTCTGGTTGACGAGCTGTGCGTTCCATGGCTCGCCGACACAGAAACAGTCCATAGTGCCGACCTTCATGTTGGCCACCATCTGCGGCGGCGGGACGACGATCGTCTCCACATCCTTGTCGGGATCGATGCCGGCGGCGGCGAGCCAGTAGCGAATCCAGAGGTCGTGCGTACCGCCGGGGAAGGTCATGGCGACCTTGGCAGCCGCACCGCCCGCTTTCTTTTTGGCGAAAGCATCCTTGAGGACCGAGGCATCCAGGCCGACCTTCAGATCGGCGTAGGCTGCGCCAACCGAGATCGCCTGGGCATCGAGATTGAGGCGGGTGAGGATCGCCATCGGCAGCGGCTGGTTGTTCTGGGTCACCTTGCCGGTCGAGATGAGGTAGGGCATTGGGGTCAGAATATGGGCGCCATCGATACCGGCGCCCGCCGAGCCGAGGACCAGATTGTCGCGCGTGGTGCCCCAGGAGGCCTGCTTCACCACCTCCACTTCGGTCATGCCGTGCTTGTCAAAAAAGCCCTTTTCCTTGGCGATGACGAGCGGGGCGGAATCGGTAAGGGCGATGAAGCCGAGAACGGCCCTCGCAGTTTCCGGTCCGGCGCCCTGGGCGAAAGCACCGGAGGGAAATAGCGTCTTCGCGGCACCGACCATGGCGGCCGTCGCGGTGGTCTTCAGCAGGCTGCGGCGGGTTAGTCCGCCGATCGAAGTCTTGGTCATGCGCGCGTTCCCTCAATATGTTGGCCGGTCGAAAACCGACAAAAAAACGCCGCTTGGACATTGCGCTCCTGGGGTCGGGAGGAACCCCTTGGGAGGCAAAGGCCTTGCGACGTCGGTGTCTTTGGCAGGCGCTATCAACGCCCTCGCTCGCTTCAAATCGCCGTTGATCGAAGCAAATAATGAAAAGCAAACGTCGTGCCAGTTTTGTACCAGATCCATATATGCTTGAATTTACGAGACAAATATCATATTTGCGGTGCGCTTAAAAAATGTGCATTAGCTATTGATGATGAATTATTGCGCGTCGCCGTATATCTGGGGATCTCTCTGACGCGAAAACAAGCAGCCCAAACGGTGGAGAGTAGCAATCTGCTTTGCCACGGCGGGGCGGCACGGAAGCCGGTTGTTATACCGTGGTGGCGGGCTTCTGACTTCTTGAAAAGCGGCCAGCCTGATCATATTTCTTTCCTCGAAAACCGGTCGAAAGGAGGAGCGCAAGT
>UCOA01000238.1 GCA_900474095.1 Hyphomicrobiales bacterium | reverse complement strand
GAACTTGGCGGCAAATCGCCCAATATCGTCTTCGCCGATGCTCCGGATCTCGAACAGGCCGCCAAGGTTTCGGCGTTCGGCATCTTCAGAAACTCGGGGCAGGTTTGCGTTGCCGGGTCGAGGCTCCTGGTCGAGCGGTCGATCCACGAAGCCTTCGCAGAACGGATTTCCGCGATTGCCGCGAAGATAAAGGTTGGCGATCCGCTATTGCTTTCGACAGAATCCGGAGCCATCTCCAGCGAGATCCAGCTTGAGAAGGATCTTGGCTTCACAGCCCAGGGGCTGGCCGAAGGTGCAAGACTGAGAACCGGCGGTGGGCGCATTCTGGAAGAAACCGGCGGCTTCTACATGCAACCGACCGTCTTCGACGTGACGCCGGAGATGACGCTGGCGAAAGAAGAGGTCTTCGGCCCGATCCTCTCCATCATTCCGTTCGATGACGAGGCGGAGGCAGTCAGCATTGCCAATGCCACGCCGTACGGCCTCGCCTCGGCCGTGTGGACCGGCAACCTGTCGCGCGCCCATCACATGGTGCGAGGGATCAAGGCCGGAGTCGTCCACGTCAACACCTATGGCGGTGCCGACAACACCGTGCCGCTAGGCGGCATCCGCCAGTCCGGCAACGGCCACGATAAGTCGCTGCATGCGATGGACAAATACCACAATCTCAAGACGGCGTGGATCCAGCTCTAGGACTTCGCGCGGCAGGTATTCGAGGGAGGGAGGGAGGCATGACATTCGCAAAGGAGATCACGGTCGAGGCGCTGGAGATTGACCCTTATCCCATCTACGAGCGGCTGCGCCGGGAGGCCCCGGTCGCCTATGTTCCTGCGGTAAACCTCTGGTTCGTGACGCGGTTCAAGGATGTCGAACTGGTCTCCAAAAGCCCTGAGCTGTTCACGGCCGAAGTCGCGAGTTCGCCCCTCGACCGGACCTGGGGGAAGCCGACGATCCTCACGACTGACGGACCCGTTCACAAGAACCTGCGCAGCGGTGTCGATCCAAAATATCACCCGAAGCGGGTGGCCACCTATATGGACGACCTCGTGCTTCCCATCGCGCAGGATTGCCTGTCGCGCCTGCGCGAAGGCGGGGGCGGCAATCTGATGGCAGACTATTTTGAACCGATCTCAATTCTCAGTCTCACCCGCTCGCTCGGTCTGCAGGACGTGGACCTCGAAACCCTGCGGCGCTGGTTCTCCGGATTGGCGCAAGGGGCTATCAATTTCGAATGCGACCCGGACCGTCAGGAGATTGCCGATGCCGTCAGCGCCGAGATCAGTAGGGCCGTGGAGCCGATCATGGCGCGTCTGATCACAGAGCCGGACGATTCTGCACTGTCTCATATGCTGCACGACGGCATGCCCGAAGGCGAGACGCGCGCGTTTGAATTCCTGCTGCCGACGTTCAAGGTCCTTCTCCTCGGCGGCATGCAGGAGCCCGGGCACGGAGCAGGCTCGATCATGGCCGGGCTTCTGCAGAATGCCGAACAGTTCGTGGAGGTGAAGGCGGACATCGCCAATTTGTTACCACGCGCCGTCGACGAAGGCCTGCGCTGGGTCACCCCGATCGGCACCCAGACGCGGCAGACGACGCAGGACGTCGATCTTGGCGGTGTTAGGATCCCGGCCGGGCAGGCGGTTGCGGCGGTGCTTGCATCCGCCTCACATTGCGAGAGCCGCTTCACCGATCCCGGACGCTTCGATATCCACCGCTCCGAAGGCTCCCACGCCGCTTTCGGCTTCGGCCATCATTTCTGCGCCGGCCGCTGGTTTGCCCGCCAGCAGATCACCGTGGCGCTTCGCTATCTTATCGAGAATGCCCGCGACATCGCCCTTCGCGACGACAGGCCAGTGGTTTTCAGGGGCTGGGAATTCCGCGCGCCGGTTTCTCTCGATATCAGGCTGGGCGGCTGACATCGAGCGCACCTCAGCCGCCGAAACTTCCCGTCTGGGTCGGCACGTGGACGTAGTTGCGATCGAAATAGAGAAGCGCGTGGCCATCCTTGCGTGTCCGGATTTCGACGACCTCGCCGATGAAGATATTGTGGGTGCCGACGAGGCGCGCGTCGACTAGCCGGCAGTCGAAGGAAACAATCGCATCGGCAAGCGCCTGGTTGCCGGAGCGAAGGTTGATCCACTCCGCAGCGGCATAGCGGGCCTCCATATCGGCTTGCTGGCCCGCGAAAGATCCGGCAAGGGCCCTGTGCTCACCGGTCAGCACATTGACGCAGAAGCGGCGGTTCTCGACGAAGAGGGCGGTTTGGGCCGAGCGGCTGTTCATGCAGACGAGAAGCGTCGGCGGCTCGTCCGTGACGCTGCACATGGCTGTGGCGGTGAACCCGCCGCGACCGGCGGG
>UCOA01000161.1 GCA_900474095.1 Hyphomicrobiales bacterium | reverse complement strand
AGGCGATGATCGACAAGCTGGGCATGTAAAGGCATGGAGGTTCTTTCCGTCGCGTCGGAAGTCTTTCCGCTGATCAAGACAGGGGGTCTCGCCGACGTGGCGGGCGCCCTGCCGGCGGCCTTGAAGCCGCACGGTGTGCGCATGCGCACGCTGATGCCCGGCTATCCGATCGTCATGCACAAGCTCAAGAAACCGCAAAAGATCGGCGGCTTCGAAAATCTCTTCGGTTATCCCGCCTCCATCCTCGCCGTCGACCACGAGGGCCTCGACCTTCTCGTGCTCGACGCGCCGGAACTGTTCGATCGCGACGGCGGCCCCTATGTCGACAGGGCAGGCCTTGACTACACCGACAATTTCCGCCGTTTCGCAGCGCTTTCCCTGACCGCCGCCGAGATTGCGGGTGGACTTCTACCGAGCTGGAAGCCGGAACTCGTTCATGTGCACGACTGGCAGGCGGCGCTGGCCCCGGTCTATATGCGCTTCGGCCCGGCCCATGGCATGCCGGTGGTGCTCACCATCCATAACATCGCCTTCCAGGGCCAGTTCGGACCACAGGTCTTCCCTCAGCTTGCGCTGCCGCCGGAGGCCTTCTCCGTCAACTTCGTCGAATATTTCGGGGATGTCGGCTTCCTCAAGGGCGGCCTGCAGACGGCAAACGCCATCACCACCGTCAGCCCCTCCTATGCCCAGGAAATCCTGACGCCGGAGTTCGGCATGGGCTTCGAGGGCCTCCTGGCGACGCGTCTTTCCCATCTCAGCGGCATCGTCAACGGGATCGACACCGACGTCTGGAACCCGCAGACCGACAAGCACATCGCCGAAAACTACGGCCCGACGTCACTGAAAAAGCGCGAGGGCAACCGCAAGGCCCTGTCGGAGCATTTCGGCTTCGACAACGCACCCGGCCCAATCTTCTGCGTCGTCAGCCGACTCACCTGGCAGAAGGGCATGGACGTGCTCGCCGACGTGATCGACGACATCGTCGACAATGGCGGCAAGCTCGCCGTGCTCGGATCCGGTGATCCCGCCCTCGAGAGCGACTTCCTGACCGCCGCCGCGCGCCATCCCGGCCGTATGGGCATGGTCACCGGCTATAACGAGCCGCTGTCGCATCTGATGCAGGCCGGCGCCGACGCCATCCTCATTCCGTCACGCTTCGAGCCCTGTGGCCTCACGCAGCTCTACGGGTTGCGCTACGGCTGCGTCCCGATCGTCGCCCATACCGGCGGCCTTGCCGATACGATCATCGACGCCAACGAGGCCGCCCTTGCTGCCAAGGTCGCCACCGGTTTCCAATTCTCGCCCGTTTCTGCTGCGAGCTTGCGCCAGGCGCTTCGGCGCGCCTTCGTCGCCTACCGGCAACCGAAAGTCTGGGCCCGCCTGCAGGTCCAAGGCATGAAAACAGACGTCTCCTGGGATATGAGCGCGCATCGTTATGCCGATCTTTATTCCAGTCTTCTTGCGAAAGGCTAAGCCCCTATGACCATAACCGTACAAACCACGCCCTATCTGGACCAGAAGCCCGGAACCTCCGGCCTGCGCAAGAAGGTGCCAGTCTTCCAGCAGAAGAACTATGCAGAGAATTTCATCCAGTCGATCTTCGACAGCCTCGAAGGATTCAGTGGCGACACGCTGGTGATCGGCGGCGACGGCCGCTACTACAACCGCGAGGCCATCCAGATCGCCATCAAGATGGCGGCCGCCAACGGCTTCGGCCGCGTGCTCGTCGGCCGCGGCGGCATCCTGTCGACACCCGCCGCCTCCAACGTCATCCGCAAATACAAGGCCTTCGGCGGCATCGTCTTGTCTGCTAGCCACAATCCCGGCGGCCCGACCGAGGATTTCGGCATCAAGTACAATATCGGCAATGGCGGTCCGGCCCCGGAAAAGGTCACCGACGCCATCTATGCCCGCACGAAGACGATCGACCAGTACAAGATCGCCGACGTTCCGGACGTCAATCTCGACATCGAAGGCAGCCAGGACGTGGACGGCATGGAGGTTGTGGTGATCAACCCAGTCGCCGACTATGCCGAACTGATGGAAAAGCTGTTCGACTTCCCGGCGATCCGCCGTCTGCTGTCAAGCGGCTTCCGCATCGTCTTCGATGCCATGAGCGCCGTCACCGGTCCCTACGCCAAGGAAATCCTCGAAAATCGCCTCGGCGCTGCCAAGGGTTCTGTACTCAACTTCATCCCGCTGCCCGATTTCGGCGGCCATCATCCCGATCCGAACCTCGTCCACGCCCGCGCCCTCTATGAGGAGATGATGGGCGAGGACGCCCCTGACTTCGGCGCCGCCTCCGACGGCGACGGCGACCGCAACCTGATCATCGGCAAGGGCATCTTCATCACCCCTTCTGACAGCCTCGCCATCCTTGCCGCCAATGCCACCCTTGCCCCTGGCTATTCGAAGGGGCTCGCCGGCATCGCCCGTTCCATGCCGACCAGTGCTGCGGCCGACCGCGTCGCAAAAAAGCTCGGCATCGGCATCTACGAGACGCCGACCGGCTGGAAGTTCTTCGGCAACCTGATGGATGCCGGCATGGTCACCATCTGCGGCGAGGAGAGCGCCGGCACCGGCTCCAATCATGTGCGCGAGAAGGACGGGCTCTGGGCGGTGCTGCTCTGGCTCAACATCCTTGCCGTGCGCATGGAAAGCGTCGCCGAGATCGCCCGCCAGCACTGGACCACCTACGGCCGCAATTACTATTCGCGTCATGACTACGAAGAAGTCGATACTGACGCCGCAAACCGCCTGGTGAGCGCACTGCGCGACCAGCTCCCCACCCTGCCCGGCAAGACCTTCGGCAAGCTCAAGGTCGCGACCGCCGACGACTTCTCCTACAACGATCCGGTCGACAAATCGGTGAGCAGCAACCAGGGCATCCGCATCCTGTTCGAAGGTGGCTCCCGCGTCGTCTTTCGCCTCTCCGGCACCGGCACCTCCGGCGCCACGTTGCGCGTCTACATCGAACGCTACGAGCCCGACGCTTCCCGCCACGACTTCGACACCCAGGAAGCACTCGCCGACCTGATCGCCGTTGCCGACGAGATCGCCGGCATCAAGGCGCGGACGGGCCGGACGGAACCGACGGTCATTACGTAAGCGACAGCACAGGGACGGAGGGGACGAAACCGCAGCTTCGCAGTCGTCCGCTCGCCTTAGATGGCAGGGTGCAAAGCGTCCTGTTGCGGACGGTGACGCCCCTCTGGTGCCCTTTGGCCGACATCCTGACAGCGCACGGGCCAAACGATATTCGTGCCCGTGCGAAGGCGAACCGGCACTATTCAAGGAAGGGTATGGAATGAAACTGTTCTTCAGCCGCAATCCCAATCCTCGCCTCGCGGTCGCCGTGGCACGCTATCTCGACGCGGATGTCGAGTTTGAATATGCCTCGCCCTTCGCTCCGGGACAGGCTGAGCGATATCGGCCGCTCAATCCAAACCTTTCACTGCCGATACTGACAGGCTCAGGAAAAAGCCTCTGGGAAGCCGACGCCATAGCCTGCCGGCTTTCGCGCGACGCGCATTCCGATTTCTGGCGCACCGGCGACGACCAGCCCGAAATGATCCGATGGCTCAGTTGGGGCAAGGAGAACTTCGCAAGAGCTTGCGACATGGTCCATTTCGAACGCGGAACCAAACAGCGCTACAGGCTCGGCCCGATTGATCAGGGCCGGGTCGAGGCGGGGCTCAGCCGTTTTCGCACGGCCGCGGCAATCCTTGAGGCCGAGCTTTCCGAGGGAGGATGGCTGGTCGGAAGTTCGGTTTCCTACGCCGACTTCCGCATGGCGGCTTTTCTGCCCTTCAACGATGTCGCCGGATTGCCGCTCGAGGATTATCCGTCTGTCGGTCGCTGGTATCGTCAGCTCGAAGCAATTGACGCCTGGCGCGACCCCTTCGAAGGGCTGGATGCCCCCAAATTGCCGCCGGTCCCGGGACACGCCACCTCCGCATGAATCGCGATCCGAATATCCTCCGGATGGCGGCGAAAACATCGGAACAACGCGCGCATCCGCAACCCCTGCCCACAAGCTCACCACCAGAACCACGACTTTGAAACCTCGCTTCTGGCTTCTGAGCGCGCCACGCCGATATCCCGAAGTTGCTCGTCACTGAGTTGCGACAGCACAACCCGGCTCCTGCGCTTCTCGAAGTAGCGAGCTGCGAGCGACGGAAAAGCCAACCCTCGGCTTTGCATCGATATCTCGTGTGACCGGACGCGATCCGGCGCCAGCGTTCCGTAGTGTATGGTTATGATCATCTCGGTCGATCTCCGTTTCGTCCTCCTCACGATGCACTGGATTTGATCCTTAAAGAAGCTTATGCTCTTTATTCATATCATAAGGATTTCTTTGGTGAACTTCGACCAGCTTCAGTCCTTCGTTCATGTGGCCGAGCTCGGAAGCTTCACCGCCGCCGCCGAAAGGGCCGCGCTCACACAGCCCGCCGTGAGCCTGCAGATAAAGCTTCTGGAACAGCGGCTTGGCGTTCGTTTGATCGAGCGTGTCGGCAGGCGCGCGCAGCCGACTCCGGCCGGCCTTGAGCTTCTCACCCACGCGAGGAGAATCATCCAGGAACTGGCCGGCGCGGAAGAGTCGATGGTACCGCACAGGAGCGGCATCGCCGGACGCGTTCGCATCGGAAGCGGCGCCACGGCCTTCATCCACCTCCTGCCGCTGGCCATCTCAAAGGCCAAGGCCAAGATGCCGGGGCTGGACATCACGGTCCGCATCGGAAATGCCGACGACATCCTGCGCGATCTGGAGGCGAATTCGCTCGATCTTGCGGTGGTAACGATGCCGGCGTCGGGACGATCGCTCGAGGTCGAGGCGTTCTACGAGGACGAGCTTATGGCGGTCGCGCCGAAAGGGGCCGAGATGCCTGCAGCGGGACCGGATGCGGCATTCATGAGCGAAAAGACGCTCCTTGTCTACGAAGGCGGCAATACGCGTCGGAGCATCGAGGAATGGATGTCCGCCGGCGGCGTGCGGCTGAAGCCCGCCATGGAATTCGGCAGCGTCGAGGCGATCAAGGAACTAGTCGCGGCCGGGCTCGGATGGTCGATCCTGCCCGGACTGTCCCTGAAACGGGATCGCACGGATTTCCTCGAGGCCCGCCCGGTGCGCCCGAAGCTCGCGCGCCGCCTGGGCATCGTCATTCGCCGCGACAAGCACCTCACGCGCGGTCTCAGGGAGGTCCTGAAAGCTTTGCGCGAAACGAAGGCAGCCCCCGCTTCCGCGTAATCGCCTAATGTATCGTCTCGGCTGGTGTAGCCGCCATGAAAGGGGACGCGTCATCATTGCGGCGAACGATTTGTCCGCGTGCCCTCGTCGGTCATCCCGGACTGTTCCGGGATTCAACCGCCGTGCGTCTGCACGGCAAGGGGAACCAACTGTGGAGCATCTGTTCAATCCGTCTTTCGCGCCGGGGGCGGCGCAGCAGGACCCCTGTGGCGAGCACAGGAACGACGGAAGTCAACTCAACAACTTCCTGCCCTTTGTCGCGCCGTGAAAAAGGTCCCCGCGTATCCCCGCTCATCCCCGCCCTAGAAACCTGTGCCATCATCATCCCGTTCGGTCATCGGCTACCCCGCGAGGCGTTGCGGCGAGGCGGGACCGGTGCCGGGTGCGGGAAGGACGTGAGCCTTCATCCGGTGGGCGTTCAGAAAATGGTTCCCCTCCGCAGACTGTACGGCGCTGCGGGCGTGCCTGTGCGGTACACAGGGTCGGCGCCAATGCCGACCTCAGAGGAGCCGGAGTTGCCCGCCGACGACCATCGAACGGGGCGCTGGAAGGCGTCATATACATTACCTTAGTCTCGGCACTTTTCAGCGCCCCGGCCAAGTAACGATGCGCAGAACACGACGGATTTTCCGGACGTGGACGAAGGCGTTGCGACCCACTCCCTCTTCTCCCCAGCGGGGAGAAGGTGCCCGAAGGGCGGATGAGGGGGTGCCACAAACGCAGAATTTGCCGAACCACCCCTCATCGCCTCGCTACGCTCGGCACTTCTCCCCGCTGGGGAGAAGAGGAATACTCCACAAGGGAATGGTGAAAACAATCCGCTTGCAACGCACACCAAAGCAGGGACAAATCGCTGTCAAACCAAGCTGATATGCAATCTTCGTTCCCCTGCCAGAAATCCCAAGGTGACCCCGATGCCGAACCTGTCCGCCCCCTCGCCCCTCGGCGCCACGATCGGAGATAACGGCACGACCTTTGCAGTCCATTCCGCCTCCGCTGCCGGCATAGAACTCTGCCTTTTCGGTGCAAGGGGAGACAATGAGTTGCGCCGCCTGCCGATGCAACGCAACGAGGACGGCGTTCACAGCCTGACCGTAGCCGACGCAGCCGCCGGTGCGCGCTACGGCTTCCGCGCCTGGGGAGCCTATGCGCCGGACAAAGGCCTCTGGTTCGACCCCGCAAAGCTGCTCGTCGATCCCTATGCCCAAGAACTCGACCGCCCCTTTCACTACGAGCCGCGCCTCTCGGTCTTCGGCGATGACACCGCCGATCTCGTGCCAAGGGCAATCGTAACGCAACCGACGACGGCCCGGATAGCTGCGCCGCTCTTCCAGCCCGGCGGCCTCGTCTACGAAGTCGCGGTGCGTCCCTTCACCATGCTGCACCCGGATATCCCCGAAAACCTGCGCGGCACCGTCGGCGCGCTGGCGCATCCGTCCATCGTTGCGCACCTGAAACGCATCGGCGTCTCGGCCGTCGAACTCATGCCGATCACCGCCTGGATCGACGAGCGCCATCTGCCGCCGCTGGGTCTTACCAACGGCTGGGGCTACAATCCGATCGCCTTCATGGCGCTCGATCCGCGCCTGGTGCCCGGCGGCATGGTGGAGCTTCGGGACACCGTGGCAGTCCTGCATGCGGAAGGTATCGGCGTTATCCTCGACCTCGTCTTCAACCATTCCGGCGAAAGCGACCGGCTGGGCGCGACGCTCTCCATGCGCGGCCTCGACAACCACACCTATTACCGCCATGCCGCACCCGGCGAACACGGCGAGCCCCGCGAGTTGGTCAACGACACCGGCTGCGGCAATACCATTGCCTGTGACCACCCCGTGGTGCGCCGCCTGATCCTCGACAGCCTGCGCCACTTCGTCCGCTCAGCTGGCATTGACGGCTTCCGGTTCGACCTCGGCTCGATTCTCGGCCGCGACATGAATGGTTTCCGCAGCGACGCCGCGCTCCTGACGGAAATGCTGGCCGATCCGGTCCTCAAGGACCGCGTGCTGATCGCCGAACCGTGGGACATCGGCCCCGGCGGCTATCAGCTCGGAAATTTCCCGCCCCCTTTCCTCGAGTGGAACGACCGCGCCCGCGACGACCTGCGCCGCACCTGGCGCGGCGACCGTCACATCATCGGCGATCTGGCGACGGCGCTTGCCGGCTCCTCGAACGTCTTCTCGCGCAATGGCGGCACCGAAACGCGCAGCATCAACTTCATCGCCGCCCATGACGGCTTCACGCTGATGGATCTCGTCTCCTATGCCGGCAAGCACAACGAGGCGAACGGCGAGCACAATCGCGACGGCCACAACGAAAACCACTCCTGGAACAACGGCGCCGAGGGTCCGACAGATGATCCGGAGGTTGTGTCCTTCCGCCGCCGCGACGTCATGGGGTTGCTCTCGACGCTGTTTGCCACCCGCGGCACCATCATGCTGACGGCGGGCGACGAGGCAGGACGCAGCCAGCGCGGCAACAACAATGCCTATTGCCAGGACAACGCAATCACCTGGGTCGACTGGACCGCGCTGGACGAGGAACTCATCGCCCACACCGCAGCGCTATCGCAAATCCGCTCGCGCTTCGACGTCTTCCGCGAGACAAAGTTCTTCACCGGAAACGGCGATGTCGAGTGGCTACGGCTCGACGGTCAGCCCATGACCATCACGGACTGGGAAAGCCCCGCTACCGACAATCTGATGATGGTGCTTGTCACCGGCGACGCCGCACAGAACCGGCGCACCCGCCTTGCCGTCGTGATCAACCGCAGCCACGCGCCGCATCCCTTCCAGCTGCCGACACGGCAAGGCGCTTGGTGGCAAAGTCTTCTGCCTTCGGCCGGCGCCGGTCTCGGCATGATCGCGGCGCGAAGCGTCGGTTTCCACGTTGAAATTTTATGAGCCTGGACTGCCCGCGTGATTGCTGTTTTTCATACAGGCGGCATATAGAGGAACAAGGGGGGATGTTTTTGAACGGGAAAGAGAATGCCGCAAGAAATTTCGCTGTCTGACGTCAAGGATCTGGTCGGCAAGGAGATCGGGATCTCCGACTGGATCACGGTAACGCAGAAGATCATCGACGGTTTTGCCGATGCCACCGACGACCACCAGTTCATCCACACCGACCCGATGCGGGCGGCAGCCGAAACGTCCTTCGGCGGCACGATCGCGCACGGGTTCCTGTCGCTCTCGCTCTTGTCGGCGATGAATTACAATTGCCTGCCTAAGGTGCGCGAGCAGACCATGGGCATTAATTACGGCTTCGACAAGGTGCGCTTCATGACGCCGGTGAAGTGCGGCGCCAAGGTGCGCGGCCGTTTCACCATGGCGGAAGCCCGTTTTCGCGGCGCCGGCATGCTGATGGTCACCTACGACGTCACCGTCGACATCGAGGGCGAACGCAAACCGGCGCTGACCGCCAATTGGCTGACCATCATCCAGTTCGACCCAAAGGACCGGCCGGATGATGCCTGACGCCCAGGCGACAGAGCAGACCGTCCGTCTCGCTTTCGTCAAGCAGGCAAGTTCCTGCCGGGGTCTCGGCTCGCCCTTCACCGCAAGCCTATGCACGCTCGCCGCCGAGCGGCTGACTGTCGCCCATCCAGTCGGCGAGAAGATCCTCACGTGGCCTGGCGATCCCTCGCCCTACGGCGATTCCGTGCCGCTTCGCCTCGCCGGCGCCTTGCATGCTCTGGTGCTGGCCAGCGCCGACCCGCAGCTCGCGGCCGTCTATCCGCCGAATGCCGCGGCGCCGGACGATCTCTGGAACGCTGTTGAAAACGCCTGCCGCACGCATGCGCCCTTTATCATCGATCGCCTGAAATCGGCGCCACAGACAAACGAGGTGCGCCGCTCCGCAGCCCTGCTCCCCGGTTTCCTGACGATCTCCAGCCGGTTTCGCAAACCGCTGGTGCTGTCGGAAGTCGGCGCCAGCGCCGGCCTCAATTTGTATTGGGACCGCTACGCCTACCGGTTGGGCGACATGCCTTGGGCCTTGCGGGACTCAGCAGTCTTTATTGCGCCGGAGTGGAAAGGCTGCATGCCGCCGGACGTCCTGGTTCATGTTGCCAGCCGCGCCGGCTGCGACCTCAACCCGCTGGATCCGGCGCGCGAGGAGGACGCCATGCGACTGCTCTCCTATCTCTGGGCAGACCAGACCGAGCGGCTGGAACGCACGCGTGTTGCCCTGGCGATCGCCGCCGCAAATCGCCAGATCGTCGAGCGCGCGGATGCGGTGGATTGGCTGGCGCAACGGCTCCAGCCCGTTCACGAGGATCAGGTTCATGTGATCTACCACACGATCGCCTGGCAATATCTGCCGAAATCATCGCAGGAAAGAGGCGAGGCGCTGATCGCTGCCGCCGGAGCGCGCGCAACGCAGAGTGCGCCGCTTGCGCGGCTGCAGATGGAGGCGGACGATCAGAAACACAGCGCGGCGCTTAACCTGCAAATCTGGCCATCAGGCGAAAAATACCTGCTCGGCCGCGCCGACTTTCACGGCCGCTGGGTGGAATGGACCGGCTGGCCCGGCCTGCATTGAGGCTGAGGCTTGGCGATCGTGGCCACTGCCCCTCACCCTAACCCTCTCCCCGCAAGCGGGGAGAGGGGATAATAGTGTTCGCCGCTTGTCCCTTCGCCCCGTTTACGGGGAGAAGGTGCCCGACAGGGCGGATGAGGGGCTCGCTGTGTAGGCCGTGTCACCGTAATCTAACCGGAACCCGTATGTGCCCGGCATGTCGATCAGTTGCCCGCGTCCTCGGCAGCCTCATTCAGAAGCCCGGAAACGTAGGGCGCAAACGAGCGCCAGCATTCGACCCGGAACGTATCCTCGGCGGTACGCAGAAGCACGATTTCCGCCTTGCCGAGAACGGTGCGTGAGCAGGCGCCGACCGGGAAGACGGCCAGCGACAGATCCTGCGGGCAACCGCCATTGATCGCAACCTCCGCGCCACGGCCCTTGACGATGACGGCCGTGTTGCGGTGGGAAATGTCGGTCGCCGAATGCAGCACGCCGCTCGACGCAACCGCCGTCGTCAGGTCGGCCCCGTTCTCGTCGATGACGAGCCATTCGTCGGGGCCGAGCCACAGCGCGTGGCGGCCGTGCCCCGAAGCCGAAGTCTTGGATCGCGTGGGAAGCGACAGGCCGAGCGCTAGGGAGAGCGCCGAAACGGCGTCCGGCTTCGCCCGCAGCGACAGCCGGGTGGCAGGGGTCGCGGCAGAGAGACTTGCAGCACCGGAGCCGCCGTGGAAGCCGGCGAGCGGCGGAGTGCGGGTTGCCAGATCAGCCCCAATCAGATCAGCCATTGATGCGGCCTCCTTCCTTGTCAAAGAACACCATGTCGCTCACCTCGACGGCGATCGTCCTGTCAGGCATCGGCACGTAAAGCGTCTGCCCAAGCTTCGCCTTGCCGCCGGCAACCAGCGCCAGCGCGATCGAACGGCCGCAGTTCTCCGACCAGTAGGCGGAGGTGACGTGCCCGATCATCGTCATCGGCAGAGCCTGGTTCGGATCGACAACGATCTGCGCGCCCTCTTCCAGCACCACGTTCGGATCCTTGGTCAGGAGACCGACGAGCTGCTTGCGGCCATCCGCCACCAGATCGGGACGACGCAAGCCGCGGATGCCGACGAAGTCCGGCTTTTTCTTGCCCACTGCCCAGCCAAGCGACGCATCGTCCGGCGTCACCGTGCCGTCGGTATCCTGACCGACGATGATGTAGCCCTTTTCGGCGCGCAGGATGTGCATAGTCTCGGTGCCGTAGGCGCAAGCGCCCATCGGCTCTGCCTGAGCCCAGATCGCCGCCCAAACGGCCGGGCCGAAATCGGCGGGGACGTTGACTTCGAAGCCGGTTTCGCCGGTGAACGACATGCGGAACAGCCGGGTCGGCACGCCGCAGATCTTGCCTTCGCGAACGCTCATATGCGGGAACGCTTCGTTCGACAGATCGATGCCTTCGACCAGCGGCGCGATGATGTCGCGCGCCTTCGGTCCCTGAACCGCGATGACCGCCCACTGCTCGGTGGCAGACGTCAGCCAGACGTTGAGATGCGGAAACTCGGTCTGGAGATAGTCTTCCATGTGGTTCATGACGCGGGCAGCGCCGCCCGTCGTCGTGGTCACATGGAACCGGTCCTCTGCCATGCGGCCGACAACGCCGTCGTCATAGACGAAACCATCTTCGCGCAGCATGATGCCGTAGCGGCAACGACCGGGCTTCAGCGTATCCCAGCTGTTGGTGTAGATGAGGTTCAGGAACTGCGCCGCGTCAGGACCGACCACTTCGATCTTGCCGAGCGTCGAGGCATCGAAGATGCCGGCGACGTCGCGCACGGTCTTGCATTCGCGGTTGACCGCCTGATGCATGTCCTCACCGGCGCGCGGATAGTACCAGGCGCGCTTCCACTGGCCGACATCCTCGAAGACGGCGCCCATCTGCTCCTCAAGCGCATGCATTGGCGTCTTGCGGGTCGGATCGAACAGTTCGCCGCGCGAATGGTTGATCAGGGTGCCGAAAGTCACCGGCGTGTAGGGCGCACGGAAGGTGGTGAGACCGACCTTGGGGATCTCACGGCCGAGCGTTTCGGCAGCGATCGCCAGACCATGGATGTTGGAGAGCTTGCCCTGGTCGGTTGCCATGCCGTTGGTGGTGAAGCGCTTGATATGCTCGATCGAGTGCATGCCTTCGCGCACGGCAAGGCGGATATCCTTGGCGCAGACGTCGTTCTGGAAGTCGATGAAGGCCTTGACGGTCGTGTCCGGTCCGGCCCCTTCGGCCGCCCCGGCCATGCCGCCGGTCCAGGCAAAGGCATTGCCGCCATGAATCTCGATCTTCTGCGTGGCGGTAAAGCCTGACGCATTCGACATCAGCTCGCCGGCTGCCAGCGATTCCTCGATGGTTGCCTGCAGGTCGTTGGTGCCGTTGCAGGCGCCGACGGAAAGACAATCCTGCGCGTAGGTGCCGGGCAGGAAGCGCTGGCTTTCGAAGTCGTAGGCGACCTTGCCGCGCGATTGCGAGAACATGTGGACGGAAGGCGTCCAGCCGGCCGAGACCAGAAGCGCATCGATGGCGATCGAACGGGCACGTCCGCCGCCGTTGCGGGCAACGGACATCGAGGCAACGCGCAGCTTGCCGGCAGTATCGACCACGGCGTGGCCTGCCAGAACCTCGATCCCGAGTTTGCGCGCCTCGGCCAGAACTGCCTCGCCCGGCTTCTCGCGACTGTCAACGATGGCAGCGACGGTGATGCCGGCGCGCTTCAGGTCGAATGCGGCTTCGTAGGCGCTGTCGTTTGCGGTATAGACGCCGATCTTCTTGCCGACGGCGACGCCGAAGTGATTGAGGAAGGTACGGGCGGCAGAGGCCAGCATGATGCCGGGGCGGTCGTTGTTGGCGAACACCATGTGGCGCTCGATGGCACCGGTGGCGATGATGACGCGTTTCGCACGAACCTGCCAGAGCCGCTCGCGCGGCAGCTTGCGGTCCGGCTTTGCCAGATGCTCGGTGACCCGTTCGCTCAGGGCCACGAAATTCTGGGCATAGTAACCGAAGGCGGTCGTGCGCGGCAGAACGGTGACGTTCTCCATCTGCGCCAGATCGGCCGCGGTCGCCTGAGCCCAGGTGAAGCCCTCGAGCCCGTTGACGGTGACACTCTTGTCGAAATGCAACGCACCACCGACTTCCGCCTGTTCGTCGCAGATGATGACGCGTGCACCGGTCTTGGCTGCGGCAAGTGCGGCCGAGAGACCGGCAACGCCGGCGCCGATCACCAGCACGTCACAATGGGCATAGCGGCTGGAATAGTGGTCGGTGTCGTCCTCGGTCGGCGAGACGCCGAGACCGGCAGCGGCGCGGATCTGCGGCTCGTAGACATGCTTCCAGGCCTGCTTCGGCCACATGAAGGTCTTGTAGTAGAACCCGGCGGCGAGGAAGGGCGACAACAGGTTGCTGACCGCGCCGACATCGAAGGCGAGCGACGGCCAGCGGTTCTGCGAGATCACCTTCATGCCGTCGAACACGTCCTGCACCGTGGCGCGCACGTTCGGCTGCTTGCGGGCGGCATCGCGTTCGACGCCGATCAGGGCATTCGGCTCCTCGGCGCCGGCCGAGACGATGCCGCGCGGGCGGTGATACTTGAAGGACCGGCCGACGAGATGGACGCCGTTGGCGAGAAGGGCCGAGGCGACCGTGTCGCCTTCGAGCGCCGCGTAGCTCTTGCCGTCGAAGGAGAAACGCGCAGTCTTTGCAGGGGTGAGACGGCCTGCACCGGGGATACGATTGGCGCCGCTCATTTCGCGTCGGACTCCGTGGCTTCGTAGGTTTCGACTATCGCTTCCGTCGCCGGGCGCAGCGTGCTGATATCAGGCTTCGGCAGGCCGGCCTTGTAGGTCGTCACGAACTTGTCGCTGACCGTGTCGCGGGCGGCGTTGAAGAAACGGCCGCAGCCGTTCAGATGCCGCCAGCGCTCGTAGGTCAGGCCCTTGACGTTGTCGCGCAGGAAGAAGAACGCCTCGAATTCCTCGTCGGTCATCTCGGTCATGTTGGTCGGCCGGGCGATATGGGCGTCGCCTGCCTGGCGGAATTCGAGCTCGGAGCGCTCTTCCTCGCAATAGGGGCAATAGATCAGAAGCATGGTGTTTTCCCCTTAGTGCGCAACGGCGGCGGCTGCCGCTTCGTCGATCAGGCGGCCGGTGCGGAAGCGTTCCAGCGTGAACGGCGCGTTGATCTTGTGCGGCGCGTCGTTGGCGATGGTGTGGGCAAAGACATTGGCCGAGCCCGGCGTTGCCTTGAAGCCGCCGGTGCCCCAGCCGCAGTTGACGTAGAGGCCGGGCACCGGGGTCTTTGCGAGGATCGGAGAGCGGTCCGGCGTCACGTCGACGATGCCGCCCCAGGAGCGCATCATCTTCATGCGGCGGAAGATCGGGAAGAGCTCGCAGATCGCATCCAGCGTATGGGTGATGATCTGCAGGCCGCCGGTCTGCGAATAAGACGAATACTGGTCAGTGCCCGCGCCGATGACGAGTTCGCCCTTGTCGGACTGCGAGATATAGGCGTGCACCGTGTTCGACATGACGACGCAGGGGAAGATTGGCTTGACCGGTTCCGACACCAGCGCCTGCAGCGGATAGCTGACGAGCGGCATGCGCACATCGGCCATTTCCATCAGCACCGAAGTATGGCCGGCGGCGACGACCCCGACCTTCTTCGCGCCGATGTAACCGCGGTTGGTCTCAACCCCGGCGATCGAGCCGTTGGCGTTGCGGCGAAGGCCGGTGACCTCGCAGTTCTGGATGACGTGGACCCCACGATCGGCGGCAGCGCGGGCATAACCCCAGGCGACGGCATCGTGACGGGCCGTACCTCCGCGGCGCTGCAGGGCTGCACCGTTGATCGGGTAGCGGGCGGTTCGGGAAATATCGAGCGGCGGACAGAACTCCCTGGCCTGTTCCGGCGTCAGCCATTCATTGTCGATGCCATTCAACCGGTTGGCATGGATATGGCGCTTGAACACCTGCTGGTCATGAATGTTGTGCGACAGCATCATCACGCCGCGCGCCGAATACATGACGTTGTAGTTCAGGTCCTGGCTCAGGCCGTCCCAGAGCTTCAGCGCATGGTCGTAGATCCCGGCGCTTTCATCATAGAGATAGTTGGAGCGGATGATGGTGGTGTTGCGGCCGGTATTGCCGCCGCCGAGCCAACCCTTTTCCAGTACGGCGATATTGGTGATGCCGTGCTCCTTGGCGAGGTAATAGGCGGTGCCGAGCCCATGGCCGCCGGCGCCGATGATGATGACATCATATTCCTTGCGCGGCTCGGGAGAGGTCCACTGCGCCTCCCATCCCCTGTGGCCGCGCATCGCTTCGCGAGCGACAGTAAAAACCGAATATTTGCGCATCCGCCTTCACACTCCGTAGGTCCCGCCGAAAGGCCGGTGAATTTCCTTGGTCGACGCTAGAAATCGCAAATCCCGAACTTCCGCAACGTTTCTTTTGCGACGCGATACGGCGCGAGTCGCACGAGTTGCGACATGCCGCAAATTGATTGTCCGATCGCACGATCCCATCACTCCGACGGACCGCACCAGACACGAGGCGTATGGCGCCGCTGTGACCAGAGAGTGGGCTTTCCCGGAAAAGCACGGCCTTTCCAGCAAAATTCACCACCCGTCGCAACTCGTGTCTGGACTTTAACGGATCGATCTGGTATCCGCTCTTTTCAATCGTAGGGCCTTCTGGCTCAGCGAACCTATTTTTTTGCCTCGTTGACCTGACTTCATGAGGCGATTACTCGAAACCAAAGGAACGGGATTAACGTGCAGGTACTAGTCCGCGACAACAACGTCGATCAAGCGCTTCGCGCACTCAAGAAGAAGATGCAGCGCGAAGGCATTTTCCGCGAAATGAAGATGCGCGATTACTACGAGAAGCCATCCCAGAAGCGCGCCCGCGAAAAGGCTGAAGCCGTTCGCCGCGTTCGCAAGCTGGCTCGCAAGCGCTTACAGCGCGAAGGTCTGGTTTCGGGCGGCCGCACTGCGGCTCCGGCACGCTGATCCGCGCTTCCCACGCATAACGCGCGTAAGTCCGGCGGGGGCGACATGGTCGCCGCCGCCGTTTCTGTTTGAACCTGCCGCTTCAGGCTGCCCGTTCAAACCTTGTGTGGCCGGACGATCCGGACACATGCCGCGGGTGCGCTTGGGCGCGCTGAAATGTCTACGGACATGGAGCCGGCATCCATGGAGATGCATTTGAGTTGCTCCTGGTTGAAACTGCGCATGTCGGTCCGGGAAGCCAACGGCAGGCTCGGACCATGCGCCCGAGGCTTCGCTTAACTGAGGGATCAATCTTGACATTGACTGCCAAGACTGCGGATTTTTCCGATCATTCCGGCCTTTGCGCCGCACGTGCCAACCGTAGCGGCTTTGCTCTTGCCTCGATGCTGACCGTTGCCGGTGCGCTGATGCTCTCCGGCTGCACGACGGCGGATACGTCCGGCGACATGATGCGCGTCGAGCGGGCTCAGGGGTCCGAGGAAAACATCGCCTCCCTGTCCGGCGTGATCTCGGCCAATCCGAACGACCCGGAAGGCTACAATGTCCGCGGCTCCGCCTATGGCCGCGCGGGTGAATTCCGCCGCGCGCTCTCCGACTTCAACAAGGCGATCGATCTCAATCCGCGATTCTACCAGGCCTATGCCAACCGGGCGCTGGTCGAACGCAACATGGGCGACCAGGCGGCAGCGCAGGCGGACTACAACGCAGCCCTGCAGATCAATCCGCGCTACGACGTTGCCTTCATCGGCCGCGGCAATCTCTATCGCCAGGCCGGCCAGCTCGATCAGGCCTTCAACGATTTCAACAAGGCAATCGAGCTCGACACGACCGATCCCCGCGCCTACCACAATCGCGGCCTGATCTACCAGACACGCAAGCAGCATGCGCAGGCAATCGAGGATTTCTCGACCGCGATCTCGCTGGCGCCGAATTCGCCCGAGCCCTATAACGGCCGCGGCATCTCCTATGTCGCCATGAACGACGACGACAATGCGTTTTCGGACTTCAACACCGCAATCACGCTGAACGGCAAGATTGCCGAGTCCTGGGCCAACCAGGGGCTGGTCTATGAACGCCGCGGCGAAAAGGCGAAGGCGGCGAAGTCCTATTCATACGCCTTGTCGCTTGACACCAAATACGAGCCGGCCCGCGCCGGTCTCGCCCGCGTCAAGGCGGGGGCCTGACGAGAAAAAGGCGCGGCGCGGGCATCGCGCCGGTCATGCGACCGCAGCCGCGGGCAGCAGGCGCTCGACCGACGTGCGATCGCGCCCTTCCCGCTTGGCCTCGTAAAGCAACTGGTCCGCTCGATCGAGAGCGGACCAGGCTGTTTCCTGCGGCAGCAACAAGACACCTCCGATACTGACCGTCACGAAAGCGCAGATATCGGAAGTGGCATGATCGATACGGAGCCCCCGCACGTCAGCGCAAAGCTGATCCGCGCGGTCCTTGAGCGACGCGACCCCGCAATCGTACAGTACGAGCGCGAACTCCTCTCCGCCCATCCGGCAGGCTATATCGAGCGGACCGCGCGCAAAGGCGTCCAGACATGCCGCCACGCGCTGCAATGCCAGATCGCCGGCCTGATGCCCGTAACGATCATTGTAACGCTTGAAGAAATCGACATCGAGCAACAGCAGGCCGATCGGCACGTTTTCCCGGCGAGCTTGCGTGCGAATCGTCTCGAGCCGCTCGTCAAGGCCACGCCGATTGGCGAGCCCTGTCAGCGGATCGCGCGACGCCTGCTCCTTGAGAAGGCAGCGCAAGAGAAACTGCTCCCGATGCGCACGTTCCCGGAAATAACCGCCGGTCGCCGAGAAGATCAACGTCAAAACCAGCATGGCACTGAATTGATGCCCCTGCAGTTCCATCGGCAGCAGCGAATATCGCAATGCGAAGGTCACGGCGACAACGCCGGCCGCCAGCGCAAAGCTGCTACGGAAGCGGAGCCCGAGCGGAGAAAACGCGCCCATGACAAACAGGAGTTGGGCGAACTCGGCATCGCCGAGATGGTTGCGCTTGTAAAGGCAGACCGACACCGCCCCACACACTGCAAGCGTCAGCACTGCGGCCATCGACAAGGGCGCCACCCGCGAGGCCCCGTGCTGACGATAGCAAATATACAGGCAGCCAAGCAGAACAACGATTGTCGCCAGCCGGCTTGCCAGAATACCCCACACATCGGCGGCGAGATCGGGAAAACGCTCCACCAGCGGCAGGCGTACCAAATCGGAGACACCGAAGAGAATGATGAACACCAGGGAGAGAGCCGCACTGAGCATTGCAGGCCGGCGCTGATCCGTGTCGATCTGCACCGCGTATTCGCGCTCCATCTCGCCTTGGAAGCGCAACCACCCGAACCCCGCATCAAGCTGCCGGGCGTAGCGCCCGGTCCGGGAGAAACCGAATTGCGAAGATGAATTCATAATCCTCTTTCGTAACCGGCGCCAACCATCGCGGCTGGCATCAATGATTACGCGAGGACCGTTGAATTTCGATTAAAATGCCACGCGGGAAGAAGACCGGAACGGAGTCTGAAAACGAGCAGTGCCGCTCGAAAAATGCGGCACTGCTGATTCAGTGGTTCATCGCCTTGACGATATCGTCGGTCATTTTCTTGGCGTCGCCAAGCAGCATCATTGTGCCGTCCTTGTAGAACAGCGTGTTGTCGATGCCGGCATAGCCGGAGCCGAGCGAGCGCTTGACGAAGAGGCAGGTCTTGGCCTTGTCGACGTCGAGGATCGGCATGCCGTAGATCGGCGAGGTCTTGTCGTCGCGCGCCGCCGGGTTGGTGACGTCGTTGGCGCCGATGACATAGGCGACGTCGGCCTGGGCGAATTGCGAGTTGATGTCCTCCAGTTCGAACACCTCGTCATAGGGCACGTTGGCTTCGGCGAGCAGCACGTTCATGTGGCCGGGCATGCGGCCGGCGACCGGATGGATGGCGTAGGTCACTTCGACGCCGGCAGCCTTCAGTGCATCGGCAAGCTCGCGCACCGCGTGCTGCGCCTGGGCGACCGCCATGCCGTAGCCCGGCACGATGATCACCTTGGAGGCATTGGCCATCAGGAAGGCGGCGTCGTCGGCCGAACCCTGCTTGACCGTGCGGCTGACGCCGTCGTCGCTGGCAACAGCGCCGTTATCGCCGCCGAACCCGCCGAGGATGACCGAGATGAACGAGCGGTTCATGCCCTTGCACATGATGTAGGACAGGATCGCACCGGACGAGCCGACCAGCGCGCCGGTGACGATCAGCGCCAGGTTGCCGAGCGTGAAGCCGATGCCGGCGGCGGCCCAGCCGGAATAGGAGTTGAGCATCGACACCACCACCGGCATGTCGGCGCCGCCGATCGGCACGATCAAAAGCACGCCGAGCGCCAGCGACAGCGCGACGATCGCCCAGAAGTCGAAATGGCTTTCCGTGGCAGCGAGGCCGACGATGAAGAAGATGATCAGCACCAAAAGCGCGATGTTGATGAGGTGCCGGTACGGCAGCATGATCGGCTTGCCGGACATGCGGCCGTCGAGCTTCAGGAAGGCGATGATCGAACCGGTGAAGGTGATGGCGCCGATGGCGACGCCGAGCGCCATTTCGACCAGTGCCTGGGCATGGATCTGGCCGATCGCGCCGATGCCGAAGGAGGACGGCGTGTAGAGCGCCGAGGCCGCCACCAGCACGGCGGCAAGGCCGACCAGCGAGTGGAAGCCGGCGACCAGCTGCGGCATCGAGGTCATCGGGATCGAGCGGGCGATATAGGCGCCTGCGCCGCCGCCGATGGCAAGGCCGACGACGATCAGGACAAGACCACCGAGCGATGGCGTCGCCAGAAGCAGCGTCGTGACGATGGCGATGCCCATGCCGGTCATGCCGAGGATATTGCCGCGGCGCGAGGTGGTCGGATGCGACAGGCCGCGCAGCGCCATGATGAACAGCACGCCGGAGACGAGGTAGAGGAAGGCTGCGATATTGGGTGACATCAGGGCCGCCTCACTTGTCTTTGCGTCTGTACATGGCGAGCATGCGCTGGGTGACCAGGAAGCCGCCAAAGATATTGACCGAGGCGAGGATCAGCGCCACGAAGCCGAAGCCGGTGGCAAGGCCGGAGGCAGAGATGCCGACCGCCAGAAGCGCGCCGACGACGATGACCGAGGAAATCGCGTTGGTGACGGCCATCAGCGGCGTGTGCAGCGCCGGCGTCACCGACCAGACGACATAATAGCCGACGAAGATCGACAGGACGAAGATCGCCATCTGGAAGACGAAGGGGTCGATCGCCCCGCCGCTCAATCCATGGGCGGCGGCACCCGCCGCCTCCGGCACGTATTCGGCTGCCGTGCGCACCGCTTCGACCGCCCGGTCGAGGTCGCCGATCGCCTTGTCGAGAAGGTCATTGGCCATCAAACATCTCCCTTGGACGGCCGCACTTCCCCCGAAGCGCCAGAGCCGTCCTCTCCAATTTTCAAGCTGTTGCGGTGACTGCGGCCGGAGCCGGTGCAAAATTCGGATGCACGACGGCGCCGCCATGCGTCAGCATCGTCGCCTTGACCAGTTCATCCTCGACATCAAGCGCCAGCGCCTTGGTCTCCTTCGACACCATCGTCTCCAGAAAGGTGAAAAGGTTTTTGGCGTAGAGCGCCGAGGCGGAAGCGGCGATGCGGCCGGGCACGTTGAGATAACCGACGACCTTGACGCCCTCGATGTCGACCACCTGATCGGCCACCGCGCCCTCGACGTTGCCACCGCGCTCGACGGCGAGATCGACGGCGACCGAGCCGGGTTTCATGCTTTTAAGCATCTCGCGCGTGATCAGCCGCGGCGCCGGTCGGCCCGGAATCAGCGCGGTGGTGATGACGATGTCCTGCTTGGCGATATGCTCGGCCGTCAACGCCGCCTGCTTGGCCTTGTACTCGGCCGACATTTCCTTGGCATAGCCGCCGGATGTTTCGGCCGCCTTGAACTCCTCGTCCTCGACGGCGATGAACTTGGCGCCGAGCGAGGCGACCTGTTCCTTCGAGGCCGGACGCACGTCGGTGGCCGAGACAACCGCACCGAGACGCCGTGCCGTGGCGATCGCCTGCAGGCCGGCGACACCGGCGCCCATGACGAACACCTTGGCGGCCGGAACCGTGCCCGCAGCCGTCATCATCATCGGCATCGCGCGATCGAATTCGTAGGCGGCGTCAATCACCGCCTGGTAGCCGGCAAGGTTCGCCTGGCTCGACAGCACGTCCATCGACTGCGCCCGGGTGATGCGCGGCATCAACTCCATGGCAAAGGCGGAAATGCCGGCCCGCGCCATCTCGTCGAGCGCCTGCTCGTTGCCGTAGGGATCCATGATCGCCAGCACGACCGCGCCGGACTTGTAGGAGGCAATCTCCGAGGACGTCGGTCGCCGCACCTTCAAGACGACATCGGCACTCGCCGCATCGGCAGCAGATCCGATCCGCGCCCCGGCCTTCTCGAACTCGCCATCCGGAATACGCGACAAGGTGCCTGCACCCGCCTGAACGACAACCTCGAAACCGAGCGCCTGCAGCTTCTTGACGCTTTCGGGCGACCCGGCAACACGGCCCTCGCCACCCACGGTTTCCAACGGTATGAATACGGTCTCTGCCACAGGTTCCTCCCCGAGTGGGTTTCAGGAGCCGGGCAATCGCCGGCCTCTCAACCCGTACATTCGATATTCGCGCAAGCCATCAACGGCGGCTGGCGCGCATGCTCTCCCAGGCCGGAAACGAGCCGAACCATGGGAAAACAGGCACCTCACTCCCAAGTGCCCGTTTTCGTCAAAACTTTGGAAAGCCGATCAGCGCAGGAGCACGAAGCCGGCGACGTTGAGGAGGATGAATAGCACGAGCGCGGTGAAGAAGCCGGCCGTGGTGAAGAAAGCGGCCGCCATGGCGATCAGCAGCGCCACGCAGAAAAGCGTTCCGAATTTCGTCGCTTCGAGGAAGAAATTATAGGTCTTCTCGTGCTCCGAGTAATCCATCGGAGCGCCCGTTTCGACCGGTCCGGAATGATGTTCAGCCATGATGCAAGTCTCCCTGGAATACCATGGCGCCGCGCCTAGAGGCCCGCGGGCACCATGCCTCGTCTCAAAATTCATTGCACGCGCCTCGCGGCGCTGCAAGCTGCCATTGCGCATAGCTGCCCTTACACAATGTGACAGCTGAGCGCAACGGAAACCGGAAGACAGGGCTGCGGCATAGAGGGACGCAAGAGGTGCTGGATAAGGTTGCACTTCAAGCGCCGGCGCCGCAAGGTTGCTCCAAGACAGGAAGATCAAGTTCAGCGCGTCTTCCAACGAGCCTCCTGACGATGAGAGTTGACTTTGCCCTGCGCCTGAGAGCAATGGCAAGATGACGCGAAACGAGGCTTCGAGTCGAAGATCAAGGAACCGAAGCCGCAGCTGGAGACCCGCAATGCCCAAACCTGTTGTTGCCATACCGGCCGATTTCAGGGCCTTCGATGGCAATGTCTGGCATGCAACGCCGCATCAATATGTCCGCGCCGCCGTCGCAGGCTCCGGTGTGATGACATTCCTGGTTCCGGCGCTCGAGACCGGCAACGACGCCGATGATATTCTCGACCGTGTCGACGGCGTGCTCGTCAGTGGCTCGCGCACCAATGTGCATCCATCGCTCTACGGCAAGCAGGCAACCGAAGCGGACGGGCCGTTCGATCCGGGCCGCGATGCAACGAGCCTTCCGCTGATCCGGCGGGCGCTGGAGCGCGGCGTGCCGTTGCTGGCCATCTGCCGCGGCATACAGGAACTAAACGTCGCACTTGGCGGTACGCTGGCAAGCGAAATCCAGGACCGGCCCGGCATGTGGGATCACCGCAAGCCGGACGTGCAGGAACTCGATATCGCTTACGGCATCCGCCAGAAGGTCATCGTCAAGGAAGGAAGCTGCCTTGCTTCCGTTCTCGGCACCGGCGAGGTGCAGGTGAATTCGCTGCACCGGCAGGCGATTTCCGAGGCAGCACCGCGCCTCGCCGTCGAGGCCGTGGCCGAAGACGGAACGATCGAGGCCGTGTCGGTAATCGACGCGAAAGCCTTTGCAGTCGGCGTGCAATGGCATCCGGAATACTGGGTCGGCCAGGATCGCCCGTCCTCAACCCTGTTCGAGGCCTTCGGCGACGCGGTTCGCGCCTACGCGGCCTCGAAGGCGAAGGCCTGACAGGTCAAGCCCGTCAAGCGGTCTTGCGCGTAAACGGTGTCTCGTCCACCGGCGTCAGCGCAGCATCCCTCTCGAACCAGGCGATCAGATTGTCGACGACCAGGTCGGCCATGGCGTTGCGCGTCGCTTGCGAGGCGGAGCCGACATGCGGCAGCAACGAAACGTTCGGCACTGTCAGCAGGGCGTCGGGAACATAGGGTTCGTTTTCGAACACATCGAGGCCGGCGCCGGCGATGACACCCCGCTGGAGCGCATCGGCAAGAGCCGCCTCGTCCACGGTCGTGCCACGCCCGACGTTGATCAGGACACCCTGCGGTCCGAGCGCCTGCAGAATCTCCGCATTGACGGTTCTGCGGGTGCTTTCGGTGCCCGGCACGATGACGATGATCGTATCGACAGCCTCGGCCATTCCCTTCAGCGTCGGATGGTGCCTATACGCGAGCCCCTCGCGCGGCGTCCTGGTATGATAGGCGATGGAAACCCCGAAGCTCTCCAGGCGCCTGGCGATCGAAAGGCCGATGCGCCCCAGCCCGTAAAGACCGACCGTGCGGCCGCGCAGCGTCAGTGGCGACAGGGCAAAGGACCCCTCCTTGGCCCAGCGGCCCTGCCGCAGCCACTGCTCTGCGGCCGGAAGCTGGCGCACCGTGTTGATGAGCAGGCCGATCGCCGTATCCGCCACTTCTTCAGTCAGCACATCCGGCGTGTTGGTGACGACGATGCCGCGGGTTGCCGCATGTGCGGCATCGACGCCGTCATAGCCGACGCCAAAATTGGCAACGATCTCGAGGTTGGGAAGCGCATCCATGAAATCGGCGGGGATTTTCCCCTGCGCCGCGATGCCGACGACGCTGGAAGCCATGTCCGCGGTGACCAGCGAGGGATCGGCGGCAGAGACAAAGACCGGCTCGAAGCGATCCGGCAAGCGATCAAGCACGCGCTTGCTCATCCTTCCGGGCACAAGAATACGGGGACGGCCTTGCGGCATCTTTCGCTCCTTCCGGGATTGGATCGTCTTACTCGGATGAATTGGGCCGAAGCGGCCCGGTCGACTGACGAATGCGCATTTCTGGCTTGATGAGATGGATGCCGTCCGGCTCGTGGCTGCCGTTGAGCTTGTCGAGCAGGGCGCGCGCGGCGCTGCGGCCCACATCCGATTGCCCGTTCCAGACGGTGGTCAATGCGGGCGTTGAGATCGACGCTTCCTCGAGGTCATCGTACCCGGTGACCGACACGTCGCGACCGGGAACAAGACCCGCGCGCGCAATGCCGTTCATCATGCCGATCGCGACGAGATCGTTCCAGCAGACGACCGCGGTTGGTTTTTGCGGCAGTGAGAGCAGGTGTACCGCCGCCTCGAAACCGCCTTGCATGGAGCGGGGGCCGGGAATGCGCAGGTCGGGGTCGACATCGATATTGGCCTTGCGCAAGGCATTGACATAGCCCTGATACCGGTCGCGCCCCGTCGACGTCTGGTCCGTGCCGCCGACCATGGCAATGACACGGTGCCCAAGGCTGATCAGGTGATTGGTCGCGAGCGAAATGCCATAGGCGTCATCACCGCGGAAGATCGGCACGTCCAGCCCTTCGATCGAGCGGGCGATCAGCACCGCCGGCATGCCATTGTCTTCGGCAAGCTGGATATCTTCCGGGGGCGTGCCGATGGCCGGCGACATGATGACGCCGTCGCCGCCCAATTGCAGCAGGGTCTCGATGAAGGCGCGCTGCTTTTCGACGGAATCATAGTGATTGGAAAGGATGAACGTCTGCCGGTCGCGATCGAGTTCGGCCTCGATCGCCTTGAGGATTTCGCCGTAGAACGGGTTCATGATGTCGTGCACGACGACGCCGATGATGCCGGAGCGGGATGTGCGCAGGCTGGCGGCACGGCGGTTGTAGATATAACCGAGCGCCCGCGCCTGATCCTTGATCTTGTCCCGGGTTATGGAAGCAACGAGCGGGCTGTCGCGCAATGCCAATGAAACGGTCGCCGTGGACACACCGAGCGTTTCCGCAATGGTTGAGAGCTTGATCTTCTGCGCCACGTTTCCCCCATCAAGTCTGCCGGCCAGGCGCCGTTATTTTTAAATCCTCTTTAAACTGTTTAAATTGACGCTGCAATCGCCAATTCACGGCCGGCTTTCAAGTTCATTCGGCCGCGTCAGTGCGCTGCAGATTGCCGTCGACGGCGCGCAGCAGCTTCATCAGCGTCTTGATCTGCTTTTCGCTGAGACCTTTGGTGGCGATTTCTTCAGAGGTTTTACCTGCGGCAGCGATGGTCTGGAGCCGGTCCCGGCCGCTGGTAGTGAGATAGACCTTGGTCAGCCGGGCATCCTCGTCATCAGCCCGCCGTTCCAGAAAGCCCTGGGCTTCCATCCGGCCGATCGTGCGTGTCATGGTCGGTGCCTTGACGCCAAGCTTCATGGCCAGCACGCCAGCCGTCAGCCCATCGGTTTCGGCAAGCGCCAGCATCACGCCGTCCTGGCCGGCATAAAGGCCGCTTTCGAGCAGATTGCGCGACAGCACGGTGCGCATCGAGCGCGCCGCCTGCACCAGCACGGATGCAAGATCCTGCGCCTCGACGGGGACGTCGTGGTTCTTCTTCTTAGCCCCCTTGGTTTTTTTCTCGGCCTTGCTCTTCTTTCCCATCGGTCCTCCACCAAATTTCTTGCACGGCCATCCTTCCCCTGTATGACTCGAATAACACCCCCGCCGCAAGTACAACCGAAAGGCATAAACAAAGCATGACATTCCCGGCACCCCGTTGGAAAGACAATGTTTCCGATCTTCCGCACGTTGCCCGGGAAGACTGGATCGCCGTGCTTCCGCTGGGCGCCCACGAACAGCATGGACCACACCTGCCCTTCGATACCGATACCCTGATTGCCGAGGGACTGGTCGCGCGAATTATACCTCGATTGCCGCCCGCCTTGCCCGTGACTTTCCTGCCGGCCGAACCGGTCGGCTATTCGATCGAGCACATGGACGTTGAAGGCACACGGTCGCTCGCCTACGATGAGGCCGTCACACGGTGGCTCGGGATCGCGCAGGATCTCAACAGACAAGGTATCCGCAAATTCGTCATGCTGAACGCCCATGGCGGCAATTCGCCCTTGATGACGGTCGTTGCGACGGAAGCACGGGTGCGGTTCAACATGCTGGCGGTCGCAACGAGTTGGACGCGTTTCGGGCATCCCGTCGGCTGGATCAGGCCGGAAGACAAGGCGATCGATATTCACGGCGGCGACATCGAGACGTCGGTGATGCTGGCCCTCTATCCGGCCAAGGTAGATATGGCGAAAGCGGAACGATTCGGCTCGCGGCAGAGCGAATTTGCCCAACGCCACAAGCACCTGCGCGCCTATGGCCCGCATGCCTTCGGTTGGAAGATGTCGGATTTGAACGAAAAGGGCGTGGCCGGCGACGCCTCGATGGCAACGGCCGAGCGGGGCGAGCAGTTGATTACTCATGCCGTTTCGGGGATTATCGAGCTGCTGGAGGATGTCGCGGCCTTCGATCCATCGAGCCTGCGGTAGCGCCGGGCGTCGGTTCGACACAAACCATCGATGTCGGCAAAACAGCCTGAAGAATCCGAGCCCAGCATTTGCGCTGGCGCGTTCCATCTCCTATATCAACACCACCCCGATGCCGAACGCATCCGAATTTCTCGAGGTTTTCCCATGACCGAAGCATCCAAGGCCAAGCCGATTCCCGTTACCGTGCTCACCGGTTATCTCGGCGCCGGCAAGACGACACTGCTTAATCGTATTCTTTCCGAGAACCATGGACGGAAATATGCCGTCATCGTCAACGAATTCGGCGAGATCGGCATCGACAACGACCTGATCGTCGAGTCCGACGAAGAAATCTACGAGATGAACAATGGCTGTGTCTGTTGCACCGTGCGCGGCGACCTCATCCGCGTCGTCGAGGGCCTGATGCGCCGCCCCGGTCGCTTCGATGGGATCATCGTCGAAACCACCGGCCTTGCTGACCCGGTGCCCGTCGCCCAGACCTTCTTCATGGATGACGACGTGCGCGCCAAGACCGAACTCGATGCCGTCGTCGCACTGGTCGATGCCAAGCACCTGCCGCTGCGCCTGAAGGATAGTCGCGAAGCCGAAGACCAGATCGCCTTTGCCGACGTCGTGCTCCTGAACAAGACAGATCTGGTGACGCCGGAGGAATTGGCCAAGGTCGAGGCGACCGTTCGGGTCATCAACCCGTCGGCCCGCATCCACCGGACCGAGCGCTCCGAGATCGACCTGACGAAGGTGCTCGACCAGGGCGCCTTCAATCTGGAACGGGCGCTGGAGAACGATCCGCATTTCCTCGATCAGGATGATCACGACCATGATCATGAATGTGGCCCGGATTGCAACCACGATCACCACCATCATGATCACGACCATCATGATCATGACCACCACCACGACCATGCACCCTCGCCGATCCACGATGTGACGGTTCAGTCGGTTTCGCTGCGCGGCGGCGAGATGAACCCGGACCGTTTCTTCCCCTGGATCCAGAAGATCACCCAGACAGAGGGACCGAACATCCTGCGGCTCAAGGGCATCATCGCCTTCAAGGGCGACGAGGAGCGTTATGTCGTCCAGGGTGTGCACATGATCATCGAAGGCGATCACCAGCGTCCCTGGAAGGACGGCGAGAAGCGTGAAAGCCGCCTCGTCTTCATCGGCCGCGAGCTTGACCGGGAAAAGCTGGAGCGCACCTTCAAGGCTTGCGAGGCCGCTCCCGCCGAGGCCGCAGCACACTGATGCCGACAGTTGCCCCCCTTGATCTCGAAGGCCACGTCGCAGGCGTGGCCTTTTTGGGTGACGTTCCGTTCTTCGCCGAATCGTCCGGCCTTATCCACCGCCTCGACCACGGCCACAAGACCGTGGAAGCGCATGGGGGCCTTCTCTCCTGCGTACGCGACGACGCCACCGATACGCTGCTGACCGGCGGCGAGGACGGCAAGGTGCTGCGCGTCGCGCTGGACGGGACGACGACCGAAATCGCCAGCGTTCCCCGCAAATGGATCTCGCAGGTCGCTGCCGGCCCGCAAGGCGCCGTCGGCTATGCCTATGGCAAGACAGCGCATGTCCGGCTCGCCGATGGCACGGTCAAGGATTTTGCCGAAGAGCGCACCGTCGAAGGCATCGCCTTCGCGCCGAAAGGGATGCGCATCGCCCTTGCCCGTTACAACGGCGTGTCGCTCCACTGGGTGGCAATGGCCGGACAGCCGACAGAGCTTGAATGGAAGGGCGCCCACACCGGCGTGACCTTCTCGCCCGATGGCCGCTTCGTCGTCACCACTATGCAGGAAAACGCGCTGCACGGCTGGAAGCTCGACACCAAGCCCGGCGCCGAGACGCGCCACATGCGCATGACTGGCTACCCCGCGAAGGTGAAATCCACGTCGTGGTCGGCCAAGGGCAAGTGGCTCGCCTCCTCCGGCGCACCGGCCGCTATCGTCTGGCCTTTCCACGCCAAGGACGGCCCGATGGGCAAGGCGCCGCTCGAACTCGGCACCCGCGCCAATATGATGGTCACCCAGGTCTCCTGCCATCCGATCGAGGAGATCGCGGCGATCGGCTATGCCGACGGCATGATCCTGGTCGTGCGCTTCGCAGATAGCAAGGAAGTGCTGCTGCGCCGCCCCGGCAAGGGAGCAATCACTGCCATGGCCTGGAACAGGAACGGCCGCCAATTGGCCTTCGGTAGCGAAGCGGGTGATTGCGGCGTGATTGATATTGCGGGTTGAAGGTCAGTTCATTCCGTGGCGCAGATCAGCGCGCCACGGATTTCTCGCTCCCCTTCACCACATGAGTTCGACATGCGGCCGGCCATTCGAGGTTTTCTCGATTGTCCGTCCGGTTTCGTCGATCGTGCAGTGGACCCGCTTTCGGAACGCCGAAAAGCTGTCGAACGTGACGACATCGACCGGCTCGTCGAGATCGAGCGTCAGCCGGTAACGGCCGGGCTGGGCAGTGACGGCCTGGACACCGAGGATTTTCGCCTCGAAGGGCTGGCCGAGATAGTGGCCCTTGACGCGGGAACCGAGCACCCAGGGATTGAGCGGCGGGCGGTTGCCGGCCATCGCGTGAAGCGTGTTCCAGTCGCGAAAGCCGTATTGCGCGGCAAGAAGTTCCAGCGATTTCGAGTGGGTTATGTCATTCCCTTCAGCCGACAAACCGGCGCGAAGCCGTTTCGCCTGATCTTTCAGGGCATCAAGGGACGGAAGCGGGATTGATCCGCGCATGGTGGTCTCCAACAGGAGCGTGCCGTCTTTCGGAGGGAGCCCGCCTTGCCACCGTTCGCACGCCACAATGATGGACGACCGAATTGGGAACGAGAGACTTCACCAAAGCTTGAAGCTTGCGGACGGCCGGGGCTCTCACCCGTTACCGTGGCGTGTAGTTCATCCCGGCGGCGCTGTCAAATTTCAGGCATGGCGAAACACCGCTCCGGAGATAGTCAGGCCTCCGGAGCGGCACTGCTTGGGAAAAGGCAGGCAGCGGTATCGGTTGGTATGCATGTCAGGCTTTGCTGCCTGCCCGGCACCGGATTTCACGGGCGTTTGCCCATTTCCCGGCACCGCCTTCAGGACCGGACCGCGCCGGGTGGCGAGGCCGGTTCGGTTTCCCGCCCTGAAGACGTCAAAGAATGACACGGTTTTTCCGGGCGGGGATCAACGGGGAAAATCCTCAGGCGGCGCGGCGCATCCGCGGCATGGCGAGCTTGCGTCCGCTGGCGACCAGCATGCCGGCAGCGCCTTCGAGCCAGCCGTCCTTCAGTTCCAGGCCTAGGAACCGGTTGCGCTCGAACGGTCCAGGCATGACGAGATGCTGCGCCTTCACGGCGAAAAAGCCGAAGCGCTCGTAGTAGGGCGCATCGCCGACAAGCAGGATGGCACTGTGACCACGAGACTTCGCCTCACCGATCGCAGTTCGCATGAGGGCGCCGCCGATGCCCTTGCCCTCATGGGCAGCATCGACCGCAAGCGGACCGAGCAACAGGGCATCGACCGGCGTACCGTCGCGGTTGACGCCGGCTTCGATGTTCCACAGGCGCACCGTGCCGATGACATGGCCGCGCAGGTCGCGAGCGACAAGCGCCAGGCCTTCGGCCGGCACGCGGCCGCGGCGCAGCGCTTCCGACGACTTGCGGCGGCGGCTCGGACCCATGGTGCGATCGAGCAGGTTTTCCCGCGCGACGACGTCGCCGGGGTTCTCCGCGTCGATAGTGAAGGCATTCTGCGCGAAGAACGCGCGGACAGAATCAAGAACAGCGGCCATCCTGGCCTCCCGTACCCAATACCGTGATAAGCGGCGATGAACGAAAATTGTGAACTTGCTGCTCCGGCTTTAAAAAGCCGGAGCAGGTTTGTTAGATGACGTAGGACTTCAGCGGCTCGAAACCGTTGAAGGCGACGGACGAATAGGTCGTCGTGTAGGCGCCCGTGCCCTCGATCAGAACTTCGTCGCCGATCGTCAGCGAAATCGGCAGCGGATACATGTTCTTCTCGTACATCACATCGGCCGAATCGCAGGTCGGGCCGGCGAGAACGCAAGGCTCCATTTCGTCGGCGTCATGCGCGGTGCGGATCGGGTAGCGGATCGCCTCGTCCATGGTTTCGGCGAGACCGCCGAACTTGCCGATGTCGAGGAAGACCCAGCGATGGTTGTCGTTGTCCGACTTCTTCGAAATCAGGACGACTTCCGACTTGATCACGCCGGCATTGCCGACCATGCCACGGCCCGGCTCGATGATGGTTTCGGGCAAGTTGTTGCCGAAGTGCTTGCGCAGCGCACCGAATATCGCCTTGCCGTAGGCTTCGGCGGACGGAACGTCACGCAGGTACTTGGTCGGGAAACCACCGCCCATGTTGACCATCTTGAGCTCGATGCCCTGTTTTGCCAGCTGCACGAAGACGCGCTTGGCATCGGCAAGAGCCGAATCCCAGGCATCGACCTTGGTCATCTGCGAGCCGACATGGAACGAGACGCCGTGCGAGGCAAGGCCGAGCTGATGGGCATAGACGAGCACGTCGACGGCCATCTGCGGGACGCAGCCGAACTTGCGCGACAGCGGCCATTCGGCACCTTCGCCATCGGTGAGCACGCGGCAGAATACGCGTGCGCCCGGAGCCGCGCGGGAAATCTTTTCGACTTCCTCGTGGCTATCGACCGCAAAGAGCGAAACGCCGAGCGCATGCGCCTTGGCGATGTCGCGTTCCTTCTTGATGGTATTGCCGAAGGAGATGCGCGAAGCGGTCGCACCGGCGTCGAGCGCCATTTCGATTTCAGCGACACCAGCGCAATCGAAGTTGGAGCCCATGCTGGCGAGCAGACGCAGGATTTCCGGCGACGGGTTTGCCTTGACCGCATAGTAGATGGAGCTGTCCGGCAGAGCATGGCGGAAAGCCTTGAAATTGTCGCGCACGACATCGAGGTCAACCACAAGGCACGGGCCTTCGGGACGTCGGGTGTTCAAGAAGTCGATGATGCGTGCAGTCGTCATGGTATTCCCCAATCTGTTAGGCTCCGGAAAACCGGAGGACAAAGGGCATACGCGAACACGTCCTGGTACCAGCCGGTGGAGACCCCGGGACCAGACATGCGCGTAATGCGCGGATGGTGAACAACGCCCCGCCAAGAGCTTGTTCGCTTTGTCTGCCATTGATTGGAGGGAGAACCCTACCGCACTTCCGGCAATGAAGGTGTGCCTCTTCAGTAACCCCCGCTGATGGAAAGCAGGGAGAGAACAAAAAGGCCCGCACCGTCGTTGCTTCAGATGTCCTCGCATTTTCCGGTTGGCCGGAATAGCGACTGGAGGGGTTAATTCCAGGTACCTTACCGATTTCCTCACCAATTCGAGGGTTCGGCGGACACCCATGGGCACGTGCGACTTTGGGCTGAGTGGGAAATAAGAAAAAACCTTGTCGTAATCAAGAGTTTTTTCGATTTGGCTGTTGAATTTTTTCCAGAGACGGAAACAATCATTTCGTTCACATTTAATGAACAATGAGAGACCTTGATTGGAATTGAGCAAGCCATTGATTCTAATCGATTTATTTTCAGGAAATTCATGCTCTTTTCGCCGATTGCGACAAGAGGTACCGAGAGCACAAAAGACGTGCGTTTGGATGGTGCAATGCGGTCGTTAACCAGGCGGCGCGAATCGAGCGCGTAAGTCGCGACCACACACGCAGAGGGAATGATTGACAGATGGATACTTTGACTCGCATTCGCGCCTTTATCGATGTGGTCGATGCCGAGGGCTTCTCCGCTGCTGCTCGCCGTGTCGGGCGCTCGAAGGCGCTGCTCTCGAAGTACGTGCGCGAACTCGAGGACGAACTCGGCGCGCTGCTGCTCAACCGCACCACCCGGCAATTTTCGCTGACGGAGGCCGGGCACACCTACTACCGGACGGCGTCGGAAATCCTCAAGGAGATCGACAACCTCGCCGATCTCGTCCGCGCCAGCAACTCCGACCTCAAGGGCCGCTTGCGCATTTCCGCACCGCGCACGTTCGTCGATGCGGAGATCGGCCAGTCGCTGATCGATTTCGGCAAGGCCCATCCGGAACTGTCGCTGGAAATTGTCTCCGACGACCGCTTCGTCGATCTGGTCGAGGAAGGTTTTGACGTCGCGATCCGCATCACGAAACTCGAGGATTCGACGCTGATCGCCCGCAAGCTGGACGATTTCCAGGTCCAGATCTGCGCCTCGCCCGAGTTTCTCGAAAGAACCGGACCAATCAACCATCCTTCCGAACTATCCCGGCATGCCTGCATCATCGACACCAATGGCCGCTCCTACAGCAACTGGCGCTTTGTCGAGCCGGATGGAACCCATTTCAGCGTCCCGGTCGGCGGGCCGATCGAAGTCAACAGCCCGCTTGCCGCCGTGCGTGCGGCGGAATCGGGCATCGGGATATCCGGTGTTCCGGAATTCATCGCCCGGCCGAAGATTGCTGCCGGCACGCTGGTTCCGATCCTGGAGACCTATCTTCCCAAGGACCGCGGCATCTATGCGATCTATCCGCATCGGCGCTACCTGCCGACGAAAGTGCGGACTTTCGTCGATTATCTATACAACTGGTTCCGCAAGAACACGTGAAGTTGACGACTTTGCCGCAGGTGCAAAGTCCCAATTCCGTCCCATTTGACATACATTGCAGAATATAGTGGGCAGAATATATCGGGCCGAATATATCCGCTGCGCCGGTATAGCGAAGGAAAGCACGACACCATGAAACCATTGTCCCTGATCCTGGCGGTCGCGGCATGTCTTGCCCCTTCAGCCGTGCTGGCGCATCCGCATATCTTTGCTGAAGCGCGACTCGAAATCGTTGCGGACGGATCAAACCAGATCACCGAACTGCGCAATGTCTGGCGGTTCGACGAGCTGTTTTCGTCCAGTGTCGTAATGGATTTCGACAAGAATTCGAATGCGCAGCTCGATCCGGACGAGCTGCAGGAGGTCGGCCAGACCGTCCTCGATTCGCTCGCAGAGTACAATTATTACACGACGATCACCGACAACGGCAAAACCGTCAAGGTCAACAAGCCCGATGCGATCACCGCCGACTACAAGGACGGCCAGCTGCTTCTGATGTTTGCCGTCAAGCCGTCCGAGGCGATGCCGCTCAAGGGCAGCTTGGCGTTCGGCGTCTACGATCCGACCATGTATACGGCGATGGATTTCCCCACCGACGAGGATCTTGTTCCGGTCGGCGATCAGCTGAAGGCTTGCGAGCACAAGGTCGTGCGGCCCGATCCGGACGAGGTGCTGGCTCAGAATCAGGCGACCCTGACCGACGCCTTCTTCAACGACCCTACAGGGACCGACATGTCGAAGATGTTTGCGACGAGGATCGAGTTCAAATGCTGATGTCACGGAACAGCGGCCGCCTGGTGGGGCTTGCGCTGATGCTGACCATCGCGGGCGTCGCCGTGGCGCATGCCCAGTCGCCGCTCGGCATCGGCACCGCCGAGCCGGCCTTCAAGACGACAGGCATCTTCGGCGGTTTCTTTGCCTGGATAAACATGGAGCAGCAGCGTTTCTATCACACACTGACGGCGGCGATCAAAGGCATGCGGGAGAACCCCTGGCAGCTCTGGTCGCTGATCGGGCTGTCCTTCGCCTATGGCGTCTTCCACGCGGCCGGTCCCGGCCACGGCAAGGCGGTGATCTCCTCCTACATGATCGCCAATGAAACCGAGCTGAAGCGCGGCGTGCTGCTCTCGTTTCTCTCCTCGATGATGCAGGGCGGGGTCGCCATCCTGCTCGTCGGTGCTGCCTACCTCGTGTTGCGCGGGTCCTCCATCTCGATGACGCAGGCGACGCATTTTCTTGAAATCGTCAGCTACGCCCTGATCGCAGCGTTCGGCGGCTGGCTGCTGTTTCGCAAGCTGCGCGGGCTGCGGCAACGTCAACCAGCCCGGGCATTGGCGCAAGACGCCCATCACGGCCACAGCGCCGCCCATGAGCACAGTCATGGACACCACCAAGACCACGCGCATCATTCGCATGACGATCACGGCCACAGCCATGGGCCGGGCGAGGTCTGCGACACCTGCGGCCATGCGCATGCGCCCGATCCGTCCATGCTCAAGGGCGATCGCTTCGCGCTGCGGGAGGCCTGGTCGGCCGTCATCGCGGTCGGCCTGCGGCCCTGCTCCGGCGCGCTGATCGTCCTGAGCTTCGCGCTTTTGAACGGGCTTTATCTCGGCGGCGTGCTCTCGGTCTTCGCCATGTCGATCGGCACCGCCATCACCGTCTCGGCGCTGGCAACCCTGGCCGTAACCGCCAAGGATCTGGCCGTGCGCTATGCCTCAAGCGGAAACGCGGCCATGCGGATTAGCAACGGCATCGAAATCTCGGGCGCGGTGCTGGTGCTGGTACTGGGCGTCGTGCTGCTCGGGGCGTCGCTGCAGGGCTAGAGCATTTTCGTTTTTCGTCGAGTCACGGACGTGCTCTACTTCTTGTTTTGACGCAATTCCGGACGGAAAACCGCTTCGCACTCGTCCTGGATTTGCTACAGCGCCGCGCGTCAAACCTGGTGCGCGAAGGACGCTGTGGCTCTTTGAAACTGCTGCATAATTTAATCCTTAAATCGATTCTGGTTTAAGGAATTATGCAGTAGGCTCGAACTCTTAAAGCCCGCGTCGGCGCTGATGGCGGGCACGCAGCCAGAAGATCAGGAAAAAGCCGAGCACGAACAGGGTGCCGACGACGGCCGCCAGCCACGGCGAGATATTACCGAGCGAAAGCATGATCTTCGGCAGGATAAAGAAGCCGAACCCGACGACGATGAGGATGATGGCAGCGGCAATGGCCGGCGAGCGGTCTTTCTTTTCCGGCACGGTCATGCCGTCTCCTTCTGCGCCAGTTCGGCGCGGATATCTTCGAGTTTGCGTTTCTGTGTGCCATCGCCTGAAAAATTATCCGGCAACAGCCAGGCCTCGAAGGCTGCATTGAGCAACGGCCATTCACCGTCGATCATCGAAAACCAGGCAGTGTCACGGTTTGCCCGCTTGGAAATCATATGCTGGCGGAAAACCCCTTCGAAGGTGAAGCCGAGGCGGTTGGCCGTCCTCTTGCTTGCCTCGTTCCGGTTATCGCATTTCCACTCGTAGCGGCGATAACCGAGATCCTCGAAGGCATGCTTGGCCATCAGGTAATGTACTTCCGTCGAGAGCGGCGAGCGGGCCATCGCAAGGGAATGCGCGACGCCGCCGACTTCGACCACCCCGTTTGCCGGATCGGGGCGCATGTAGTTGGCCATGCCCACCACATCGCCGGTGGCCTTGTCATAGAACACCTCGGTGACCCAGCCGGTTTTCTGCACGCCGGTCAGCCAGGCATCGAAATCCTCGACGCCGCGAAAATCGTCCTGCGAGAAATATTGAAGCCGCGCATTGATATTCAGTCCGCCAAACGCCTGCCACAGCGCATCCAGATGTTTTGCGCGGTCGTAAGGCTCGATGCGGACATAGCGGCCCTCGAGCGTCACCGGCTTCGGGGCCGGGCAGCCGGTCCAATTCTTCAAATCACGCATCTGCTGCTCCGCCACACCAACGACCTCGGGACCAGTCCGGAGATTATCCGGACCGCAATCCCGAAAGCCTTGCTGGCATAGGACAGCTCAGGCATCCGCACAAATGCAAAGTGGTGATGGATCAATCACCAGGGCGATTTGATCGGCGGCTCGCCGCTCTGAGGAACGGAAGTTCTTGGCTCGGCAGCGGGCGTTTTGGCGGCCGACACCGTCGCCTCGATATGATCGACCAGCGCATCGGCAAGGCCGAGGCGTCCGGCGAGGAGATCGAGGTAACCGCGTTCCGCTCGGCTGTCCGGCTCGATGGCGAGGCGCGAGGCGGTGTAGAGTTCGACGCGCTCCTCTTCCGTCTTCGCTGCCGCGACGATGCCGTCGAGGTCGACCGGATTGCTGAGTTCGTCATTGAGGAACTGCTCGGCTTCGGAATCGAGACCGGAGAGCTTGACCTTGTCCATGATGCGGGCGCGCTCGGCGTCGTCGATATGGCCATCGGCGCGGGCGGCGGCGATCATGGCGCGAACCAGGACCAGGACGAAATCGTTGCGGATGGCGGCAGGTTCCGTGCTGAAGCCGGAGTCGGCCGGCGGCGGCAGCAGTTCCGGCTGGGCCTCCGGCTGCGCTGCCGGTTCCTTGCCAGCCTGGTAATTCTTGTAGGCCTGGTAGCCGAGGCCGGCGATGGCCGCGAGGCCGCCGAGCTTCAAGGCCGTGCCCGCCACCTCGCGGCCCGTTCCGGTGCCGAGCAGCACGGCGGCGATGGCACCGGCGGCCAGCGGATTATCCTTGGCGAGCTGCGTCGCCTGCCCGGCGCGATCGCGCACGGTGCCGCCGGCACCCGGAATCTGCGACCCCAGGAACTGATCCAGCAATTTCTTCGCGTCAAACATATGGTCACACTCCCTTGGCCGATCAAAGTCGGATTGAGACATAGGAATGCGACGAGAGAAATACAAACGAAACGCGTAACGAAAAAGGCCGGGCGCTACGGCTCCGGCCTCCTTGACGATAGGCAGTCGGCAATCAGCCCTTCAAAGCAAAGGCTTCAGCAGCGAGCCTGGTGATGCCTGCCCAGTCGCCCTTGGCGACCAGATCCTTCGGCGCGACCCAGGAACCGCCGACGCAGACGACGTTGGGCAGCGACAGGTAATCCTTTGCATTCGACAGCGAGATGCCACCGGTCGGGCAGAACAGCGTGCCGGCAAGCGGCGACGACAGCGACTTCAGGTAAGCGGCGCCGCCGGCCTGTTCGGCCGGGAAGAATTTCATGACGTCATACCCTTCCTCGCGCAGGCCCATAACCTCGCTGGCGGTGGCGGCACCCGGCAGAAGCGGGATTTCGGAATCATTGGCGGCATCGATCAGTTCCTGCGTCGTGCCGGGGCTGACGATGAACTGCGAGCCGGCTTCGACCGCGGCCTCATACTGGGCCGCATTGAGGATCGTACCGGCACCGGCGACGGCGCCTTCGACTTCGTTGGCGACGGCCCGGATTGCCTCAAGCGCGGCCGTCGTGCGCAGCGTGATCTCGATCGCCTTCAATCCGCCGGCAACGAGCGCGCGCGCCAAAGGCACTGCGGTTGCGACGTCGTCGATGATCAGCACCGGGACCACCGGCTGCAATTTCAGGACGGAAAGAAGTATGTCGGTTTTCTTGCTCATGCCGGCCGCCTTTGCTTTAAAACGATTGAAATCGCAGTTCGAATACTCTTCCCATCTGCTTTTGTCGAGACCAAACGGGCATTTTCGAGCCTATTCGACCATGGTGACGCTTGCTTGACAACGGGCCTGCAACGTAACGCGAGCCCTAGCCAGAAGACTTGCTTGTTCGATCGTCACAAATCTGTAGTCTATACAAAACCAACCTCGGCAAAGCAGCGAGCAATGCGATGGCCAAGGAAATAGAGCGCAAGTTTCTGGTGGCGTCCGAGGGGTGGCGTAGCGCGGCGGATCGCGGCACGCGCCTGCTGCAGGCCTATGTCGTTACGATGGACGACCGATCGGCTCGCGTGCGGTTGATGGACGACGAGCGCGCGAAGATGGCCATCAAGATCAACGACCGCTCCATGACGCGAGACGAATTCGAATATGACATTCCGGTTGCGGATGCGAAGGATATGATGTCGAAGGCCATCGGCCTCGTCATCGAGAAGACGCGCTATGAAGTGAAGCATGGCGGCTTTGTCTGGGAAGTCGACGTCTACGCCGGCGCACACGAAGGTCTGGTCATCGCCGAGGTCGAGTTGAGCGCCGAAGGCGACACGCCGGATCTTCCGAACTGGCTTGGTGCAGAAGTAACCGGAGACCCGCGCTATTCGAACCAGTCTCTGTCCATCAACCCTTCGCTTTCGAAGTCATGAGCTATCATATTCACCCTTCTGAAAACTTCGCACAGGAGTTCAAGGCGGTCGGCACCGAGCAGCTGGAGCTCGCCATCACAGCCCTCACCGAGCGGCCGGACGGAGTGCTGGAGGCGATCCATGATGCCCGCAAGTGCTTCAAGCGGCTGCGGTCCCTCTATCGCCTCGCCGCCACCGATGCGCCGGCGTTCAGGCAGGCCGAAAACGCCCGCATCCGCGAAATGTCAAGAACACTTTCACCGTTTCGCGATGCGACGGCTCTTGTCGAGGTCAGCGAATATTTGCAGCGTCATGCCGAAAACACCGAGGAACGCGCCGCCTTGAAGCGGATCGGCAAGATACTGACCGCCCGGAGAGACAGGCTCGCGGCCGACGACAAACCGATCGAGGAAAGCGTCGCAAAAGCGATTGCGACCTGCGGCCAAGCGGTGGAAGCGTTTTCGCATGTCGCGTTCGAGGATGATGGCAACAGGAGCGCCAAACACCTTGCCAAGGGCTGGCGCCGCATGCTGAAGCGTGCGGCTGCGGCACGCCGCGCCTGCGGGGACACGACGGACGCGCATCTGTTTCACGAACTGCGCAAGCGCTGCCAGGACTACCGCTACTACCTCGATCTGCTGCAGCCGCTCTGGCCGTCGGCCTTGCATGCAAAGAGGGTCGAGGTAATCGAGGTCGTCGATCTGCTCGGCCATCACAACGATCTTGCGCTGCTCTCTTCCCTCGTCAACGAGCAACCGGACCTTTTCGGCAGGAGCGAGGATCTGGCCCACCTTCTTTCGGCGGTGATCTCACGGCAGGAGGCGCTGCGGAAACCAATCCTTGAAGCCGCGGAGCAGGTTCTTCGCGAAAAGCCGATGGCCGAAAGCCGGAAAATCAAGCTGTTGTGGCGTGATGCCGCCTGACGACACCCATTCGTTTCGGGATTGATGCTGCCATATCGTGGCAGTATGGTGCGGCATGTCCCGCTCGACCCGCCTGCTCGACCTCATCCAGCTTCTGCGCACCTACCGCCGGCCGGTGAGCGGTGCTGCCCTTGCGCAGCGCCTGGGCATCAGCATTCGCACGCTCTACCGCGACATCGCCACGCTGCAGGCGCAGGGCGCCGATATTCAGGGTGCGCCCGGCTTCGGCTATGTGCTCAGGCCCGGCTTCCTGATGCCACCGATGATGCTCAGCGAAGAGGAGATCGAGGCGCTGGTGCTGGGAGCCCGCTGGGTCGCGGCCCGAACCGATGACGACCTGAAAGACGCCGCCCGCAACGCACTGGCGAAGATCGCAGCCGTGCTGCCGACCGATCTCCGCCATGAGCTGGAAACGAATTCCCTGCTCGTCTCCTCCGTCCGAAAACCCGTTGTGGGAACCACGGATTTGTCGGTGGTCCGAGAGGCGATCCGGCAGGGCCTGAAGCTCGATATCAACTATGCGGACATAAACGGCAGTCCGACGAGCCGGCGCATCTGGCCCTTTGCGCTCGGCTATTACGAGGAAACGCGCGTTCTCGCCGCCTGGTGCGAACTGCGAGAGGATTTCCGCCATTTTCGCGCCGAACGCATCGCGTCGATGACCGTGACCAACATCCGTGTTCCGCGCAAGCGCCAGCACCTGCTGGCTGAGTGGCGGCGCGTCCACAACGTCAAGAATGACATGTGATCATCCTGCCAGAAACTGACAGCAGGCCTCGAATAAAACGGTCTCCGCAAACACGAAGGAGACCATTATGAAAGCCGATTACATCCTGCTTGCCGTCGACAGCCCGGCCGAAAGCGCCAATTTCTACCAGACCGTTCTCGGCACGACGCCACTGGAGCTTTCGCCGACCTTCGCGCTGTTCAAGATGAACGAAAGCACCAAGCTCGGCCTGTGGTCCAGGAAGACCATCGAACCCAAGGTCGTCGTCGATGCCGGCGGCAGCGAACTGGCAATCTCCGTTGAGGGGCGCGACAGCGTCGATGCACTGCACGCCGAATGGAGCAGCAAGGGCGTCACCATCCTGCAGGAGCCGGTGGCGTTGGACTTCGGCTACACCTTCACCGGCGCCGACCCGGACGGTCACCGCCTGCGCGTCTTCACGCCCGAAGGCATTTAACTCAACTATCGCGGCCCGGCCGAACCCCCGGGCC
>UCOA01000108.1 GCA_900474095.1 Hyphomicrobiales bacterium | reverse complement strand
CGGTGGTGCGATCCTTGTCGTAAAGAACGCTGTGAAAGGAACGGCCACCGCAGCCAGCCTGTGGGCGACTGGGGCAACCGGAACGGCAGTCGGGCTTGGCGCGTACGACATCGCAGTCGTTCTGTCGATCATGACGTTTCTGACGCTTCGCGTCATGACCAACCTTAAACCGTCGGAGGATTTAGAGCAGGACTGACAAAGCGGCGGTGATTGATGCCTTAACGCCGCGGCCACGGCCGCTAACCTGACGGACGTGGCAGGCACTCGCACGCCGCGATTCGCAAATAGCAATAGGAACGATAAGCCAGTAGTGCCAGAGGTCGGTGACCAGCAAAGGACGATGATCGACCGCGTGGAACCTTGTTTGTTGAGTCCGGGCCAAAAGCAAACTGGAAGGTCGTACCGGATCTATTGCGAGGATGATAGTGAAGGAGATCGCTACTGATAAACTTGCTCAAGCCGACCTTGATCGTGGATGCGATCTATCAGGGCGGGCGCAAAAGGAGAATGCCGGAGATGCTCCCTCGCTTGATGCGGGTCGACAGTCAGGGAGGGTTCCGCTACCGTGGGAAAGTCTTACGATACTGTTCCAGTCCGCATAACGGTCGCATAGCCAAGATTTTTCTTGCTTTTAAATGCCCGTTACACCATTTTCACGGAAATGGTATAACTGGCACCACCGATGAAGCAAATCGACCTAATATTCAGGACCATGGTTGCCGAACTCGGGCAACGCCTCCTCGATGCCAGCTTCACTGCTGAATACCCATTGGATGGCCGATTCGTGCCGGTCACTGTCAAAGACCGGAAGTATTGGTATTTCGACACACCCAGCGAAGATGGCGGGAAGAATCGACGCTATGTCGGACCTGTCGACGACATCGAAATCAATCGTCGGGTCGAGAATTTCAAGTTTATCAAGGATGACGTGAAGGCCCGCCGCAAGCTCGTCTCGACGCTCGTTCGCGAAGCTGGATTGATCGCCCCCGAAACACTGACAGGCAATGTCGTAGAAGCTCTGGCCCAAGCGGGCTTGTTCCGGCTGCGCGCCTGCCTGGTTGGAACCGTCGCTTTCCAAACATACTCCGCACACCTCGGAATCCGGCTTCCCTCCGCTTCAATCCTTACGGGCGACGCGGACATAGCCCAGGACTATGCTATCTCCGCTGAAGTAGGGGACAGCCTGCCCCCTATCATCGACATCCTGCAGTCCATCGATCCCACTTTCCGGGCATTGCCTCATCGATCTGGATCGCCCCGGTCGACCACTTTCAGGAACGCGACCGGCTACAAGGTCGAATTCCTGACCGGGAACCGAGGATCAGATGAATACCTCGACAAGTCTGCGGATATGCCAGCCCTGGGCGGAGCCTCGGCCGATCCGCTGCGGTTCCTGGACTTCCTCATCTACAATCCCGTCCGAACTGTTCTCCTGCATAAAAGTGGGGTGTCCGTGATTGTGCCCGATCCGGCCAGGTTCGCAGTTCACAAGATCATCGTCGCTGGACGTCGGCCGACCGAAACGACCGGGACAGCAAAACGGGACAAAGATTTGCGCCAAGCTATTATTCTGTTCGAGGCGCTGATCGAAACCGGGCGAGGGGACAGTCTCGCTGCAGCCATGGAAGAAGCCCTTGAGAGGGGCGAAAGTTGGCGAGCAGCTATCAAACTAGGGGCTAGGCATATCCCACCAAAACAGGGGCAATACATATTCGACACCTTTAATGAACTCGGTCTCGACCTGAGGGAGGGAAAATGACCACGATGTGAACGGCACAAAAAATTAGACGCCGATATGGAGTGCGCCGCTGAGGGTGGACAGATAGGCTTGATGAATTGACCGGGCTCGCCGGCTTCCCGACTGTTCCGTGACGCCCATGGTTTACTGCAAGCTGATCTTGGCAGCTGAGAATGACTGGACTTTTTTCACTCCGGTCACCAGGCCCGCACCATATCTCTGTGCTCCGACCGTTCCTTTCAGCCAACATTGTTTTTGGTTCGGGGTCCGCGTCTGGGAGGTGTGGCTTGTCGTTGTCGCTCACATACTATATAGGGGTATAGTATGAGCCACATTAAGACCAACAAGGACCAACTCGTCGCCAGGGTCCGGCGCATTGCCGGCCAGGTGGCCGCCATCGAGCGGGCGCTTGAAACCGACACCGGATGCGCGGTTGTCCTGCAACAAGTCGCCGCCGCGCGAGGGGCGATCAATGGGCTGATGGACGAGATCATCGAGGACCATTTGCGCGAGCATGTTGCCCATCCAAGCCTCGACGACGCAGCACGCGCGAGAGGCACGGACGAACTCATTGCGGTTATCCGCCGCTACGCCAAGTAGGAGGGCGGTGCCATGACCGGACACGGCAACATCAACCTTTACACACACGAACACAGCTATCTTGGCGATTCCCATGACGCGAATGCCAGGCGCACCCTGTGGGTCGTGGCGCTGACGGCAACAATGATGGTCGGCGAGATCGCCGCCGGCTCGATCTTCAATTCAATGGCGCTGCTGGCGGACGGCTTTCATATGGCAACGCATGCTGGCGCGCTTGCCATTGCGGCGTGGGCCTATGCCTTTGCCAAGCGCCATGCGCGCGACCGTCGATTCAGCTTTGGTACCGGCAAGGTGGGTGACCTTGCCGGCTTCGCCTCGGCGCTGATCCTGGGTGTCATAGCACTCGGTATCGCCTTCGAATCCGTCGGGCGGCTGTTCGATCCGAGTCCGGTTGCCTTTTTTGAAGCGACGGTGGTGGCCGTCGTTGGCTTGCTGGTCAACATCGTCAGCGCGCTGTTGCTGCGCGGCGGACACACGCATGGCCATCAAAGTGGCGGTCACGATCATCACCATGGCCACGATCACGACCTCGGCCAACGTGATGGTGCACGCCATCATGACAACAACATGCGCGCAGCGTTCGTGCATGTCATCGCCGACGCTCTGACGTCTGTGCTTGCGATCGCCGCGTTGCTCAGCGGCCGTTATCTCGGCTGGGTCTGGCTGGATCCCGTGATGGGCATCGCCGGTGCCATCGTCATAGCCACCTGGTCATGGTCGCTGATCCGGCAAACGGCGGCGGTTCTGCTCGATACGACCGATGTGCATCTTGAAGCCGAGGTACGCAGGCATGTCGAGGACAAGGGCGATGCCCGTATCACCGACCTGCATATCTGGCGAGTGGGTCCCGGGGCGCATGCCGCCATTGTCAGCGTGACGGGTGCGGTTGACGGCGAGACCGTGCGTTCGCGCCTCGCATCACTGCATCAACTCGCCCACCTGACAGTCGAAACGCGGTAGTGCGCGGCAACGAATGCCAGACGACGATCGGCACTCGGCCACGTGGCCGATTGAACGTGCTGTTCGTCTCCATTAGTCATGATGCCGATGAAACGACGGTCTTTATAAGGGTGCGCGCGTGAAGCTGGATTTCGGATTTTACTTGCTGGCGGGTTGTATCGCGTTCCTGCCGGTGGATGCCGTTGCGGAATGGCAGGCCGTCGAAAAGGTCCAGACCTACGCCATTGCCGGGAAAAGCGGCGGTGAGCTCTATGCTTCGATCGGCGAGATGGGGCCGAAGGTCGGTGGCCTGGGACGCGCCATCGCGCATACTAATTTCAAACTGACCTGGACCAGGAAATACGAGGTGCAGGGCGATGCCTGCGTGCTCGTTTCGGCTCGCCCGAAGCTTGTCATTACCTACACCTTGCCCAAACCCACTGAGCAGCTACCAGCCTCCACTAGGCAGGGCTGGGAGACGTTCATCACCGGGGTGCACAAGCACGAACTGGTTCACGGCGATCAAATCAAGGACATGGTGAAAAAGATCGAAACTGCAACAGTCGGTCTCACGGTTTCCGACGATCCAGGTTGCCGCAAGATCAAGACCGAAATGACCACGCGCCTTGGGGCGCTCTCGCAGGCCCAGCGGCAGCAAAGCCGGGATTTCGACCGCACGGAACTCAGCGACGGCGGCAACATTCATCAGCTGATTCTGGCCCTTGTGAACGGCGACTAAAAGCAGGGTTGCGGTCGGTTTTCAGAACGTCGGCGGTGTGCAGGCGCTAATGACCTCGCATGCGGCCGGTCCCACGCAGCGGAACCGATGCGGCCGGCGGCTCTCGAAATAATAGGCGTCGCCCGGTCCGAGAATGCGCCGCTCGTCATCCACGGTCACCTCCATGCGCCCCGACAGGACGACCCCGCCTTCCTCGCCGTCATGGACGAGCGGAACCTTTCCGGTGTCAGACCCCGGCTGATAACACTCCTTGAGGATCTGCAGGCTTCGTCCGAACAGATTGTCGCCGATCTGGCGGTAGGAGATCGGTCCCTTGCCGATCTCCGTCAGTTCATCGGAGCCGTAGAACGCCTTTCTGGGACGCTCCGGTTCGAAGGCGAAGAACTCTGCCAGGCCGATCGGAATGCCGTCGAGAATACGCTTCAGCGCGCCAACCGACGGATTGGACGAATTCGACTCGATCAGCGAGATCGTCGAATTGGTGACGCCTGCTCGTCTTGCAAGCTCGCGCTGAGACAGATTGCGCATGATCCGCAGATGCCTGAGGCGGCCGCCAATATCGACTGACATGAACATCCGTTTCTGTTGTTCGAAATATCGCAAACATAGGCACGGTGAGCAAATAAATTCAACAGGTTGGATGAATAAAGAAAAGGACTTGTTTGATCCTCTAAATCGTGGCGGCAATGGCCTGTCGCAAGGGAGATTTTCGATGGACGCGCACACCAAGCCAAATGCCCCGGTACTTGACAGTTACTGGATGCCCTTCACCGCCAACCGGCAATTCAAGGCGGCGCCGCGCCTCTTGGAATCGGCGGCCGGTATGCACTACACCGCTGTCGACGGACGCCACATCCTCGATGGCACCGCGGGACTATGGTGCGTCAACGCAGGCCATGGCCGGCGCCAGATCGCGGCGGCGGTGGAGCGCCAATTGACCACGCTCGACTATGCGCCGTCCTTCCAGATGGGGCATCCGATTGCTTTCGATTTTGCCGAGCGGCTGGCGGAAATCGCGCCGGGTGGACCGGACAACCGGCTTGACCGGATCTTCTTCACGGGCTCGGGCTCGGAATCGGTCGATACGGCGCTGAAGATCGCCATCGCCTACCAGCGTGCCATCGGTCAGGGCACCCGTACCCGCCTGATAGGGCGCGAGCGCGGATATCACGGCGTCGGCTTCGGTGGCATTTCGGTCGGTGGTCTGGTCAACAACCGCCGCGTTTTCCCGCAGCTCGCCGGGTCCGACCATCTGCGCCACACGCATGATCTTGCCCGCAACGCCTACGTGAAAGGCCAGCCGGAACACGGCATGGAGCTTGCCGATGATCTCGAGCGTCTGGTAGCATTGCACGGCGCAGAAACGATCGCGGCCTGCATTGTCGAGCCGGTTGCTGGCTCGACCGGCGTGCTTGTCCCGCCGAAAGGCTATCTCGACCGCCTGCGCGCGATCTGCGACTGCCATGGCATTCTCCTCATCTTCGACGAGGTCATCACCGGCTTCGGCCGACTTGGCGCTCCCTTTGCCACGGACTATTTCGGTGTTCGGCCGGATATCGTGACGACCGCCAAGGGGCTGACGAACGGCGCCATTCCAATGGGGGCGGTTTTCACAAGCCGTGACGTGTATGATGCGCTGATGCGCGGGCCTGAAGGCCAGATAGAGCTTTTCCATGGCTATACTTACTCCGGCCACCCGGCCGCTTGCGCCGCGGGCCTTGCCACCTTGGACATTTATCGCGACGAGGGACTTCTCACGCGGGCTGCCGAACTTGAGATGGAATGGCACGATGCCATGCACTCCCTGAAGGGCTTGCCGCACATCATCGACATTCGAACGATCGGCCTCATTGCCGGCATCGAGCTTGCCTCCCGCGACGGAGCGGTTGGCGCGCGCGCCTATGATGTCTTTGTCGATTGCTTCCAGAAGGGCCTGCTCATCAGGGTTACCGGTGACATCGTCGCCTTCTCGCCGCCCTTGATCATCGAGAAAGAGCAGATCGGTGAGATCGTCTCCATGCTTGGCGACGCCTTGAAGCGCGTGGCCTGATATCTCCGCTTGCGGTGCGCCCGGCTCCCGTTGCGCCGCGATATCCGCCTTCGAAATGTCCTATTGGCAGTTGAAGTGTGAATGGTCTGTTAACGTGTTCGACCATCCACACTTCGACGCCGGCTGCGTCAAAAGCGTGTCTGGGGACACTCTCCCGACACGATGCGTTATGCCGTGGACCAGCGACTGTTCGGCCAATGCATCGGGTGGGATCTAGAAGGGATAAATGATGAAAAAGTCTGTTGCGATGACGCTTTTTTCCGTGTCAATTGGCCTAACTGGCGGCATCGACGCCAGAGCGGCCGATCTGCGGACCAGCGACCCAGTCCCGACATATCAGGAATCGGATGTTCGCGGCGGCGTCAAGATCGGCTATCTCCAGTGCGATGTCGGCGGCGGCGCGGGGTACGTTCTGGGATCGGCCAAGGACATCGACTGCGTTTTCCACTCGAGCATCGGTGAGGAGCGCACTGACCACTACATGGGTGCGGTCAGGAAGATGGGTGTCGATCTCGGCTTCACGACCCGCAGCAAGCTGATCTGGGCCGTCTTTGCGCCGACAGCGGGCTATCATCAGGGCTCGTTGAGCGGTCTCTATCAGGGTGCAAGCGCCGAAGCGACGGTTGGCGCTGGCGTCGGCGCCAACATACTGATCGGCGGCACGTCAGGTTCAATTCACCTTCAGACAGTGAGCGTCACAGGACAGATTGGCCTTAACCTCGCAGCGGGCGGCACGTCTGTAACCCTCGCTGCCGTGAACTGAGCGCTCGCCGACATACGGCACCACATGATCACCGCATGGATGTTCGCAAGCAACCATGCGGTTTTCTTTTTCCGATGCTGACACGGCCTACTCGTCATGGGTCGAGCCGGCAGCACGAAAACGTTCCTCGAATTCGCGACGCAGACTGCGCCGTGTCTCTGCCGCACGCAGGCGGCGTTCCCGGATTTCATCGACCGGCGCATAGGGCGGCACATTGGTTGGACGCCCCTCCGCATCGACGGCAACCATCGTGAAGTAGCAGGAATTGGTGTGCCGTCGCTCGCCGGTCCGGATATTCTCCGCCTCGACCCTTATGCCGATTTCCATCGAGGTCCGTCCGGCATAGTTGATCGAAGCGCGAAATGTCACAAGTTCGCCGACATGGATCGGCTGGCGAAAGACGACCTGATCGACCGACAAAGTCACTGCATATTCCTGCGAATATCGTGAGGCGCAGGAGTAAGCGACACGGTCCAGGAGATTGAGCAGCGCCCCGCCATGGACCTTGCCGCTGAAATTCGCCATGTCTGGCGTCATCAGCACGACCATCTCAAGTTGGCTCGTGTCGTGACCGTCTTCCATGCTCCACCTCCAACTCCATTTGCCGCAGCGCTCATCTCGGAAGCACGCGGTGCCGGCATCCCGGTGGCTCATAATGTAGGCGAGATTAATTGAACGGGATAGGCCGTCAACGAGCGGAAATGCCGATCGGGAACGGCCACTTTGGTGGCGGCGGACTGGTCGGCGGATGCCATTCCCCGGGGCGCGGAGAGAAGAGCCGATCCGTCCGATAGACAATCCTCCGCGTAGAAAATTGACGTCCCGCGCCAAACGCGACTAACGTTTTCGTGAGGTCCGGGTGGTGGCCAGCACAGTGCGGCGATCGCTGGCGAAGCATCGAATCCGGGGCGGCAGCATCCGATGGAAGTCGCCAAAGGCGCGTCAATTTCTAAAAAGGATGCGAGGGATGTGATCGACCGGGTTCGATCCGCTGTCGACCACTGGCCATGGTTTGCGGAAAGGGCCGGACTTTCGAACGCTCGAACAACGGAACTCGATCGACTTTTGAACGGGAAGAGATCTCAGCCTGCACAAGCGCCACGTCGCGATTACTCTCGCCACAAACCGGCTTTCTAACCGTTCATGGGCATGACCGGGCCCGCCTGTTCGATCATCGAAGGTTTGTCCGACGCCCGGAACCGCCCAGCCTGTCATGAACAAAGGCCTTGGCGTCGCTGACCGCAGTGACCAGATTGTTGCCGCAGGCCAGCCGCGCCGCAATCGCGCTGGCCAGCATGCAACCGGTGCCACGCATCGAGACGGCAAGGCGAGGGGCCCTGAAACACTGAATGGCGTGATCTGCCTGAACGAGCATATCGACGGATTCCAGGCCGTCGCCGTGGCCGCCCTTGACGAGAACCGCCTTGACGCCTGTGGCGACCAGGCGTCGTGCCTGAGTGATCGCATCCTCTGCCGATTGGCGTCCGGCGGGAGCCGCGAGATGCGAGAGCTCCGGCAGGTTTGGCGTCAAGAGCGCGCATTGGCGAAACAGCCGATGCAACGACGCTTTCGCGCTCGGGGCGAGCAGCACGCCGCCGGATGTGGATGCAAGTACCGGATCAAGTACCACGGGAATATCCGGATGGTCTGCGAGAACCGAAGTGACGGCCTTGATCGTCGCGGCCGTTGCCAGCATTCCGATTTTGATCGCATCGACGTGGTTGGCGATAAGCGCCGCACGCATCTGCTGGGCCACACGCTCTGCCGGGACAGCATCGACATGCTGAACGCCGTGATGGGTCTGGACGGTGACCGCGGTTACCGCCACTGAGGCCTTCACGTCAAACGCGGCCAGAGTTTCGATGTCACGGACGATGCCGGCGCCGCCCGAGGAATCCGAGCCGGCGACGACAAGCACGTGCGGCCATTTCTTCATCGCCCCCTCTTCATCGAAATTGCGCCGTCCGCGCGATCCAGTCTCGCGTGCGCGCTTCGGGATCCGTATTGAGGGTTATGTCGGTGACGACGGCAGCGCTGTCGGCACCATGGGTAAAGACGCTGTCGATACGATCGGTGTTGATGCCACCGATGGCGACGAGCGGCAGGCTTCCGATACGCGCCTTCCAGTCGCCCAGACTGTCCAGGCCCTGTGGCGCCCATTTCATCTTCTTCAGGATCGTTGGCCAGATCGGACCGAGCGCCACATAGTCGGGCTCCGCTGCAAGCGCGGTTTCGAGCTCCGTCTTGTCATGGGTCGAGAGCCCGAGTTTAATGCCGCCGGCGCGGATGGCGGCGAGATCCGCCACGGCGAGATCCTCCTGGCCGAGATGGACGAAGTCGCAACCTTCGTCAATCGCCAGTTGCCAATAGTCGTTGACGATGAGCTGGCAGCGATGCGCGGCGCAGACCGCTTTCGCGCGGCGGATGCTCTCTCGCAGTTCCGTCTCCGCGCAATCCTTCATGCGCAGTTGCACCAGTTTCACGCCGAGCGGCACGAGGCGGTCGATCCAGTCGGCGCTATCGACGATCAGATAAAAGGGATCGAGCTTCATGAAAACACCGCCTTGCCGATAACGGGCGTTGAGGGCACCGCCATGTCGCGCGGTTCCAGCAGGCCTGCCTGGAACGCAACACGGCCTGCCTCGATCGCACCGGTAAAAGCCGCAGCCATCGCCGCAGGATCGGCAGCACCCGCGACAGCGGTGTTGAGCAGCACGGCGTCAAAGCCCAGTTCCATAACAATGGCAGCGTGGGATGGTCGGCCGATGCCGGCGTCGACGATCAGCGGGACGTCCGGAAAATGTGCGCGCATGCTGCGCAAGGCCGGCAGATTGATCGGCCCCATGGCCGATCCTATCGGCGCACACCAGGGCATTAGCACCTGGCATCCCGCTTCCATGAGGCGTTCGGCCACAACGAGATCATCGGTCGTATAGGGAAAGACCTTGAACCCTTCGCCGTTCAGGATGCGGGCTGCCTCGACGAGCGCAAACACATCGGGCTGCAGCGTGTCATGATTGCCGATCACCTCGAGTTTGATCCAGTCGGTGGCGAAGACATCACGCGCCATTTTCGCCGTGAGGACAGCCTCGGAGACGGTGTGGCAGCCGGCGGTGTTGGGCAAGACCTTTACACCGAGCGTGCGGATCAATTCGAAGAAGACGCTACCCGTGCGGCTGCCGGCCGTTTCGCGGCGCAAAGAGACAGTAACGATATCGGTCCTCGACGCGCGAACTGCCTCGCTAAGGATGGCGGGCGATGGGTAGCGCGCGGTTCCGAGAAGCAGGCGGGAGGCAACCGAGATTCCATAGAGTTCAAGCATGATCAACCTCCTTGCATCGGCGACAGGATCTCGATCCGGTCGCGGTCGGCAAGGACGAAACCTGGACGGTCGTCGCGATGCACCAGTTCGCCGTTGACTGCTGTCGCCAGCCAATCTCCTTCGTAATCGAGCGCGACCAGGAGCTCTGAAAGAAGGGAAATGTCTGTCTGATGGTCTTCGCCGTTGACGGTCAGTCTCATCGGTTTGCTCCAGTCTGAAGTGGAATGACGTGCGCGCGTTCGGGCGAACGAAGCTTCGCCTCGACGCCGACGAACATCTGGCCGATGTCTCCTCGCAAGTCGCTTGTCACGTGGGCTGCAACGTCCCCTGCGATGGAAGGCGCAAGCAGAAATCCGTGGCGGTAGAAGCCGTTGACGCGAATGGTTCTACCATCAATCTCAAAACGCGGCAGATTGTCCGTATAGGCTGGACGCACGCCGGTGCCGGTTTCGATCACCCGGGCCTCGCAGAATGCCGGGTGAAGCGCGTAGGCCGCATTGAGGAGTTCCATCAACGACCGGGCGCTGATCGGCCCGGGATCGTCGGTCTCGATCATCGTCGCGCCGACCATGAAACGCCTGTCGCCACGCGGCACGATGTAAAGCGGGATCCGTGGGTGCAATAGCCGGACCGGACGCGACAGGCTCACATCCGATGTTTCCAGCATCAGCATTTCTCCGCGCACGCCGCGCAGATCCGCCGCTTGACCGATCGCGTTTGCCCCGGTGCAATCGACGACCCGGTCGAACCCTTCATCCGAATAATCCGGCGCTGCTTCGAAATGGAACCGCACGCCGATCGCCCGCAGTTTGTCGTGAAGCGCAGTTATCGCCCGTCTTGGATCGAGATGCGCTTCCTCCCGGAAAAACAGCGCCTTGCGAAACCGCCCGGCAAGGTCCGGTTCGAGCGCTGTTATGTCACCCGCATCCAGCCAGTCGCACCCGCAGGTGCGGGCTGCAAAGCGGGTAAGCTCGACGGTGTCGCGCGGCGGCGCGACAACCAGCGTGCCTTTGCGGATGACGTGGCCGGGCAGGGCCGCGTCCCACCAGTCGGCGGCAGTGCAGCCTAGAGCCAGTACGGTGTCAGGCGCACTTTCCCTTTCACACCATGGCGCGAGCATGCCGCCGGCGAACCATGAGGCCCTGCCGCCGGCGCGTGCCGCCGTCTCTGCGATCTCGACATCGACCGATTTCGCCTGCAGCTCGTGAGCGAGCGTGAGGCCGGCAACGCCGGCCCCCCTGATCAGGACGCGCATGGCTACTCTCCCGCAGGCGGAGCGTTCCCATCGGCGCCAAGCGGCATATAGAGATCGCCGCCTGCCTGGAACTTTGCGGCCATCGCTTCCAGCCCCTCCTTCTGGGCCTCGGCGCGGATATCATGCGATATCCGCATTGAGCAGAATTTCGGGCCACACATCGAGCAGAAATGCGCAACCTTGTGGGCTTCCTTGGGCAGGGTTTCGTCGTGGAAGGAGCGCGCCGTTTCCGGATCGAGCGAGAGGTTGAACTGGTCTTCCCAGCGGAATTCGAAGCGGGCCCGCGACAAAGCGTCGTCGCGCAGCTGCGCTGCCGGGTGCCCCTTGGCAAGGTCTGCGGCGTGAGCGGCGATCTTGTAGGTGATGACGCCGACCTTGACGTCATTGCGGTCGGGCAGACCGAGATGCTCCTTCGGCGTGACGTAGCAGAGCATGGCCGTGCCGAACCAGCCGATCATGGCAGCACCAATGCCCGAGGTGATGTGATCGTAGCCCGGCGCAATATCGGTCGTCAGCGGCCCGAGCGTATAGAACGGAGCTTCGCCGCAGACTGCCAACTGCTTGTCCATGTTCTCCTTGATCTTGTGCATCGGCACGTGGCCGGGGCCTTCGATCATCACCTGGCAATCCTTCGCCCAGGCGATCTGCGTCAGTTCGCCCAGCGTCTCCAGTTCGGCGAACTGCGCGGCGTCGTTGGCATCGGCGATAGAGCCGGGACGTAGACCGTCACCGAGCGAGAAGGAGACGTCATAGGCGCGGCAGATGTCGCAGATTTCCTCGAAATGCTCGTAGAGGAAGCTTTCCTTGTGGTGATGCAGACACCACTTGGCCATGATCGAGCCACCGCGCGAGACGATGCCGGTGACGCGGTTGACGGTGAGCGGGATATAATGGAGCCGCACGCCGGCGTGGATGGTGAAATAGTCGACGCCCTGCTCGGCCTGCTCGATAAGCGTGTCACGGAAGACTTCCCAGGTGAGATCCTCGGCAATGCCGTTGACCTTCTCCAGTGCCTGATAGAGTGGCACCGTGCCGATCGGTACCGGCGAGTTGCGGATGATCCACTCGCGGATGTTGTGGATGTTACGGCCGGTCGACAGGTCCATGACGGTATCGGCGCCCCAGCGGGTCGCCCACACCATCTTCTCGACCTCCTCGGCCATCGACGAGGTGACGGCGGAGTTGCCGATATTGGCGTTGATCTTGACCAGGAAATTGCGGCCGATGATCATCGGTTCGGCTTCGGGGTGATTGATGTTTGCGGGGATGATCGCCCGCCCGCGCGCAACTTCCTCGCGCACGAATTCGCCTGTGACGTGATCCGGAATGCGGGCACCAAAACTTTCGCCGTCACGAACAAGAGCCTCCTTCGCGGCCTTGCGCCCGAGGTTTTCGCGGATGGCGATATATTCCATTTCCGGCGTGATGATCCCGGCGCGGGCATAGGCGATCTGGGTGACGGCCTTGCCGTCCTTGGCCCTGAGCGGCCGGTTGCGGATCGGAAATTCCGGCGTCAGACGTTCGCCAGTGGCAAAGCCGTTGTCTTCGGGTTTGACATGCCGACCCTCATACGCCGCGACGTCGCCGCGTGCCGTCACCCAGGCCTGGCGCAGTCGCGGCAGCCCGGCGTCGATCGAAACGGCGAGGGTGGAATCGGTGTAGGGGCCGGAGGAATCATAGACCATGACGGGCGGTTCGCCCGAGGTTGGATGAAGCGCGATCTCACGCATCGGCACGCGGATTGCTGGATACAGTTCGCCCGGAACATGAACTTTCCGGGAGGCCGGCAGCGGGCCTGTGGTGACAGTCGGAGTGAGGCTTTTTGCGGCAATATTCATGGTTGAGGCTCCAAATTTTAGGTTGGAGACCCAGTCCTCAGAGCCGGAATGATGGAAAGACGCTGACACGAATCCGCAGGCGGAAAATCGAGTCGTGGCAGCGCTTGCACCGTCCCTACGCCAGTATGAACTGGATCAGGTTCAACGGGTCACTGCGCTGCTTGAGGGCGGCAAGGCCGCCTTTCACGCCAGCAGAATCTCAGCCCCTTGTCGGGACCCCCCTGGTGAATGCGGTCAGTAAGGCATGGTTCGCCAACGTGCGTCAAGAACAATTGGCGGTTCTGCGACCCAGCAGGATTCATGCCAGTTTTTGGAACCGAAGGTCCAGAATCGCCAGGCTTTTGATCCTTTGCAGAAAATCCATGGGGACAGTGTGCCGATCGCGGCGATCAACAGGCAAGGATTCAAACACTTGGCCTCGACAGGGTCGCTGCGGCAAATTATCTATAAAAAATGACCTCGATCAGCGAAGACACGATTGCGAGCCGCATCAGCCGCATCCTTGCCGACAGGATCGTGACCGGACAACTGGATCCGGGCACGAAGCTACGGCAGGACCATATTGCCGAGGAGTTCGGAACGAGCCATGTGCCCGTCCGCGAAGCCTTCCGCCGGCTGGAGGCGCAGGGACTTGCAGTCAGCGAACCGCGCCGTGGCGTGCGGGTCGCAGCCTTCGATCTGAAGGAGGTTCGCGAAGTGGCACAGATGCGGGCGGCGTTGGAAGTTCTGGCGCTTCGGCATGCCGCGCCGCACCTGACTTCATCGATCCTCGATCTCGCCGAAGAGGCGACGGTCGCAGGCGACAACTCCCGCGACGTTCGATCGTGGGAAGAGGCCAACCGCCGTTTCCACGGTCTTATTCTCACCCCTTGCGGCATGCCGCGCCTGTTGGCCGCGATCAACGATCTGCACGCCGCGAGCGCCCGCTTTCTGTTCGCCAGCTGGCGCTCGGAGTGGGAAGTCCGTACCGACCATGACCATCGCGCGATCCTGACGTTCCTGCGCCAGGGCAATGTCGAAAATGCTGCGGCGGTGCTTGAACGACACGTGCAGTGGATCGGGCAAAAACCGGTGCGGAATGCTTCCGGAACGACGCGCGAGGCGTTCGCGATCGTCGGCTGACGGCTGGTCTCGATCAACGTGCGTCAAACGGCGCGCCGCGCCGTGGTCCTGAACTCTCGCCTGAGTTGAAGTTCTTGAGGCCTCAACGAATGGGCGGTTGCGTCCGATTGCGCCACAATAAATTATAGATAATATCAGGTCTTATCTATAGTGAGCTTGCAAGCAGGCACGACAAGAGGGAATCGATCGAAAATGTTGCAAGGAAATACAGCCGCAGATCGCGTCCAAGCACCCGTTGTAAGCCCGACGGAGTCGACGTCTCTCGCTCAGGCGAAAATTATCTATAATTCTCCATTCAACGATCTGTTGTTTCGGGCGCAGACCGTTCATCGCGCCAGTTTTGATCCCAATGCCGTGCAGATGAGCCGGCTCTTGTCGATCAAGACCGGCGGCTGCGCCGAAGACTGCGGCTATTGCAGCCAGTCAGCGCATTCTCCGACGGGCCTCAAGGCTTCCAAACTGATGATGGTGGAAAAGGTCGTTGCTGAGGCACGCAAGGCCAAGGCCGAAGGGGCCACCCGCTATTGCATGGGCGCCGCCTGGCGCAGCCCGAAGGACCGGGACATGGAAACGCTTGTCGCCATGGTCGGCGGCGTCAAGGCGCTCGGCATGGAAACCTGCATGACGCTCGGCATGCTCTCGCCCGCCCAGGCTGGCACGCTGGCAAAGGCCGGTCTCGACTACTACAACCACAATATTGATACGTCGGAGGAATTCTACTCTGAAATCATCACCACCCGCACCTTTGCCGACAGGCTGGAGACACTGTCGAACGTGCGGGAGGCAGGCATGAAGGTTTGCGCTGGCGGCATTCTCGGCATGGGCGAGACGACGGATGACCGCATCTCCATGCTGGTGACCCTCGCCAATCTCCAGCCGGCGCCGGAGAGCGTGCCGATCAACATGCTGATCCCGATTCCCGGCTCCAGGCTCGCCGACGCAGACCCGGTGGACCCGATCGAATTCGTCAGGACCATCGCGCTTGCCCGCATTCTCATGCCGCGCACCCATGTCCGCCTGTCGGCCGGGCGCACGCAGATGAGCGACGAAATGCAGGCGCTCTGTTTCTTCGCCGGCGCCAATTCAATCTTTGCCGGCGATACGCTGCTCACCACCGAAAATCCGGGCGAGGATCATGACACGGCACTGTTCCGCCGTCTTGGTTTGAAGCCAATGGAGCTGGAGCCGGCTGAATGACACCGGCGCGGCTCGCGCGTCATGAAGCGACACTGGCGGGGCTGGAGCGAAAAGAAAGGCTCCGAACGCTGGTGCCGCGGGACGGCGCCGACTTCAGCTCGAACGATTATCTCGGCTTCGCCGGTTCGACGCGCCTGGCAATGGCGGTCCATTCTGCGCTTCAGCGCGGTGTGCCCGTCGGCGCCGGCGGCTCGCGCCTGCTGCGCGGCAACCACCCGGAACACGAGGCGCTGGAAGCGGAGGCGGCTGCCTTTCTGGGCGCCGAGCGCGTCTTATATTTCGGCAGCGGCTATGGCGCCAACGTGGCTCTTTTTTCAACCCTGCCGCAGCGCGGTGATCTCATCGTGCACGACGCGCTGGTCCATGCCAGTGCGCACGAGGGGATAAGGGCGAGCCGGGCGCAGGCGGTGCCGGCCGCGCACAACGATGTCGGAGCGTTCGAAGAGGCGATCGTCCGTTGGCGGAGTAACGGTGGAACTGGCGGCGACCCGTGGATCGCCGTTGAAAGCGTCTATTCGATGGATGGCGATCGCGCGCCACTCGCCGAGCTTGCAGCACTTGCCGAAAGGCATGACGGCTTTCTGGTGATCGACGAGGCGCATGCGACGGGCGTCTTCGGCCCGAGTGGCCGGGGTCTCGCCGCGGACCTTGACAATCGGAGGAATGTTGTCGTGCTGCACACGTGCGGCAAGGCGCTCGGGGTCTCCGGCGCGCTGCTTGGTACAAGTACGACGCTCTGCGACTATCTGATCAACCGTGCGCGCGGTTTCATCTATTCGACCGCACCGTCGCCGCTGATGGCAGCGACCGTGCGTGAAGCGCTGCGAATGCTCGTGGATGAGCCAAAGCGCAGAGCGGATTTCGATGTGTTGCGCGCCTTTGCCAACACGGAAATTGCCGAAAAGCTCGGCGTGGAGGGCAGCGGCTCGCAGATCCTGCCCGTGATCATCGGCGACAATGGCCGGGCGGTGCGGATTGCCGCGCGCATGCGGGCGGACGGCTTTGACATCCGGGCAATTCGCCCGCCGACCGTTCCCGAAGGCACGGCACGGCTGAGGATCGCGATCACGCTCAACGTCGATATGCCGACGATTTCGCGCATGTTCACCCGGCTGGCGGCGATTATGGCGGAGGAAAAGCCATGATGCGCTTCGTCGTGACCGGCACGGATACCGGCATCGGCAAGACGGTATTTTCGGCGGCTCTGGCTGCTGCGCTCGACGGATTTTATTGGAAACCGGTGCAATCGGGGCTCGATGAGGAAACGGACAGCCAGGTCGTTTGCCGTCTCAGCCGTCTGCCCCCCGGGCGCATCCTGCCGGAAGCCTACAAGCTGAAAACCGCCGCGTCACCGCACCTGGCGGCACGGCTCGATAGCGTCGAGATCGTGTCCGAAACCTTGACGCCGCCGGTGACCGACGCACCGCTCGTCATCGAGGGCGCTGGTGGACTTCTGGTGCCGTTAACGGAAGGACAGGTGTTCGCCGATGTCTTTGCGCGCTGGCGCATCCCCGTCATCCTCTGCGCACGCACGGGGCTCGGCACGATCAATCACACGCTTTTGTCACTCGAAGCGCTGCGCAGCCGCTCCATCCCGGTTTTCGGTATCGCCTTCATCGGCGAAGAGGTGACCGAAACGCAGCGGATCATCGCCGCAATGGGGAGCGTGCAGGTTCTCGGTCGGCTGCCGCCGCTTGATCCACTGACGCCGGAGCGGTTACAGCACGCCTTTCGCGACCATTTCCCTCTTTCTTCCTTCCAGGAGAGGACGGCATGAACTCCCCCGTCTGGCACCCCTTCACCCAGCACGGGCTGGAACCGCCGATGAAGCGCATCGTGCAAACGGACGGCGCCTGTCTGATCGAGGAAGATGGCTCGCGCATCCTCGATGCCATATCCTCGTGGTGGGTCATCACCCATGGTCACCGGCACCCGGCCATCATGGAAGCGATCCGGGCTGCGTGCGAAAACTACGACCAGATCATCTTCGCCGAATACACCCATGAGCCCGCCGAAGACCTGGCGCGGGGGCTGATCGAGATCGCGCCCGCCGGACTTGCGCATGTGTTCTATTCCGACAGCGGCTCGACCTCTGTCGAAGTCGCGCTGAAAATGGCGCTTGGTTTCTTCCATAATTCCGGCACGCGGCGCAGCCGCATCTGCGTGATGGAAGACGGCTATCACGGCGATACCATCGGCACGATGTCAGCCGGCGAACGCGGCGTCTTCAACCAGGCCTACGAGCCGCTGCTGTTCGGCGTCGATCGGCTGCCGTTCCCGGCGCCCGGCCGCGAGCAGGAGACGCTGGACGCCTTCGAGTTACACTGCGCGACGGGTCAGGTGGCCGCGCTGCTGATCGAGCCGCTCATTCTTGGCGCCGGCGGCATGCGCATTTATCCAGCGTCCGTCCTCAGTGAGTTGAAGCGCATCGCTGAAAGGCATGGCGCCCTGATGATCGCCGACGAAGTGATGACCGGCTGGGGACGCGCAGGCAGCCTGTTTGCCTGCGAGCAGGCCGGGGTGACGCCCGATATCCTCTGCACGTCCAAGGGGTTGACCGGCGGTGCCCTGCCGCTGGCGGCCACGCTTTGCACGGCCGAAATATTCGGTGCGCACCTCTCGACGGATCGCCGCCGGACGTTTTTTCATTCGAGTTCCTATACCGCCAATCCGATCGCCTGCGCCGCCGCCGTCGCCAATCTGGCGGTCTGGCACGAGGAACCGGTACGCGAGCGGATCGGCGCGCTCGAGCGGATGCAACGGGAGAGGCTTCAGCGTTTCGATACCGATCCGCGCTTTGCCAATGTCCGCCAACTCGGCACGATCACGGCGCTTGACCTCAAGGTATCGGCGGGCGGCTATCTCTCGGAGGTCGGTCCGCGGCTCAGGGCCTTCTTTCGTGAGCGAAGATTGCTGATCAGGCCGCTGGGAAACGTGATCTATCTGATGCCGCCTTATTGTGTCACCGCAACCGATCTCGACCGGGCCTATGACGCGATCGACGAAGCAGCAGCGTGTTTTGCGGTGGGACGGCTGTAATGGCCGCGCGTTCTTCCCGCCTCGCCGGCTTTGGCCATTGCGTTCCGGCGCGGCGCGTCGAAAATGCTGAGATCGAAGACAGGCTCGGCCTGGAGCCGGGCTGGATCGAGCGCCGGACCGGCATCAGGGCGCGGCATTGGGCGGAGCCTGGCGATACGCTGTCTGGCCTTGCGGCGAGAGCTGGAGCGGTGGCACTGAAAAATGCCGGCATTGCCCGGGACGATATCGCGCTCACACTTCTTGCCACATCGACGCCCGATCATCTGCTGCCGCCGTCCGCTCCACTTCTTGCCCATCATCTCGGCCTGGCCAATTCCGGTGCGATCGATCTTGCCGGTGCCTGTTCCGGCTTTCTCTATGCGCTGACGCTCGCCGACGGTTTTGTCCGCGCGCAGGGTCGGCCGGTGCTGGTCGTTGCTGCCAATATATTGAGCCGCCGCATCAATCCCGCCGAACGGGCAAGCGCCGTGCTGTTTGCCGATGCGGCCGGCGCCGTCGTCCTGATGCCGTCCGAGGATGCGCAAACGGGAATTCTCGGCGTCGATCTCGCGTCCGATGGCAGCCGTTATGACCTGATCTCGATTCCGGCCGGGGGAAGCAGCAGGCCGTTTGCGGCAGACGTGGCGGCGAGTGAATGCCTGATGACGATGCGCGACGGGCGTGAGATGTTCACACAGGCGGTGGAGATGATGGGCCTGTGTGCCGAACGGGCGCTCGCGCGGGCAGAACTGGGCGTCGAGGCTGTCAGCCGCTTCGTTCCGCACCAGGCCAATGCGCGCATTTTCGATGCAGTTTGCAGTCATCTTGGCATCGAACCGGACAAGACCGTTCGCACGATCACGGACTATGGAAACTCCTCGGCCGCAACGATCCCGCTTTCCCTCTCGCTTGCCCATCAATCTGCGCCTTTTGTCCCAGGCGAAAAACTGTTGCTGACTGCGGCGGGCGCGGGATTGACGGGCGGTGCCTGTGTGATCGGGCTTTAGCAGAGTCCCGTTGGTGAAGCCTACCAGCGAGTGCTCAGGGTCCACCGGACCTTGGTGGCGACGAAAAAGGGACTGCTCAAACTCACCTTTATCTCAGACAATTGGGCGGGATATCGCCCCTGCGGAAGTTATCGGCGTTCGCGGCATCGACGTTAGGAGGTGGAGACACTGTTCGCCACCTCAAGAGCATTCTGAGTACGTCTCGATTGAGACTGCGTGGACCATGCGGGGCGTGCGATGAATTCCTCCTCGCCGCAACCGCCAAAAATCGCAGAAGGTTGGCGAGCTCAGACCTTCATGTCCAATACCGCAGCTGTGCAGCGCCAGCGGCCTCGGAGATTGCAAGTCTCGGGGTGATCAGGCCCCCGCAACCAAACTACAATATCAAAAAGCCCGCTCGGAGAAATCCAGCGGGCATTTCTGCGTCTTCTAGGCCGTCTCCGTTTCGCCGGACACAACCAGAACCAATAGTCGTGAGGCTTCAGGAGCTTGAAACGCTCCACGGGGATCGCCTTTGCTTCCAGGGCGGAGCGTTTAAGCAATATATCCGGAAAGAGGGTGTGGACCACGGGTTGATTTCGAACTACATCTCCTGTCTATCCCTGTTGTGGAAGGTATATTTCAAATATTGAAGTATATTAATCCGATGATTGCTTGGTGGGTGGGCCGCATGCGTGTATTTTCAGATGAGAACTTGGAGGTGATACATCGCGCGGGGTCGTCTCCCTATCTTCTCATCACCTTTAATGAGATGGAAATGACGGCGAACGGCAGCCGCTTCTGGGGGCAGCGGTTCTGCGAGAAAGCTGACATTTCGGCGCTTGGCTTCATCAGCCGACGGCCAAACTGGTTTCCGGCGGCGAGCGTCGTCAAGGCTGTCGAGGCGGCCGCGCCCATTCTTCGCACAGCACCGGAGCGGGTCCTCTACGGGCACTCGCAGGGCGGCTACGCGGCGTTGCGCTACCGCAGGCGATTCAACGCTGTCATTGCCATCGCCTTTTGCCCGCAAGTCTCGATAGATCCAAAGGCCGTTCCTTTCGACGGAAGGTTCGCACGCCATTTCTCGCCCGACTTCCACGCCAATATGGGAATCGCGCCTGATCACGCAGCGGGCCGCGCCTATCTCTTCTTCGATCCGTTCCACGCCATCGACCACCGGCACGCGGTGCGAATCGCGTCGCTGCAGGAGAGGACGCATCTCGTGCCGGTCCACATGACCGGCCATGGCACGGTTCGGGCGTTCACTGGGACGGCGCGCGCGTTGTCGTTGATCGAGGCCTGCCGCCGAGACGATCTTCCGGGTCTACGCACTTTGGTCCGCGCAGCTCGAGTGACGGCGCCGATGCGACCCTATCAGATTGCTGTGACTGCGATCGCCCGCCATCCCGCCTGGGCCGATCGATTTGATGCGAACTTCGGCTCGGCTTTCTCTACGGTCGAGCGAGCAAACTTCCTCTACCATCGGGCCAACCGCCACATTCGCGACGGTGAGCTCGAGACGGCGCGGACCATGCTTGCGGACGCCTTGGAGATTCAGCCGGAAAATCCTGGCTTCGCCCGCCGGATAGCGGAACTGGACGGCCGTATCGCGCGCAGCCGCGAAGCGGATTGCGCCGCGCTTTCGTGATCTGAATGTTGCCGAGCCTACTCGACAAGATGACCTTCCTGAAGAGGGAAGGCCCCATCTCAGGTCCACCCGCGGGCTGAGCTCCTGACCAATGCGGTTCTCCCGAAACCGGGCATTGGTTGTGAGGGAAAAAACAAGCAAAACAAATGCAAAGACCCGAAGCAGATCCCGTGATCCTTCTCAAGCGATCTGCTTCGGACGCGCTCAGGCGACTGCGCGCCGTGCCGTGGTCAGGGCTTCGATTTCCATGTTGACGAAGGCAGCGAGTCGGCGCGGGCAAGTGCCGTTGGCACTCACGAAGCCTGCTAGCGAGCCGCAATCGAAGGTGCGGCCGCGGAATTCGAACGGCCTGATCGTCTGGTTGGCCATCAGGGTGATCATGGCATCCGTCAGCTGGATCTCGCCGCCGGCGCCGGGAGACTGGTTTCTCCAGCAGGTCGAAGATCGCGGGCTGAAGGATGTAGCGTCCGGAAATGAACAGGTTGCTCGGCGCCGTGACGGGCGCCGGTATTTCCACGAGACCGGTTACAAGCGACCGTCACCGGTTGGCTTCAAGGACATGATGCCGAATTTGTGGGCCTCCTCGGGGGCACATCTTTCTACCGCGACGATGTTGCCACCGTGACTGTCATGGAGGTCCATCATCGACTTGAGGCACGGTTCGTTGTCGACCATCAGCATGTCAGGGAGCAATACGGCAAAGGGCTCGTCACCGACAACCTGACGCGCCGTCCATACCGCAAAGCCCAGGTCGCGGGCCTACTGCTGGCGAACGAAGGAAATGCTTCCCGTGGCAGGCGTGCCTCTGCCATGCGGTCGGCCAGGCCATGCTTGCCGGCGTTGCGAAGGCAGGTGTCGATTTCGAAGGCGTGGTCGAAATCGTCTTCGATCGCACCCTTCATCCGCCCGGTGACGATGACAACATGCTCTATCCCGGACGCGAAGGCTTCCGCGACGATGTAGTCGAGGATCGGGCGATCGACGATGGGGAGCAGTTCCATTGGAACACTCTTTGTGGCCGACAGCATTCTTGTTCCAATACCGGCTGCGGGGATGATGGCCTTGCGCACTTTCGTGTGCATGTAGGGAGCCTCCAATTCATGCGGTCTTGCGAACGGTTTCTGAAGGATCTGGTTGATCGATCATCTCTTGGTCAAGCCGCTTCAGGGACTTCAAGATGGTCGTTGTTAAAGTGCGTGCGAGAGAAGTGCGGGGGCCTCGGTCGTCGCTGCATCGAGTTTCCTCCGCAGCAACGCGCGATAGAGTTTGACATGTTCGCGCGCGCAGCCGTGGTGATCGGCCGGTTGTCGCATGGAAGCACGCAGCCGGTCCCAGGTTTGGTTATTGCCCAATGCCTCTGCGATACGGTCCGCGAGATCCTGACTGCTGCCTGCGCGGAAGTGCAGGCCGTCTTTGCCCTCACGCACCTTCTCGGCCATCCCGCCGATATCGGAGCAGATCATCGGTCTGCGATGGAGCAGCGCCTCCTGGATCACGACGGGCGAGTTTTCCCACCAGACGGACGGCAAAACCACCCAGTCGACCGAACGCATCAGGCGCGGCACGTCCGCGTTCTGGTACGCGCCGTAGAAGCGGACGCGGTGGCCGGCGTCCGTGATGAGCTTCTTCATTCGTTCCTGGAATTCGATCGGCTGGCGCTCAAGGTTGCCGCCGAAGATCATCAGGCAGGAGTCTTCGCCCCATATCTCCTTCGGAATGCGCGAAACAGCGTCAACCAGAACATCGACCCCCTTGAACGGCGTAATCTGCCCGAAATAGGCAAAGCGGTTGCGGCGAGCGTTGGGACCCTGCAGCGCTCGGGCGGGTGCCGCCGCTTCCACAGCGATCCCGTTTTCGATCACGCAGAGCTTGTCCTTTTCAATGCCCCAAGCGGCGTAGCGATCCGCCAGAAAACGGCTGGGGGAGACGAAAGCGTCGGCAAGGCCAAGCATCCCGCGGGTAAAGTGCTCCCGCTTCAGGAAGCGTGAGACCGGGATATCGGGGAAGCAGCCGTGGCACGCGACGGGAGATGCTGTTTCGCAGAGCTGGCCGGAAGGTCGCTTCACCATCTGCCCGTGGTTGTGGCAGATCGACAGGTATTCGTGGAACGTGACGAGGATGGCGGCGTGCGGAAATGCTTCTCTGAGCGCATAGAGCGCTTCAAGGCCGATGCCGAGAACGTGATGGAAATGTATAACATGGGGCTTCAGATCACGTGCGAAACGTAAAAGGTCCCGGCTGATCGTCTGCGTATCACCGTTGGACAGAAAGAAGTGGTCGTAGTCGTCCGTGTGGAACAGTAGCTCATCGTCGGCAAGGCGAAGGCTCATCAGCGCGGACGCGGCGTGCCGCGGTACCGGATGGCCGACCCGGGCCAGGTAAACCGATTCCACGTTCGGCAATGCCTTCAGGCCGTGATGCAGGTTGTGAGATGCGATTTCCGCTCCGCCGAGCGAGACTGTCGGGTGCGCGTGCGAGACGACAAGAACGCGAAGCTGCTCGTTCATGCGGGCCTCTTTTCCAGGTGCTTTTTAATGCCGAGAACCGGCGACCATTGGCTCTTGAAGATCTTTCGGTCGATCTCTTCCGCCAGAGCGGCCACAGCCGGACTACCTCCGTCGCGTGCTTCGTCGCAGCCCCACATCTGCACCGATGGAAGCACATAGGATTCGATGCCCAACAGGTTGAGGCGAAGGCCGAGATCCAGACCCTTTTCATGCGCGCCTAGATAGCCGCCGGAAAAGCCGCCCGCGCGCAACAGGGCGTTGCGAGGCATGATGCAGCACACGAGCGACGCTGCTGCGATACGGGTCAGTGTCATGTCGGTAACCGCTTTGAGCGGATATCCGGTATAGCGGCCGACGACGGGCCGGTCGCCATTGTCTTCCTCGATCCAGCTTCCCGCCCAGCGAATGGAATGGTCGTCATATGCCAGTACGGGCGAGACGACGCTTCCTTTCAGGGTCGCGGTCGTGGCCACCAGTTTGCCGTACCAGCCTGTCCCGTGCGGGATCAGCGAGGCGGAGAGTGAGACGACCGTTTCGCAGGTGAGTGCTTGCGTGCCCGCTTCAAGCATGTCGCAGCCATCGCCGGTTCCCTTCACCGATACCAGTCGAACCGAAAGGCGATAGAACCGCGCGAGTTCCCTGATGCGCGTGGTCTGCCTGCGAAAGTGCTCTGCAGGCATGGCGATGGCGATCGGCGCGCGCCGGGTTTCCGGATCGAGCGCGAGCAAGGCCAATAGCGGGGCAATGTCCTCCTCGCTCTCGCCGGCACCGATGACGATCGGCGGGCTGCTTTCCTCATCGAAGCGGCCAACATCCAGGATTGTGTCGATGACAGGCGCCGACCTTCCGGATTTTTTGAGAAACGGGACAATTTGCGCATCAACGATCGCTGGCAGCGCACAGTTCGTGGGATCGATGGCGCCGATCTGGCGCAATGTTGCCGAACGCGCCGAAACCCGCGTTGGTTTCACCGGCAAAAAAGCGCGACGCAAATCGCGCAGCGTTAGTTCGAAGTAGACGGGTACGTCAGGATCGTCACTCGGCAATTGTGCCTGGGCGATGAAGCCATGCGTATGCTGCTCGCCCCGAAGGCTCGGTGCGAAGTGCTGCTGCTCGTTGAAACTGTCCGTGACATCGGGACGATCGAAGCGCGTCCAGCATTCGTCGAGGCGAGCCGCGGTATTGTGTCGGCGTAACCTCACCGTTGCGACGTGGCCGTCGGGGTCATAAAGCCAGCCGGAGGCGAGGAGATTTCCTCCATCTGCTTCGAATGCGTTGTCTATTCCCATCCGTACGGGATAGGGCAGGCTGGAGACGGTTTCCTTGCCCTCAAAGCTGTTGGCGGCTGCTCGCAGGGACAGCAGGACGTCGGGGGAGGCGTGGGTCCGCAGCAGGATCGACCGGATATGTTCAGGCGTTTCCAGCGGGCCGGCGATGCGTTTTTTGGGGTGGACCGCAGTGTGCCGCCAACCGGCGCGCCCCCGAAAGACCAGACTTTCGATATCGAGAGCGCGGGTCGCCTGATTGGCATTGAGAAGGCTGACAAAACCGGAGGCACCATCCGGAGCGTCGGGGCGGGGAAAGACCGCGATGCCGCACTCGGCGACCATGGGTGTCACGTCGCCGACCACGGCCACCCGGCAAGATCCGGGCGCCATGCCGCTGCTCCAGCCTTGCAGGAACGTCACGCCATTATGGCTTTCACCGATCAGCTCGACGAAACCATCACTTGCGCGGGCCGCCCGCAAAAGTTGGGTGATGGTCAGAAGCCTGTGGCGGGTTATATTGCCGGCCATCAGAACGTCCACGAGCCCATCGATGACGGCGGCTGACTGAGATCCCGCGGATTCGAGCACAAGCGCGGCTGCTTCCTCCGCCGAGGCGAGCCGGGGCGCGAAGATGAACTGCGCGCCCGGCTCCTCGTCTCCGAACCGTATCGTGGTTATGCGCGGGTGCGCGTCCCCTGTTGGCAGGAGCGCTGCAAATCCGTGCCTGGCCCGTGGTGAGGGCGCGGCCAATCGCCATTCCGAGACAAACGCGCTTCGCGTGTCTGCGTGGTCGTCTCCGATGACGACCACCGCGTTGCCGGCGGTGACACGGCCGAGACCGATGATCAGCAAGGTTGTCTCGTCGATGCGGCAGCCGATTACCCTCCCAGGGCGCATTGCCCTGCTCGCCGCATGCTTGCCTGCCGTGGGGCTCGTAACAGCCGGGGATTGTTCTGCAACCAGCACGCCTTGCTCTCCCCGCATCAGATCCTGGCAATCAGCGCAAGGCTGGCGCCCGCGGCAAATCCCGCGAGAATAAACAGCAACAGTAGCAGCGGCTTCAATTCGCCGTTCCCACGCTTGCGCAAGGTGTCCAGGTTCTTTTCCATTCCCGCCACAACCCCATCCAGCCGCATGAGATGGACGTCGAGATCATTCAGCCTCTGGCCGATATCCACCCTGAGGCCTTCGACGGCGTGGCCGACCTCGCTGAGGCTGGTGGTTTCTGCCTTGTCGGCATCAATGTCCGGTGTGCGCTGCAACGAGCGCTGGGAGACTTGCAACTGCCGTTGGGACGCCATCAATACGTCGAGCTTGTCGAGCACTTTCGTTAGCGGCGCGGCGATAAGAGCTTCGGCCGCTTGCTCGTCTGGCTGGGGAACGCGCAAGGCTTGCTCGGAACCACTTCCATTTCGCGCCACGACGACGAGATCGCTCGCGCGCGACTGGACGGGTTCGGGCAGTGCGATTTCAAATGCGTGTTTGCCGTCGCCAATGCCGTTGCGCCGCAGGTCGGGGCGATTGCGATCGGCAACGGCCTCTGCAATCACCTTGCCATCGAGCAGGACACGGATGATCAGCCGTTGATCCGGCGCCATCGGGTCGAATGCCCAGCCGAAGATCCTGCCCATGTCGATGGCATCCACCCGGCCGTTCATCGGCTTGGCATTGTCCTGTTCGGATGCGGCATCCGGTCGTTCAGCGGGATTGGCCATGAGTCCTCCTATGCCTGAACCTGCGTCGTCTCGATCCGCTTGAGGTAGCGGCGGGCGGTTGTATCGATGTCGTCGGGCTTGCGCGCGTTTGCCGCGAACCGGCGCAGCAGGCTCGGCTCTACCAATATGCTGCGCATCGCCGTGGCGAGCGCTCGGGCATCGTTGGGCGGAACGGTCAGGCCGTTGACGCCGTGCTCGACCATTTCAGCCATTCCGCCAATGTTGCTGGCGACGACCGGGCGCCCCTGGGCCTGGGCTTCCTGAATGACCAACGGTGCGTTCTCCCACCAGATGGAAGGAACAATGGTGCAATCCACCGCGGCCACAAGATCGCCGATATCTTCGCGGCGATAGGGGCCTCGGGACTGCACCGAGGCCGATGTTTCGGCAAAGCGCCGATCGATCTCCTCGACAAAGGCCTGGCTCTGGAAGGGCGCGCCGCCATGGACGCGAAGCTCGAAATCGAGGCCATCGGCCAGAAGTTGGCGCGCGGCGTCGAGCAGCACGGTTACCCCCTTCCAGGGGTTGAGATTTCCGAAATATCCGAAGACCGGCCTTCCGCCCTCGAGCAGCTCTCTTCGAACGCCGGCATCTCGGCTGGGGATACCATTGGGAATGACGCTGATCTTATCCGCATCCAGTCCCCATCGCACGAAGCGCTCCCTTAAAAAGGCGCTGGGCGAGACGAAGTGGTCGACTGTGCTCAGCAGGGCCTTCAGGTGGCTTTCGCGCAAGGTAAAGCGGTCGAGCGGAATGTCCTTGAAACAGCCGTGGCAGCGGTCCGGGCTGGACTGGTGACACAGCTCCTTGCTGCCGGTGCGCACCATCAGGCCGTCATGATGGCAAATGGGATAGTAGTCATGCAGCGTCATCACGATCTGGCAGTGGGGCAGGGTGCGGCGGACAATGTGAGGAAACTCGGCGCCAAGCAGCAGCAGGTGGTGGAGGTGAACCACGTCCGGCCGGAAATCGCGCAGCAACTCCGTTATATCCGGCACGATGCCGTAGAGGTCGATCTGGCTCATGAAGAAGCGGTCGAAATGTCCGGACCACAACAGGATTTCGTCTCCCGCCTGGCCGATGCTCTGAAAACTCGTGCCAGGCCTCGCTTCGCGATGGATCTGGTTCGTGGCACCGAGAAACAGGGCTTCGTGCCCCTCGCGCTGGTAGGCGCGAAACAGGTCGTGCGCGAATATCTCCGTCCCGCCGGGATGAAGAGACGGATGGTTGTGGGCGGCCACCAGAATGCGCTTGCTCATCGGCCGCTTCCCCGCCGCTTCGACACGATGAAGTCCTGATGGTGGCTCGCTTTGGTGCCGCGCCAATGGCCGAGCGATTTTAGGGCGACGGAGAGGCCGGCGCGTTCGAGCGCCTTGTCCAGAAAACCGTCCTCGAAGCCGATTGCGGCAAGGCGCGGCTGGTTGGGGACGAACCAGCATGGGCTTTCGCGATAGCGTTGGAAAGCAAGACGCGGATCCCGCCGCCCGTGTTCGTTTGCTGCCGCGATCTGGTCGACCACGAACGCTGTCATGAACAGGCGCCCGCCGGGTGACAGAACCCTGCGGACTTCGGAGAGGTAGACGAGGACTTCCGCTGGCGGCAGATGCGTGACCACGGACGTCATGATCACGAAGTCGAAATGATGGTCCGGAAAGGGCAGCGTCAAGGCCTTACCGCTGATCTTGCCGCCCGGATTATAGAGCTCGTGTGCGATGTCCAGTCGCTGGAAGGAGAAATTAGCGTAGGCAGGTGTGATTGTACGCTGGCACCAGCCAATACCGTCTTCGACGGGATCGATGCCATCGTAGCGACTCGTTTGCGGATCGAGATACTGGGTGAGCGGCACAGCCATCCGGCCGATACCACAGCCAATATCGAGCACACGGCTGTCTTCGCGCAGGCCACCGATGCGAATAAAGTAACCGAGAAACTCTGCTCCTATCGCGCGAAAATCACCATCTCCCACGAAAACGTTGGTGGCATCCGGTTGCGGCAGGAAACGATTTGCCCGAACGGATTCGATGAGCCAGCGAATACGGTCTTCATCGATCAGCCGGGCCGGCGCGGGCTGCCGCAGGAGTGCCACTTTCGTCATGCTGCGCTCCTTTCCCGGATTCTCTCGCCCATGGCGGCGGGGCGATGTGGGTCTTTATCGCGTTGGTTCGCCATCAGCTCGCTGATGTCGTCCTCCCAGCGCTGCGTGTGCAGCCATGAATTGTACTGGCTGGCAACGCCGCGCATGTAGTCCTGGCTACGGCGGATCGAGCGGCGTTCGAAATGATAGAGGCACGCCGCCGGCTCATAGGCTATCTGCAACCCGAGGCGGCGGATCTTGAGGCAGAGGTCGCTGTCTTCGTAATCACCGATCACGTAGTCGTCGGTGTAACCGCCAACGCGCTCGTAAGTCTCCCTGCGGGCCACGAGGCAGGCGCCGGTGACGCCGGGTACGTCGCGGGTCTGCTGCGCCGGCCGGTAGTCGCCAGGCATGCCCTTGTGGAAATGGTGGTTCAGCCAGATCCCGCGCTGGTCGCGGCCGAAATAAAGCCCGGCATGCTGCAGCGATCCGTCTTCGAAGATCAGTTTCGGGCCGATGGCGCCCAGTGTCTTGTCTTCCAGCAGCGCCCGAGAAAGGATTTGAAGCCAGCCGGGCTTGGAAGGTACGACATCCGAATTGAGCATCACCAGGATGGAGCCGCGTGCGAAACGCGCGCCGGCATTGCAGGCGCGCGCGTAACCGCCGTTGCGGTTCATGACCACCAGTTTCATCGGCAGCCCGTGCAGAAGATGCAGTCCGCCCAGCAGATGCTCCGTCTCATCCTGGATTTCCGGTGAATCGAGGACGTAGATGACCTCCGCGTTGGCTGCGAGCCAAGGGTCCGTGGCCATCCCCGATAATTGAAAACGCAGGAAATCAAGAACCTTGTAGAGGGGCACGACAATGGAAACGAGCGGCGCGTTTTTGGGGAGGCTATAGTCTTTTGTGTAGTCGACCTCGATGGTCTTGCCCAATCGTCGTTCAATGTCCTGCAGGGCCGGAGCGAGAATCGTGCGGAAAGCATCGTCGACTGCATGCTGCGGCGGCACGGCGCGCAGGACGTGGTTTCGCTGGATTGCAGGCTCGAAAGGCTGTGGCTTCGGTATCAGCGGCCTGACCGCTCCTGAAGCGAGGCGCATCTGAAATCGCGGTTGCAGCAGCGGCCCGGGAGGTTCCGGGAGTGGAATCCAGGCAACGAAACCCGTCACATCGGTCTTGCTCTTTTCGTCCGTTCCTTGCGCCCATGCCGGGAATTTGTAGTTGTTTCCGTCGAGCGGCACGGCGATGCCGTCTTCCTTGACATAGTCGATTCCGGCGAAGGCCGATGATGGTGCATGAAACCAGCCGCCGACCAGAAGGCCGCCGTCGAGCGCCAGCGCGAGATCGACTTCACCGGACGGGTGCATCGACGACTTGGCAATCCGGCTCGCCGCCAGCGGGGCGCGCGTTTGAAGATCGATCGCCGTGGCGGCGCCACCCTCCGGCAACAGGGCAAGTTGACGGATGATCATTTCGCGCAGTTCCACCGCCTCGCGGTTTTTGTTCCACCAACCCTGAAGGCTGGCATGGCGCGGCTTGGCATTAGGCAGTTGGCGAATGGCGAGGCCATTCTTGCTCAGGAGAACGATGAGAAACGGAGGGGAGGGTGCGCCTGCGATGAAATGGCACGATTGTAGGCCGTTTTTCGCATTGCGCCCGAGGACGAGCCTGTCTGCCACGCGTGTGATCGAAGTGGCACCGATCGCATAGATCGCTGTGATCTCGCCCAGATCCGGATTGACGGCCGTCTCAATCAGATGGCGCCCTTGCGCAACCTGGCACACGATGCTGGCGTCCTGCGGTTCGGGTACGAGCGCGTAAAGGGCGTCTTCAACCACCATGCTGAAAAGATGGTCGCCGGCGATGCGAAAGGCGCTTCGCCACACAGTCAGCAGGTTGCTGACGAACTTGATACGGGCTTCAGGCGCAAGATCGGCGAACAGAGCCTCAACATCAAGGGTTGCAAGCGCGCGTGCCGGCTGCATCATGACGGTTTCGATGGTGCTGCCGTGCGCCGTGCAAATATCCACATTCACGGGTCGCTTTTCTGGTCTCATCGCCCAGAACATGCGTTGTCCCCCGTTGCCAAGCGGCAGCATCATGCTGACGAGCGGTACCGGCGACTGCTCCATGGACAACAGGCACCTCGTATTGGCGGGAAGGGCCGGGGGGAGGTCCCAGATAAGGACGGCGAGCTCAGTGCCGAGCCGAAAGATCTTTGCGTCCCGGAACACGCCAGTGGCGCCTATCGAATCGTCGAATGTCACACGCTGTCCCTTTGAATCGGAATAGCGCGCCCCACGGGAGGAGGCAGGGCGCGCCGAGCTCAGGCTCAGTGAACGGTGAAGTAGTTATCGGGATTGGCCTGGATGTCGTCGGCATCGACATTTACCAATGTGAGCGTATCGCCATGACCGAGATCCACGACGACATTGCCGCCGACCTGCGTGACGCGCGAGGCCAGGTCTTCGGGCGAAGTCACGTCGAGGCCATTGATGCCCTTCGAGATCTGCAGCAGATCCTCGCCCGCGGTAAAGTCGAGAATGACGTCATTGCCGCCGCCGCCGTCGAAGACGAAGATGTCGTGGCCGGCACCGCCAGCCAGGATGTCGTTTCCGGCCCCGCCGTCAATGATGTCGTTGCCATCGCCGCCATGCAGTATGTCGTTGCCCTTGCCGCCGGACAAAAGGTCGCTTCCGTGTCCACCGAACAGGATGTCGCTGCCCTTGTCGCCGTAGAGAAGGTCATCACCCCAGCCGCCGACGAGGGTGTCGTCGCCGTTTTCACCGTTCAGCAAGTCGCTGCCCTCGCCGCCGAACAGGGTGTCGTTTCCCTTTCCGCCGAACAGCAGGTCGTCACCGTCATCACCGAACACGACGTCGTGCCCGTTGCCGCCGCTCACGAAATCATCGCCCCCATGGGCGCGAATGAAATCGCTGAAGCGGGAGCCGAACAGGGCGTCGTCGTATGCGCCGCCTTCCAATGTAGCCATCTGCCTCTCCTCTTCAGGTTTATATGCACGCGTCTTCGGCGCTGGGTGCGACGATTGCGCACCCGGATTGTGCATTGCAAAAAAGAACAGCGCAAGTATCTAAAAGAGATAAATCGTCCAGTAATGAGAAATAAATTTCATAATATGAGTCTTAATGGTACATTATTTCGGCAATTGCAGCTTTTATGAAGTAAACTTAAGTTATTTTACTCGGAAATAACTTCAAAAATTGAAACAATTTACACGATAACCTCCATGTTTCGTTTCATCGCGCTAGTCTTCCCTGAAGGCGCGATTGAAACTCTCGACGGCGGGAGAGGTAAGGTAGTCGATCGCAAGGCGTGACTTGTGGATAATCAGCACCTCCGCGGGCATGCCGGGATAGAGGCGGACATCGGGATTTGCCTTGAGCGATGCCGCGTCGATTTTGGCGCGCGCGACGAAGAATGCGGTGTTTGACTTTTCATCTAGCGACTGGTCTGCGGCGACATATGTGATGGCGCCTTCCATTGGCAGGCGGGAACGCTGATTATACGCCGTCAACCGGATTTGCGTCTGGGAGCCCACCGCCATGCTGTCGATGTCACGAGGATTGACGCGCATCTCGATCAGTAGGGGCTCATTTTCCGGAACGATCTCGAGCAGCGCCTGGGCGGGCGTGACCGCGCTGCCAGGGGTGCGCAGCCAGATGTTGCTGATGATACCATCCTGCGGAGAGCGGATCTCAAGGCGCCGAAGCACATCCTTCGAGGCGGTGATCTGCTCCTCGACATCCGCGAGTTCGATGCGTGCCGTCGTGATTTCGCCGGCGATCGTCGACTGAAACTCGCTTTCGATTCCCGTGAGTGCAAGCTGCGCGCCCGCTCCGGCTTTTTCTGCCCGGGCCTTGTCGCCGACGAGCTCGCTCCGTTCCCGCGCAAGCACGCTGAGCCGGGACTCGATGTCGATGAGTTGCGTGCGCGGGAAGACACCTTTTTTCACCAACGTTGCTATCGCCGTCCGCTGCTCGTTAATGAGGTCGATTTGCTGGTCCGTCGCCTGGATCTGGATTATGAGCGACTTCGCTTGTTCGAGGTGTTCCTCGATGGTTTTTCTCTGGACCTCTCTGCGCCCTCCCTGGGTCTCGCGCCGCTTTTCGAAAAACATCGTCTCGGCCATGACGGCGTCGTCGATCGCGGCGTCCCGGGCGTGGCGGAAATCGTGTGGAAAGCTGATCCGGGTCGCGTCGGTCTGCTCGGCCTTCAGTCGCGCTAGTTTCGCGATGAGGCCAATACGCCGGATTTGGAGCGACCGCAGGCTGGAGCGCGCTCGTGTATCCTCCAACTCGATCAGGGGCTGCCCGGCAGAAACCTTGTCGCCCTCCTGAACGAGCAGTCGGCTCATCACGCCGCCTTCAAAATGGCTGATGGTCTTTCTCTTCGTATCGACGATGACCGTGCCGTTCGCGACCGTCGCGCTGCTGAGCTCGGTCGAAAACGCCCAGGCAAAAAATCCACCGAAGGACACCAGGATCGTGGCGATCCCCGCGATGACAAGACGGCTGAGCGGCGAGCGGGGGTCAAGTTGTTCGAATTCCAAGTCCGAGGGGCTCAGCGATACCGGCTGATGCGATGGCAGGCGACGCTCGGAAAGGTCGGGGCGGACCGCAAGAGGCTTCTTCTCCGTCATATCGCGGCCACCTCGCGGCGTGCTTCGCCCGGCATTGTGGCCGGGATCACATCCGTTCGCGGCCCGAACTGTGTGACGCGGCCGTTCTCGAGTACGAGCAGCTTGTCGGCGACTTGCATGATGGCTGGCCTGTGAGCGATTATGATGACGATCGCGCCGTCACCGCGGGCGTGATGGATCGCGCGGATGAGGGCCCGCTCGCCAATCGCGTCGAGGTTTGCGTTGGGCTCGTCGAGCACGATGAGACGAGGTCTGTTGTAGAGGCAGCGCGCCAACGCTATGCGCTGCCGCTGCCCTCCGGAAAGGGTCAGGTGTCCGTCGCCGACGGGCGTGTCATAGCCAAGCTGCAGGCGTCCGATCATGTCGTGGATATCGGCCAGTCGCGCCGCCTCCAGCACTTTGTATGGATCGCTTTCGGCCATCCGCCCGATGTTTTCTCGGATGGTGCCTTCCAAAAGCGATACGGATTGCGGCAGATATCCGACCACTTGGCCGAACGAGCTGCGCTCCCAGAGATAGGTGTTGTTGCCGTCGAGGAAGACGCCGCCGGACGTGGGTCGCAAGATTCCGACCAGCAGGCGCGCGAGGGTCGATTTGCCTGCCGCGGAGGGTCCGACCACGCCCAGAACTTCGCCCGGAGAGAGGGAGAAAGAAATGCCCTTGATGATCGGCACATCCAGTCCCGGGGCTGCGTAGACCAGCTTGTCGACCACGATGTCGCCCGACGAATGCGGCGTGGGCATCGTTTGGCGGATGGCAAGGTCCGCCTTGAGGGTGGCCTCAAGGCGGCGCCAGCCCGCGATCGCCAGAACCCACTGCCGCCAATTGTCGATGATCGAATCGAAGGGGATCAGGAGGCGCCCGACAAGAATGCTCGATGCCATCATCGCGCCGGGCGTGATTGCCTGCTCCAGCACTAGAAACGCTCCGGCTGCCAAGGTGACGATCTGGATGGAATAGCGCAGGCTGCGGGTGATGGACGACATCGCCTTGCTCCTGGTCCCACTCGCTTCAAAGGCGCTGAGGGCCTGCATTTGCAGGGCGCGCCAACGATTCGCCAGGGCCGGCAGCATACCCATCGCCTCGATAGCCTCGGCATGTCGCAGCGATGCGCCAATCTTGGACACGGCCTCGATATTTGTCTGGTTTGCTTCCTTGGTGAGTTGGCGTGTCAACATATCGGTGACCAGGCCGCCGCAAAGGAGCAGCGCCGCGGAGACAGCCCCAATGAGGCCGAAAAGCGGATGCAAAACGAAAAGGGCGCCGAGGAAGATCGGGGACCAGGCCGCGTCGAGGGGCGCGGTCACCGCTGACGAGGTCAGGAAGCTTCGCAATTCTGCGATGTCGCGAAGCGACTGGGTCGCGCGCGACAGGCCCTGGTCGACCGAGGCCTGAACGGCGGCGGCCAGGACTGGCATGTTTAAACGGCGCACGAGCGCGCCCCCGATGACTTGGAAAGACAGGGCGCGGATGAATTCCAAAACACCGAGCACCACAAGGGCGCCGATCGCCAAAATGGTGAGCATGACGAGCGTGTCCATGCTCTGGCTGTTGAGCACTCTGTCATGAACTTGCAGCATAAACAGAGGCATCGTGAGTTGTAGCAAATTCAGACACACGCTAAGGGCCGCCGCATACAGCAACCCGGACAAGAAGACACGCTTTGCTTGCGACATCAACAATCCCGGGTTGTTTTGATCTTTGCCTCCCCAAATTTGACTCTTGCTTCTTGTCCCATTTTGAACAGTATCACGCATGGTGATTTGCCTTGAGTTAACGTTAGAGCCAACTTCTGGAGGGCAGAATTGGTTATAACTGTGCCGAAGTGTAGTAATGCTTCGGCCAATCTGGCACAGAAGGGAGGGCTTGTGCAAGCTCGGGTTAATCAGGGGTGATGAGCATATTTGAAAAGTACTTCAATTTTTGAAGTAACTTTTCCGAATCGGAGCGTGAAATGAAAGAAAATAGTGTGCTCAGTCTGTCCGGACTTAATGATGATCTAGGAGTCCGAAATAACGGGCAGGCAGCACAAACGGACCCCGGGCATTCTCGGGATGCAGAGTTTAGTGACCTCCGGCAAGTTACATATTTCGAGCTTGCTCGCCTCATGGAGCGGGCAAGTCGACGGTTTTCAGGCCTGATTCGGGCGGAGCTGACCAAGCTTCGTGTCGATGATGTGGGGCCGGCTCAGGCGATGATTCTACTGGCAATCGGCGACTCGGAGCTCTCGGTCGCCGAGCTTCTGGATCGTGGGCATTATGTTGGTTCCAACGTTTCCTACTATCTGAAGCAGCTTGCAGACGGCGACTACATTGATCGCGTTGCCTCCCAGCGCGACAAGCGGTCCGCACGGATCAAGTTGACAGAGAAGGGGCGGCAACTGAGGGCAAATCTCCGCGACGCGGCCATGACCTATGAGCGCGCGGTGAATCGTGGCGACCAGGACCGGCGGATGCTTGAGACGGCCTTCCAGACGCTGCACCAGCTCGAACTGGCCTGGGGCACCACCTCACGGTACGGCGTCTAAGTGGTGAGTGATGCCGTGGGCCTGGCAATGGCGGACTAGACGCGATGCATGTAGCGTTTGTTCATCGGCGGGGCTTCGGCCAGTTCGCTGCCTTGGCCGCCCAGCTCGCGCAGGCGGGCAATGAGGTAAGCCTCATCACCGAAACCATAGACCAGAAGATCCCATCCGTTCGCGTCGTTCGACATCGAGCGGAATCGGGTCCGCGCGCAAATCCACACATGGCCCGGCACATGGGTACTCCCGATCATCACGCGAGAATCGGCCATCGCGTTGCCGAAACGCTCGACGCCATGGCGCGGCAGGGGCTGGTGCCCGACATTGTCGTTGGCCATATCGGCTGGGGCAGCATGATGTTCTTGAAGGACGTGCTGCCGCGGGTGCCCGCATTGGGATATTGCGAGTTCTTCTACCGATCGGAAGGGGCGGACATCGGGTTCTCCCCCGACGATCGGCCCGATCTGGAGACGCGAAAGAGGCTGCGGCTGCGTAACATCGCGCAGCTTTTGTCCCTTGAGGCCATTGAGGCCGGCATCAGCCCCACCCATTGGCAAAGAAGTCTGTACCCTGCCGACGCCCAGGGGCGCATCTCGGTGTGTCACGAGGGCGTCGATACGGCGCGGTTTCGACCGGACCCGACAACTTCGGTCAGGCTTTCGGACGGACGTGTGCTCAGGGCTGGTGGTTCTCCCATTGTCACCTTTGTCGCGCGCGATCTTGAGCCGTATCGCGGATTTCCACAGGCTTTGGAGGCTGCCGCGAAGGTTGTGCGAAAGCGTCCCGATGCGCTGTTCGTTTTCGTCGGCGGAGATGGCACCAGCTATGGCGTGCCGCCGCCCGGCGGCGGGGCGTGGAAGGATCATCTCCTGGAATCGCTGGACATACCGCAGGAAAATATCCTCTTTCCCGGCGTGGTGACGCATTCAGTTTTGCGGCAGCTTTTCCAGATATCGGCGGCGCACCTCTACTTGACCTATCCGTTCGTTTTGTCTTGGTCGGTGTTGGAGGCAATGGCGTGCGGCGCTCTGGTCATTGGATCAGATACCGCGCCTGTCCGGGAGGTTATACGCGCCGGCCGGAACGGCTTGTTGGTGCCATTCTTCGACGCGGACGCACTCGCCGAGGTCATTCTTGACGCCCTGAAAAATCCGGAACGCCACCTCGGGATGCGGGCCGCGGCGCGCCGGACGGTCGAGCGTCGTTTCCGACTGACGGACTGCCTCGAACGGCAACAGGATATTCTTGAAAAATTGAGCGGCAAGTCTCTTCTCCGTCAAAGTTTAGTGCAATTATGAAGTATTACTTTGATTTTCAAAGTATATGTGAACTATTTGGCTTGTATTATTTTGAATTTCATCATTGTGCATTGCAAAATTAGTTGCTACGTTCTCGTTGGTGGCGCCGGATAATTTGAATAAGCAACTGATTATCCAGCGTTTTTGATTTTTGTTCCCAAATAATTCTTCAGAGGCGGTTCGTGCAAGATTTGATGTCTTCCGGCATAGGGCAGCGACTGGCGGCAAAAAAACTGGTGGCGGCATCGGACCGGGACCGGTCGTGCTTCGAGGGAAGCGATATAGAGCATCTGGTCACATACCTCGAAACGGCCGGACGCCCTCAGGCGACCTTGCAGAACGCCTTTCCGTTGATCGCCGTCGCCTTTTCCGACGAGGGCGAGGCGGATCTGCAAGAGCGCCTGGCGCTGCTTGGGTCGCTGGGTACAGTGCCCGTGGTTCCCCTCCAGCGGCTTGATCCCGCCAACAAGCCGGACAGTCTTGCGCTTCTGCGAACGCTGGCCGAAGGCGGCGTCGGCCGGCTCGCTCGATACAATGCCTCGATCACCTCGGAGCTGTCGATTCTGAGGCGGGAGCGGGAGACGCTGCTGGAAAATTACCGGGCTCTCGAAGATGCGTTCCAGGCGCGAAACTGGGAGCCGGTTTCCGAGATATTCTCCCACGATCCCTATGTCGACCCAAAGGACGAGGGGATCGGTCAGCTGCTCGCCAACGCCTTTGTCGAGCAACTGCTGCCGGTGTCCAGCCTCGGCGTGGCGGGGCTCGCGCTGCACCTCCATTCCGTACCGAAAGCCAGTGGAGAGCTCGTCGTCGCGTTGCGGTATCTTGAAAGCGGGGAAGGTGTGGCGGAGTGGACCGTACCCTATGCGCAACTCGTCCCGAATTGGAACTTCTTCTCACTGCCGCGAGCCTGCGGAGGCGCGGCACGGACACTCCGGCTGCGGATATCCGCGACCGGGCCCGAGACCGTCGGCCTTTCGCTCGGCTATCCGATCGCCGGCGAACGCTATTCGGCGCGGTCGGAACTTCCGCATCCGGATCTCGACCTTCGCCCTTTGGCGTTTAAAGTGTTCACGGGACTGCCCGGGGTGAAGCCGTCCAGGGCACCCAACATGATTGCGCCGAGCAGCCTGCTCGAGGGTCAATACATCGTCGATTATCGCCTGGCGGTCGACACGTTGAGCCAGATCGCGGACGTTTCTGTCACGCCCATCGTCCCGGATTTCCAGACGGTGCGCTTCCTTGAGCATGAGCATGCCATCGTCTGCCACCCGTTGCCGAGCGGTATATCGGCGGGCGCGATCAGTCGCGCTGTCGAGCCCGGAACGATATCCTTCTCGGCAAGTGCCGTTATCGATCATCCGAAAGGCCAGCCCGCGGCGGTCAGCTTCCTGCTCGCCCCGGCGAATTCAAATGCGCGTTCCGAAGTGGCCGAGCTTGCGCGAAAGGGCGTGGTCAAGCCGTCGGCATTCTTCAGCGGGTGGCGCGAAGTCACGTCCAAGCAGGTCGTCAACATCAACATCCAGCTGGACGAGCCGGTACGGGGGCCGATGGATCTGATGATCCTCAGTCGCGCTGTCACGGATTCGGTCGATTTTTCCTGGCTCAAGGTGTCCGGCTTCAGGCTGGTCAAGCAATCGACGGGGGCCGCCGATGTCCGGTAACCGAAAATTCATGGACCTGATCGCCGTGGCCATGCCCCTCTACGGTCACGCGGCACTCGCCCTCGAGGCGATAGAGTCCGTACTTGCCTCGAATCTCAGTAGATGCCGGGTCGTCATTATCATCTCGGTCGACGGCGATCCACGGCACGAAACGTTCGATCAACTGTTGCTCTACGCCGCGGCCCATCCTTCGGTCCACGTGATGTTCGGCCAGAACGCCGGGCCGGGCGGCGCACGCAATCGCGCCATCGATTACGTCCTCGAGCACTTTCCCGAGACGAAGGCTGTCTATTTCCTCGATGCCGACAATCGCGTCCTTCCCGGCACCATCGAGACGCTTTACCGGCATCTCCTCTCCAGTGGCTGCGGGTGGGTCTACACCAATATCGATACATTTTCGGTAAGCTGGCGTGCCCACTACGGAAACCGCTATTCGCGGCTGGTCCATTGCGTCACCGACAATATCTGCGACACGGGATCGATGATCTCGATCGATGTTTTTCAGAAAGGCGTCCGCTTCAACGACGACAGGCAGAACGGCTTCGAGGATTGGGAGTTCTGGCTGTCCTGCATCGAGCATGGTTTTGTCGGCACGCCCTGCCACGACACCGTCTTCGAATACCGGCTGAGGGCGGAGAGCCGCTTCAAGGAGGCGAACCGGGACCGCACCACGTCGGTAAGCTTCCTGCGCAAGCGCCACATGCCGTTGTTTCAGCGACCGATGCTGGTGGATTTCGAGCATGAGGAGTGCCCGCGCTACCTGTTTGCGCGAACGGAAGACACCGCGATCTCCTTCTTCACCGATCCCTTCAAGCCACCGACTATGCTTCGCCTCGACGACATCATCCCGGCGTTCTGGGCAAATATTGGCGAACCCGACAATGAACATTTCCCGCCGTTCATGGTCGCCGGAAGTGGTGCGACGCTCGACTTGCTCCGGCGTTCGCGCATGCTGCCGAACGTGCTTGCCCAACTTGAGCGCCTGAGCGAGACCAGCAACGTCGTCTTTGTCCAACTCGCCAACGATGCCGCCCAGCGCAAGATCGAACCGGTCGGTCAAGGGGCGGGTGGACAAAAAATCGGCCCCGCCGATCTCATTTTCCTTTCGTCTCGGCTCGTCCAGGACGTGGTCCAGAACAACGCGGTGGACTGGTTCGCGTCCATCGGTAGCCAGCAGGTATGGCCGACATCGACGGTTCTGAAAGTACGTTTTCCTTTTCCAAGAAGCCTCCCGCGCCGCTCTGTCATCACGCCTCAGCAGGTGATGATCAATTGCGTCAACGCGATTGCCGCGAGTCCCCTGCGGGAGACGGCGGGCAAGCGGTGGACCTGGCGTCCGGCGCGGCTCGTGCCTTATGGCGATCTGCACAAGGCGCTGCGCAAGGAAGTCGGGGGTTCACCGGTCCTGCCGCTCGGGCACAGCGAAGGCAAGCGGACCGTGGCGCTGCTCGTGCCGAACGCCTCGTTCGGCGGGGCTGAGAAAGTCGTCTACGCGGCCGCCCGGGAATTGAAGGCGGCGGGTTACGAAACCCATCTCTTCGTGCTCGGCACGTCCAGGATGGACGTGATCGATGAATTCGATTCCAGCTTCGACCACATTCATTTCTGGGACGCGGGAATTCCAGCTTGGGGAGGGTCGGGTTCCTTCCTGGGGCAGGACTTTATCGCCGAGGAGCATTCGGTCGACTGGGAGGCACTCAAGGGACAGCTTTCCGGCTTCGACCTGGTCATCAACAACCATGTGATGGCCGTCCATCCCCTCATCGCGCGACTTCGCTCCGAAGGCACGCGCACTGCCTGCTATCTTCACGTCGTCGACAACACGGCCTTCAAGAGGCCCGCCGGTCAGCCTTTCGCAGCGATTGCCCATGAGCATTGCTACGATGCCTTCCTGACTTGCTCCGATCAGCTCAAGATTTATCTGCACAGCTACGGCGTCCCCCACGAGAAAGTCTTCGCCGTTGCCAATGGCGCGAGCTTTTCGGTGCCGCCAAAGGTTCTGGCGGAGGTTCTGGCGGTCAGGCGGATCGAGCGGAAGGGCGACCGGTTGCGACTACTCTATATGGGGCGGCTCGATCAGCAGAAGGGGATCGATCGACTGGCGGCGACACTCGCGGAACTGCGAACCTCCAATGTCCCCTTCGACGCCCGGGCTATCGGCGGCGAAATCCTCGCCGATTCCAGCGTGTCCTGGAGCGAACGATTGAAGGACCTGGGCGTCGACGTGCGCCCGCCCGTCTTCGCCAGCAAGGACCTGATCAAGGCGCTGGGCTGGGCGGATGTTCTCGTCATGCCCTCACGCTGGGAGGGCGCGCCACTGATGATCGCCGAGGCGCAGCAACTCGGCTGCGTGCCCATCGCGACTGCGGTCGGCGCCGTGGACGAACTCATTTCCGACGGCGAGGACGGCATCCTCATCGACGCGGCTTCCGATCCTCAGGTCGTGAGGGAGATGGCGCGGATCATTGAAGAGGTAGCGCACAATCGTGAGAGGCTCGCTCCGCTCATGGAGGGCTGCATCAGGACCGCCGCGCGCCGGTCATGGGCTTCCTCCTTCTCGGATTTCATCGCGTGGAGCGATCGCTCCGTGAAAAATTCATCACTGTCCCGCGCAGCGGTCTTTCGCGACCAGTCGGCGGCAAATCCCGTGGTCGCGGCGCTCGGCTGATTGCCGGGCCGCTTCCCTGAAACAGAAAGGTCTAGTCGAATGCGTCCACGAATTCTCGTGACGGGTATTCCTGGTCACTATACGCGCCTTGCCAATGGCGCCCAGGGCTTGTCCGTCTCCTATGCGGAGCGGCAGAAGCAGCCGGAAGCGAAAGAGGAGTTTCTGCAGGAGCTGCGCAACATCAGCAACACCGGCAACTACCTCATCGGCGAAGGCGCTCTGCGCGCGCTCGCGCCGCATGCGAAGCAGGTTCCCTTCTGGCATCTCTTCAATTTGAGCAAAAGCGGCAGCGGGTTCGATGAGTTCAACGCCAACTTCGACATCTGCGTCTTCACCTGCGCGAACCTCCTGCGCAAGGGGCTCTCCGCGGACGCCGAGGCAGAGGTGCTCAGCCGGCTCAACATGCCGATCGTCATGCTGGGCATCGGCCTGCAAAACCGCAAGGACCTGGAGAACAATCTTCCGGAGGGAACGAAGCGGCTTCTCACCATCTTGAAGGAGCGCGAGCACTATTTCCTGACGCGCGGCCACGAGTCGGCCGGCTTCCTGAAGGACCAGGGCTTCTCCTTCGTGCGACCGACCGGATGCCCTTCCGTCTATTTCATGCCGGACAACATGCGCCGCTCCATGAAGAAACTGTCGAGCGTAGAAATTGGCAAGGCACGGACAATCTTTTCAGGCTACCTCGGCGGCAATCAGGATGCGATCCTCGACGCCAATGCCCTGGCCCCACAGGGCACCGCGCCGCAATACGTGGTGCAGGATGAGTTCCTCCACTTCGACATGAAGGTGGAGCCTAACGACGAGGGGCGCGTCTATGATTCCGCGTCGGGCCTAATGATTGGCGATCTGGCCTATCCCGGCACGGAACGCGAGAAGCAGCGGTTTGAGGTTCGCACTTTCTACGACACCAACCAGTGGCGCTCCTGGGCCTCGTCGATGGACTTCAATTTCGGCCGTCGTTTCCACGGCTCTATCATCGCCATGCAGGCGGCGGTGCCGAGCCTGATGGTGGCGGTGGACGATCGCATGCGCGAGATGCTCGGCTTCACCGGCCTGCCCGCCGTCGACATCACCGAGATCGACAAGGCGGAGAACCGCGCCGAGTTCGTGGCCGATCATCTGGCAAAGCTCAACACGAGCGAGCTTGTCGACCGGTATTCCGACCGCGAGCGCGCCTTCCGCACGACGCTTCGTGAAATCGGCATTGCGAATTAATGGCCCGAAGGCCACCATTTATCGGTTCAGAGGATAGTTATGCGTATTTTGCTCACGGGAATTCCGTCATATCTGCAGAGAACGATTGCGCAGGTTTCGGGCACAACTGTCGTCCACCGGCCCTACTTTGACGAGGCCAGCACCAAAAAGGACCTGATTTCCCAGGTCAGGCGGATCGCCAATACCGGCAACTACCTGATCGGAGAGGGCGCGGCCGAAAGCCTGCGCGGTCACGACGTCACCTACCTCCCCTTCTGGCACCTCGCCAACAACCGGGGATCGGAAGACCTCTACGACCGCGTCAACCGCGAGTTCGATATTTGCGTTTTCGCCTCCGCCAACCTCTTGCGACCGGGCTACTCCGCGGACCTGGAAGCCGAAGTGTTCGCCAAGCTGAAGATGCCGGTCGTGGTGATGGGAATCGGTATCCAGCGCAAGGAGGGTCTCAAGGAACTGCTGCCGGCCGGCACGCTCCAGTTCCTTGAGGTCTTGAAGAAAAAGGAGAGCTTCTTCCTTACCCGCGGTTATTTCACTGCCGAGTTTCTCAGGGAACAGGGCATGAAGTTCGTCAAGCCGACCGGCTGCCCATCACTCTATTTCGCTCCGAACGAGATGAAGCGGTCACTTCTCGCGCTTGCCAATCCGGGACTGGCAGAAGCCCAGAAGATCGCCTTCGGCGGCTATCTCGGCAGTGTTGCCGATACGATCGTCGACGCGCATGCGTTGCTTAAGCCCGACAGCGTCGCAAGCTATGTGGTCCAGGATGAGGTGGTTGCCTACAACCTCTCGCTGACCGGCGACGACAATGACATTGTCTATGACCGGGCGAGTGGGCGCATCACTGGCGCGACCGAATACAAGCATTCGGAAAAATGGCAGCGGAAATCCGAACTGCTGGTCTATTTCGACACGAACCAGTGGCGGGGCGCAATGTCATCGCGCGATCTCTGCTTCGGCCGCCGTTTCCACGGCTGCATCATCGGTATGCAGGCCGGCACACCTGCCCTCATGATCGCGGTCGACGACCGCATGCGGGAAATGCTGGAGTTCATCGGCTTCCCCTATATCGAGGCGGCGACCTGGAACCGGGAAGCGGACAAGCGCGCATATCTGTCGAATTTCCTCGCCAAGATAGACACGCAAGCCGTGATCGACCGCTATTCCGCTTGCGAGGCGAATTTCCGAAATGCTCTGGGGCAGATTGGATTTTGAGAGGATGAAAGCGGTGGCGCGAACGCGCGCGCGCTTCGCTTGCGCGCTGGCAGCGCTCTGGGTCTTTGCGCCGGCGGCGCCGGCGGACGCAAACGATGCGTTCCCCGATCGCATCGGCATTAACAGGGTAAACCTCGCCTGGCTTTCCCGCGCCGATCAGAAGCGCGTGCTGAAGGAAATTGCGGCAAGCGGCATCACCCATGTCCGGCTTTCGCTGTCGAGGCCGGTGGAGAAGAGCATCGAAGCGCTCGAAATGGCGGACCGGCTGGGGCTGAAAATCCTTATCGAGATCCAGCTCGGCAACAAGGACTACTATCGGGCGGGGGTGCGCCCTCGCACCGGTTTCGGCCGCATCTGGGATGTTCGGCGGCTTTCGGATCTCGACCTCGATCTTTACCGCGCGCAGCTGCGCTCGGTGCTTCGCCGCATTGATGGCATGGGCATCCGCATCGACGCCGTCGAGCCAGGAAACGAAATAAACTACAGCGCCTACAATGGCGACCTCGTCGTCTACGAAAAACCTGGGCGGCAGACACCGCGCAGCGTTTCGGAAGTCGCAAATCGCTCGGCCTTCGAGCGCGGGCTCGACGCATATGTCGGCGCTGTCCGGATCACCCGAGAGGAATTGCAGGCGACGGTGCATAGCCGCCGCGCGCTTCTGATTTCCGCCGGACTTTCCGATGTCGGCGCAGAAGAGGCCGACCACCGTGGGATGGAACGGCTCGATCCCGGTGCGTTCGTCTCGCTCCTGTGGGAACGGGGGATCGACGCGCTGATCGATGGCTATGGCATTCATATCTATCCGGGGCGCAAAGCTAACGCGGCGCTTGAGCGGTATGTGACGGGGCTTCTCGACTTTTGCCAACCTGAAGGGGAGGGCAAGCCGTGCTGGGTGACCGAATGGGGCATTGCCAACACCGCGCTTTCTTGCCCGATCGACGACCGGGAGCGAGAAGGGGTGATCCGCGCCATGCGCCGCGTCTTCGGGCAACGCATGGCGGAGCGAACGCTGGAAGCGGTCTACTACTATGACTGGGATACCCAGCCGGTCTACAGCGTCTGGCGTTGCGGCGCCTTAAGCCCGGCCGGCGTGGCGGCCACCGAACCGGATACCGGTGAAGAATCGGTGAGATGACCAATGTGATCTGTCCCCTCCTTATTCTCGGTCCGAGTGTGGGCGCGGGTGGAGCGTGGAAATGGCAACGGCAGAAACTGCATGAAAGGGATCATTCTGGCAGGCGGCAGTGGAACGCGGCTCTACCCTGCCGGGACGCGGTTGCCAAGCAGGCCGGGGCCACCGTGTTCGCCTGTCATGTGGACGATCCGGCCCGATACGGTGTGGTGATGCAGGCCAGAAAGCCTCCCTGTCACGAAAACAGCTCCCGGAATAGGAGGGGGCCAGCCTCTTCCTCCGCGAGGGCGGCGTGGTTAGCTGCCTCGCGGAGTGCCTGAAAGTCGGCCTGGTCCCCGACCCTGGTACCGCCAAGTCGCACCGTCACCGATATATGGCGCTCTTGCCCGGCTGTGAAGGTGGTCTCGTCTATCCGCGTGCGGATGCGCTCGCAGATGTCGCTGGCGTTTTCCGTTGTTGTGCCTGGCAGATAGATCCCGAGTTCGTCGGAGGCAAGGCGGGCGACGAGATCACCATAGCGCACAGAAGAATGTACGATCCGAACAATCGATTGAAGCAGCGTATCTGCCCATTGCGGGCCATAGCGACGACCGATCTCATCGAAATTGCCGATTCTGAGAACGAGCATGACGCCATCCGGGCCTTCAGTATTGCTCCGGCGCCTGCGGTCTATCGCATGCTCGACCGAGGTCACAAATGCGTTGGCGCGCAGTGTACCCGTGAGGGGATCATGACTGAGTGCGTGCTGAAGTTCTTTTTGGACCTCACGAAGCGCTTCGTTGCGTAGACAAAGCGTCAATTGAAGCGGAAATGTAACAGCTGCCGTTATTGACGCCACTGTGGTCAATTCTGCCCAAAACGGACGGTCGGGAATAAGCAGGCTTAATACGCAAACAACTGCGATCGCCCCAACGACACACGCAAGGGCGCCGAGCGTTGCTATTTTTATACGCGGGACGATTAGGGCTTTGCGAGAATGAAATTGCAGAATCATCGGTTAACGGAGCTTTTGCAGGGGGCGCTATCTTTGAGGGATTCGGTGAAAATATCAGGTGAACAAATCTGATGGCATTTTAGTGATCGTCCACGCTAAACTTGACCATCACGCCCACCGCCAAATCTTGAAAAATTTCTCGGAGATTTTCCCTTTAATATTAACAGCTTAGCTTTTTGGGCGATCCAGACGTCGGGGCTTGTGAATTTTCAGTATTTCAATGGGTTATATACTATTTAAACAATCGAGTGGGTGTGACGGGGCGTATTCGCGGATACCAAAGTATCAGCCAATATTCTTACTTTTGGCGCTTCTTCCTCCAGGATTGCTGTGTGAGCGTATCACCCAACGTTTGCATCAACCCGTCTGGTGTAGGTGTTGGTTAGCACTACTTACAGCTTTACCTTGATGACGCCATAGCCACGTTTGCGCAACATTCACCCGGCTGCTGGTTTTTAGGTAGACTTAATCTTGCGATTTTTGCGACCTGTTTCCTGACTTTCGGGGAGAGCAGCAACCGAACACGTCTCGCGCCGGAAGGCGGCCGGGCTCTTCGATGTCCATTTGCGAAAGGCCCGGTGAAAGGCGCTGGGTTCGGAGAAACCGAGCTGCGCGGCGATTTCTCCGACGCTGCTCTTGCCATGGAGCAGCATTTCGATCGCGAGATCGCGACGGATCTCGTCCTTGATCCCGGCATAACTTTGCCCTTCGCCCTGCAACCGGTGGCGCAGAGTCGATGGCGACATCCGCATCTGCACGGCAAGCTCACTGAAGCCGGACCAGGCCGAAGGCGCCGCTTGCCGCAGACGCCTGCGCACGCTCGCTGCCAGACCGGCATCGTACCGATAGCGCACGAGGATATTGGCCGGTGCGCCGCGCAGGAATTGTTTCAATGCTTGCTCGGTTCGAATGATCGGCAGCTTGAGCACGGCGCGATCAAACGCGAGGCGGCTGACTGGTTGGGAAAACTGCACCGGTGCCCCGAAGAACAGGCGGTAGTCGGCGCCCTGCGGCGGTTCGGCACAGCGGAAGTCTACGCTGCGGATCGGAATGCGGCGCCCGACCAGCCAGCAGGTGATGCCGTGGAGAAGGATCCAGTAGGTCCGGTAGGCAAAGGCCGAGCGGGCCTCGCCCTTGTCCGTGAGCACGATCTCGGCGAGTCCGTCGCGAATGACGAGTTCGCCGCTAGGGTCTTCCAGCACCACGCCGAGGAAGCGCAAGGCGCGCCGTAGCGCCTGTTCCAGGTTCTTTGCATGCAGTACGCAATGACAAAGCAGCGTGAAACTGCCGCTGCGCATTGGCCGTCCGCCCATGCCGAAGAATTCGTCATCGACTTCGGCCGCGATTGCCAACCAAAGCGCACCATAGGCCTCGGCCGAAATCGGCCTGTCGACTACCGGCGGCAGGCCGAGCGATGCGAGCAGCAGGGCGGTCGGCTTACCCTGCCGGCGCAAACAATCGAGTGCCTCTTCAACGAAGGAGGGCGAGATCATGCGCCGGTCTGCGTCTGCCATCGGTGTCTTCTCCCATATGGCAAAACTGGCCGAAAAATGAAGGACAGTTCTGTCATCGCTTGCAATACCGCGCCAGCGTAGAGTCCTACAAGATGGCGCTGTCAAAAAGCAGGTGCCGACGACGAAACGCGGCAGGGGAGGGCTGCATGATGGATCAAAAATCAGCAACCGCACCTGTTCGCAACGGGAGGGGAACATCATGCTGATCCCTGGCAAGGTATTTTTGGTTACGGGCGGCGGCTCTGGCTTGGGCGCGGCTGTCGCCCGCTTGCTGGTCGAGGCCGGTGCGCGCATCATTGTTGCCGACGTCAATCCTGAGGCCGGTGAGCGGATCAGCGCCGAACTGGGTGAGACGACGGCCCGTTTCGTGCGCACGGACGTGACCAGCGAAGAGGATGGGCTTGCCGCGGTCAACGCAGCGCTTGAGAGCTTCGGTCATTTGCATGGTCTGGTAAACTGCGCAGGAATCGCGCCTGTCGAAAAGGTGCTTACGCGCGACGGCCCGCATCGCCTCGAAAATTTCGCCCGCGCGGTCGGCATCAACCTCATCGGCACCTTCAACATGGTCCGTCTTGCCGCCTCTGTCATCCAGAACGAGGAACCTGACGGCGAAGGCGAGCGCGGCGTCATCGTCAACACGGCCTCGATTGCAGCCTTCGACGGACAGGTCGGTCAAGCCGCCTACTCGGCATCGAAAGGCGGCATCGTCGGGATGACCCTGCCGATCGCCCGGGAACTCGCCCGCTACGGCATCCGCGTCGTTTCGATTGCGCCAGGCATCTTCGAAACACCGATGATGGCGGGCATGCCGGCTGAGGTTCAGGAAGCGCTCGGAAAGAGCGTGCCCTTTCCGCCGCGCCTTGGCCGACCCATCGAATTTGCGGCGCTGGTGCGCCATATCTGCGAGAATACAATGCTGAACGGCGAGGTGATCCGTCTGGACGGCGCCTTGCGCATGGGGCCGCGTTGAGGCTCCGGGGAGGTTGAAATGGCAATGCTTGATCCCATCGTCATCGTCGGTTCCGCCCGCACCGCAATGGGTGGATTTCAGGGCGACCTGAAGGAAGCGACCGCTTCTCAACTCGGCGCAGCCGCTATCCGTGCCGCCTTGGAGCGCAGCCAGGTTTCTGCCGAGGCAGTCGAGGAAGTGGTTTTCGGTTGCGTCCTGCCGGCCGGACAGGGGCAGGCACCGGCGCGGCAGGCAGCAATCGGCGCGGGCCTGCCCTACGCGACGGGCGCAAGCACCGTCAACAAGATGTGCGGCTCCGGCATGAAGGCGGTGATGCTGGCACATGACCTGATTGCGGCCGGCAGCGCGAACATTACTGTTGCCGGCGGCATGGAAAGCATGAGCAATGCGCCCTATCTGCTTGATCGTGCCCGTGGTGGTTACCGGCTCGGCCATGGTCGCGTCATTGATCACATGTTCCTCGACGGGCTGGAGGATGCCTATGACAGGGGGCGGTTGATGGGCACGTTTGCCGAGGATTGCGCCGAGGCCTATCAGTTCACGCGGCCCGCGCAGGACGATTTTGCGGTGACGTCGCTGACTCGTGCGCAGAAAGCTGTCGAGGAAGGGTTTTTCGATGCCGAAATCACGCCGGTCACGGTGAAGACCGGGCGGACGGAAAACATCGTCAGCCGCGACGAACAGCCCGGTAAGGCAAGATTTGAAAAAATCCCGACCCTGAAGCCCGCATTCCGTGAAAACGGTACGGTGACTGCCGCCAATTCCTCTTCGATTTCCGACGGCGCGGCCGCCCTGGTGCTGATGCGTCGCTCCGAAGCCGACCGGAGGGGGCTCACGCCCCTTGCAGCCATCGCCGGGCACGCGACCCACGCTCAGGCGCCCAATCTCTTTGCAACCGCTCCTATCGGTGCGCTGAACAAGCTCTCCGAACGAACGGGGTGGAACCTTAAGGATGTCGATCTGTTCGAGATCAACGAAGCATTTGCGGTCGTCGCCATGGCGGCGATGCGCGACCTCGACCTGCCACATGACAAGGTGAACGTGCATGGCGGCGCCTGCGCGCTTGGTCATCCGATCGGCGCATCCGGCGCCCGCCTCATTGTCACGCTTTTGGCAGCACTCGAGCGCTATGGGTTGAAGCGCGGCATGGCCTCGCTCTGCATCGGCGGCGGCGAGGCGACAGCGATCGCCGTCGAGCGGCTTTGATCGGGCCGGGGAGGAGACCGATAGATGATCCTGACTGAACAACAAATCCAGATTCGCGATATGGCCCGTGATTTTGCTCGCGAGCGCCTCCTGCCAGGAGCCTCCGAGCGCGACGTCTCGCATGCATTTCCGAAGGATGAATTGAAGGAAATGGGCGAACTTGGCTTTCTCGGCATGCTGGTGCCGGAAGCCTATGGTGGCTCGGAGACGGGTACGGTGGCCTACGCCGTCGCGCTGGAAGAGATCGCCGCCGGCGACGGCTCGTGCTCTACGATCATGAGCGTCCACAGTTCCGTTGGCTGCGTGCCGATCTTGAAATTCGGCACGCAGGAACAGAAGCAGCGCTTCCTGCCGAAACTGGCTTCCGGTGAATGGATCGGCGGTTTTGCGCTGACCGAGCCGCAGGCCGGTTCGGACGCTTCGAACCTGCGCACGCGCGCTCGCC
>UCOA01000079.1 GCA_900474095.1 Hyphomicrobiales bacterium | reverse complement strand
GGCGGCCGCCAGTCCGGCCATTCGGCCTTATGCCCGACTTTGACGACGCCGCTCCAGCGGAAGCCGTCGCGACCGACGCCGATCCTGTAGCGGATGGCACGATTCCCGGAGACGACAAGATCGAGCGTCCGGTCCTTGCTGACGATGACGATCGTGCCGGCCGGATAGGCGTGCTCGGTGGTCACCACGACGCTCGTCGTTGGCCCCAGGTTTCGCGGCACCAGGCCGCTCGCCAACGTCTGCGTCGCCCAGGCTGTGAGCCAGAAAGACGCCGCGACCAGCATAGCCCGCATAACTCGGCCGTCGGCCGCCCCGGTGCTGCGCCGCGCCTCTGGTCCGTTGCTGCCGCTGCGCGACTTCATCTGACGAGCGCTCCCAGCTTGCTGACGGAACCGCAAAAACGTGAACGCGCGTTGACCTCGAACGGCAATACGCCGCGGTTCACCGCTTCGCTCAGCGTGTCCCAGTCATCGGCTATGATGTGCGCCCGCGTCTCCTTGAAGATCTTGTCAGCCTGCTGGCGGCGCACACCAAGGCTGAAGAGCTTGCTCCGGTACTTGTTGATGACGATGAAGATCTGGTCCGAATTGCCGCGCAACCGTACCAGGTTGAGAAACAGATCCTTGGCCTCGTGAAGCGCGGGGATCGTCATTTCGGTGACGATGCAGACGCTGTTGGCGGATTCCAGCACATCTTGTTTCCACGGCGTGTTGTAATACGGGATGTCGAGGACGGTGTGATCGCTTTCGAAGGCCGCGACATCCAGCATCCGCAGGACAAGTTCAGCCCCCTTGGGCGTCAAAAGGACCGATGGTTGCTTGAAGGACAGCAAAGAAAAACCGCCCGAATGACGTTTGCGCACGAGATCGATAAACTCGAGATCAACACGCGACGGATTGGCCATGATGGGCTTCAGATCGTAATCATTGACAAGGTTGAGATAGTAGCCAAGCGACCCGGACGAGAAATCCATGTCGAACAGATCGACGCGCGGCGAGGAGTTTTTCGTCGGCTGGGCCAGCACATGCGCGAGCGAAGACGCAATGACACTGGCGCCCGCCCCGCCAACGGCCGAGACGACCGCGTGGACCCGGCTTTCGTTGGCGCCCGCGGTCGGCGCGTGGGTCGAGATCATATCGATCAGCGAGCGGCGTTCGAGCGGCTTTTTCAGCCAGTCATTGCCGTTCAAGCGGAACAGCAGCCGCAGCATATCATCGGGCAGATCCTCGGAGACGACCACCAGCGGCGTGTTTCGATGGGCGTTGCGGAAGGTAAACAGCTCAGGACGGCTCAGCATCTCCCCATTGTCGACGTCGAGCACGATCAGATTGAACTGCGCCAGGTCGGCCCGTCCTGCGTCTCTGAGTGCCGCCAACGCCATGTGGCGCACGTCGTAGCGCGAAAGCGAACCGAACGTATCGAGCATGAAGCTCGCGGCCGCCGCATCATCGGAAAGAACAAGGATTTTAGTGGATGCCACAAAATTCATATGAGCTGTCATCTCGCTTTACCACGCAATATTATGAGTTCAGCATTATGGGTTTAGCAGGTGGAACACGTCTTCAAGTCTTCGGTCGTAATCGTCACCGGATGGGCAGGAATGGTGATCTCATCCAGCCCGAGCAGTACGCCAAGAATAGGAAGATCAAATGTAATATCGCGGACTTCCAGCCGCATGGTCAGCACAGGCCCGTCCGGCCGGCCCCAATAGCCAAGACCCGAACGCTGATAGGTGACGGCAATATTGGCAGCCTCGATCCGCGGATTGATGTGACACATCCCGACACCGGCGCCTGCTACCAAGGCCGAGCAGGTTTGCGAGTCCGGCGATCCGTACACAATGCGATTGAGTGATGCGGGTTCGCATCCCGAGCCCGTGCATGTCGCGGAAATCGTCGAATCGTTCGGCGTCGCGTCGCCATTGTTCAATGGGTCGTCTGCGTCGGTCGGAAAGTCATCGGCGAAGTCCGGCACCAGCGGATCCGAGACAGCCGCAAGACGCGCGCCATATTGCAGGGCCTTCACCGTCTGGTTCCACTGCGACATGGCGTAGCCGAACTCGATGAAGGCGGCGAATATGAGGAGCACGATGGGGATCGTGATCAGCGCTTCAGACAGGGCTATTCCGCGGTCGTCCCGCCAGAAGCAACAGTGCGATCGGAGGCCTACCATCCCATATACCTCTCTTCGTGTGAGGCATTGATGGAGATCGACGCAATCCCGACCCAGGCAAACAGCAGCGATGTCTGATAGAGATGCGCGGTCTGGACGGTGATCGTGCCGTCAGCATTGACGGGGATGACTGTGATGTCGGCAAGGTTCGGTCCCCAGTCGCGCACGCGCAACGCAGCGCCTTCAGCCGGACTCTGGGTTCCATAGAAGGCAATCAATTTCGCGGTCGCCGTTGAACAACTCGACGTGTAGGTCGGCGTGGTTGGCCTGCAGCGCGACAGATAGCGCCCGGCATCCCTGAGACCGGCGTCGATCTGCATCCGCTGCCAAAAGACATTGCCGAATTCGAGGATGCCGGCGGCGAACAAGGTCACGAAGGGTACGGCCAGCAGCGCCTCGGCAAGCACAGCCCCCTCTTGCTGCGACCAGAAGCCGAAAAAGAGCCGGCGACGAATGAAGTTTCGCAGCGCCATCATCTGACCAGCTCC
>UCOA01000160.1 GCA_900474095.1 Hyphomicrobiales bacterium | reverse complement strand
CGTGCTCTTGCCACGCCAGCCGTAGGCGTGGGGGTCCGCCTCCTCGATCTCCCGGCGGACGCGAATCTGTCCTGTGGGTGCCGAGAGGCCATATTAACCGCGTTGGTCGCAAGTTCGTGCAGGATCGGGCTTAACGACATGATTTGTTCCGACGCCGGGGGTACGGGCGGCCCCCGTTCCTCAATCGCATGATCTCATTGGGAGCGACAACGTGGTCGGAACAAACGTCTACGACCGGAATAGCAACCACATCGGGTCCGATCGAAAGCATCGTTCTCGAACAGCGGGGCGGGAGTGTGGCCGGTGCCGTGATGAGCTTCGGCGGTGACTTCGACTGGCGTCCAGAGAGCGGTCGACGCGTCTACGATTACCATGACGCCATCCTGAAGAAATCGTCACATCGGCAATAACGGATCCATCAAAAACTCTCCCCCAATCAATGTTCAGAAAACAACCTTCGCGGCGGCCAGTTGGAACCTCCTGCCTGGACAAACCGTTGTTCGAATTAACAGCAACGGGAGTATGTCATGGACACCAGCATCTGGGACGCTAATGTCGAGCTGACGACGGAGAACGACGATCATTCTCATGTCGTCAGGAGTGCTCGAGAGGCGGTTGCATTTCTGATGACATCCTGGCCCAACAACAAGGGATTGAGCTACGCGAAAGCAAAGCGGGCATGCTTGGACGCCGTGAACGGAATTAGACCAAATGCAGAAGCGCGGGCTGCATTTGAAGCGGCGGCGGCGGAAGCAGGCATCCTGAGACAGGACCCTGGGCGAGGCGGATCCCCAACGTTGTGAGCTTGCTATCCGTCAAAGGCGTGATGGACAGGGTGAGCATTTACCTTTGTCAATTTGTCATTCCTACGGTTAACGGCCTGTCGAAAAAAACAACTGACCGGTGAAACTACACCGCCCGGAAACGCCAATTTTGATGACAAATTGCAAAACTCCCACTTTAACAAAGGCGCTAGCGTGTGCTGCGTGCCTCAGGGTCTCGCCCTACTACGGCCCCGGAAACCGTTGTCACAGAGGACGCGGACGCAAGTCTTCTGCACCCCCTCGCCCCCATGTATTTTGCCCTGTCGCATGCGCGACCAGCGTCCGGATCAGATCGTGACCTGAATACCGAGTTCGACCACACGGCCCGTCGGAAGTTGGAAGTATTCGGTGGCATTGCTGGCATTCCGCGCAAGACCTATGAACACGCGATCCTGCCAGAGAGGCATTCCGCCCTTCACCGATGGCTTGATCGTCCGGCGCGACAAAAAGAACGACGTCGACATGATGTCGAACTTCCATCCGAGTTTTCGTGCAAGCCCAAGAGCCTTGGGTATGTTCGGGGTCTCCATGTAGCCGAAGGTGATGACGGCGCGGCTAAACAGCGGATTGAAGCTCTCAAAATGGATCTTCTCGTCGTCCGGGACGAACGGCGAGCTGGAGGTAACCACACTCAGAATCACATTGTGCTCGTGCAGGACTTTGTAGTGCTTGAGGCTGTGAAGGAGAGCCGTTGGAGCACCTTCAACTTCGCTGGTCAGGAAGATCGCTGTCCCAGGAACCGTGTTGGGCTTCTTCGTCATCAGATTGTCCAGAAGGAAGTTCAGCGGCACATCGTCGGCTTTGGTTCTGTCTGACAGCAGCTTGCGCCCCGATATCCATGTCTGCATCAGGAACGCGATGAAGATAGCGACAACTGCTGGGACCCAGCCGCCTTGCGCGAATTTTGCGACATTGGCAGCAAAGAACCCGGCATCGATGATGAGCAGCGGGACGACAACTGCGAGCGCCGCCATGAGCCGCCAGCGCCATATCTGCCGCATCACGACGAGAAGCAGAACGGCTGTCACGAGCATCTCCCCGGTCACTGCGATCCCGTAAGCCGCGGAAAGGGCGCTCGAACTCTTGAAGCCGATGACCAGAAGAACGACGGAGATCAGCAGCAGGAAGTTGACCTGCGGCAGGAATATCTGGCCTGCCTGCGTTTCAGAGGTGTGGAGCACGGTGAAGCGGGGTAGCAGATTGAGGTGCATCGCCTGGCTCATTAGCGAAAAGGCACCTGAGATCACCGCCTGGCTGGCGATGACGGTCGCCATCGTGGCCAACACCACCATCGGCAGCAGTGCCCACTCGGGCTGCATCTCGAAGAAGGGATGCTCGACGGACTCGAGATGGGTCAGGACGAAAGCCCCCTGCCCGAAATAGTTCAGCAGAAGGCATGGAAAGACCAGCGAAAACCAGGCAAAGACGATCGGCCGGCGGCCGAAATGCCCGAGATCGACATAGAGGGCCTCTGCACCTGTGACGGCCAGAAAGACCGCACCGAGCACGGCGATGGCAATATGCGAATGGTCGATCAGGAAGCGGATGCCGTAATATGGATTGATAGCAACCAAAACACCGGGCGCTTCAAAGATATGGACGAGCCCGGAGACACCAAGCGCTAGAAACCACAGCGCGGTGATCGGTCCGAAGACAGAGGCCACGCGACCGGTTCCAAATCTTTGGACGAAGAAAAGCGCAACGATGATGAAGAGCGTTATCGGCACGACCCAATTGGCCAGCCGCGGCGCAAGAACCTCCAGTCCTTCAACGGCCGAAAGAACAGAAATTGCCGGGGTAATGATGGCGTCGCCGAGGAACAACGAGGCGCCGATGATGCCGAGAACGAGAACCCAGACAGATCGGCCCTCGAGGCTGTTTCGGGCAAGCGTCATCAAGGAAAGTGTGCCGCCTTCTCCCTTGTTGTCAGCCTTCAAAACAAAGCCGACATACTTGACCGTGACGACAATGGTCAGCGCCCAGACGATAAGGGAAAGAAGCCCGAGAACCTCCGTGACGGTACCGCCCGCGGACCGCTTTGATGCGTGAAGCGCTTCGCGGAAAGCATAGATCGGGCTGGTACCGATATCGCCATACACGACCCCTATAGCCCCCAGGACCAGAATGCGGAAGTTCGTGTTTTCCTCGGGGTGGCTAACGCCACCGTTCGACACTGTATCAGGCGCCAATCTCGATCTCCGGGTTTTGAGCACCAACCTCTATAGGGGGACAGGCCACGGTTCAACCAGTCACTCGCAGGCGGTTGATCGGTGGAAGGCAATGCAGGTGTCGGAGCCGCAGCGGCAGTGGCACCTTGGGTCCGCACCGGCGGGAATTGCGACAATCGGGGTCCTTCCGCCTTGGGTATGACGCAGTCACGGTGATCGCTGCTCTCGGATATTGTCTCTCCAAGTCGCCAAATGAAAGTCGGGTTAGCGCACGCTCGATGTAGCTCCATTGCACTATAGATTAACTAGCAGATAGTTATATACTAAAATGGTGCTCTTATAGTATACTACTTGGCCGAGGGTGCCATACTCCCCATCCTCTCTTGGAAGAGCATTCCCGGGATCTCTTCCGTCGCAATACTAAATAATCTCTCCATCTTTGCCCGTGGCATCGACTCCGCGGGCATCTTCTTGCAGGCAGTCCGATATATCGTGCGTGAGAAGGAATCGTGCTGAGCGCGCAAACTGGGAATTTACAGCAACGAGCCAGTTGAGAATCTAAATGCGGCTGGAATGGGGCGTTATCTCGCTACCCTTGCCCGGCTCGGTCGTCCTCCGTCTTGGCTATGCGCTGTCCTTAGCTGGAGTGGGATGTCCATCAATCCTTAGACCGCCCACCCCACCAAATTCAGGCAGCTATATCTGCGGCCGATGAGCGGGAATTAGGGCGCCATCTATTGCTGTGCGCGGATCTGTGGGCCGTTCCTGCAGGCTCGCCCAACGGCCGCACATAACGGTGGGCGCGGAGGAGAACCGAGAATGTCTGCACGGAATGTCTTGTTTCTTATCATTCTAGCGTTTGTCTTTACGACTTTGCTCCTCGTCTACAACGGGTTCTACAAACCAACATCGGTGGGTAGCGTCGCGATGCCTTCTGTCCAGGAGGGCCACTAGGGGCCGATGTCTGAATGCTCGTAAAATCGGGTTCCGACTGCCGAGGATATGTCCGATGCTCGGACTTGGCGCGCTGTTGGGGAAGCCATGAAACTCGAAGAGCGGACATTCTTCTTGTATTAGCAGATGGCTTATCGCTCCAGCATCATGGAACAAGCTGAGCGCAAACTGGGATTCGACACCATCGATCAGTTGGAAATCAATTGCTCGTCGAATGGGGGTGGCGCCGGCCAGCGCACCGCGTTCGTCTCCGTCGTGACTATGCGCTTTCCCGGGCGTGAGCCGCCATCACCGTCACCGGCTAAGAAGATCCCGTCGTATCAATGGCTTATCCGTTTAAGGGCGTGTTACTGCACCCTGGCGCGCATAAATCGCTTTATCACGGGAGTGTTACACTATAAAAACTATCGTGTATTCGGCGGAGGGAAACCCTGAGTTCTGTGTACTCGGCCGACGGAAGGAACTGGCTTAATCCACAAGAGGAGACACGACATGACGAATGCCTTGCCGCCACTTTACAACGGACACGCGCCGATCACCCTTCAGGAATTGTTCCGTGAAGCGCTCTACGCCTTCGAGGAATGGGATACGGAACTGACAGAACCGATCGTCACTTTCGAAGGATGGGTCATCCCGATCAGCCTCGTCTTCGAAGCGATGCGCGAATGCGACGACATCGTGCCGATGAACATTGTCAGTGCCATCACCGAAAGACTGACCAAGCGCTGGGAAGGCGAAGGGCCGCTCGACAAGATGAGCTTCTCGACGGCCGCCCGCATTATGCGGGTGCTGGTGCGCAAACGCCTTCTTGCCAATGGTGGTGCCGAGATGGTGGCCGTCGCCAGCCGCGCGGCTGAGCGCAAGCCGTCAGAATGAGCCT
>UCOA01000159.1 GCA_900474095.1 Hyphomicrobiales bacterium | reverse complement strand
CTTCAACTTTGCGGCTATAACGCGCAATCACATAAGACATATTATGGAACTTGAGGATGTCTGCCGTTGTCGCTGGGTGTGTGCACTGAATTACTGGCACCTGTGATAGCCGCTAGATTGTCCAAAGCATGCGTCACCAGTATCTCATGCTATCATGAGCCGGCGCGACACGCGTCCCGCCGGCTCTCGGTGACATCCCGGAGCGACGTCGTTATTTCTTGATCGCTTCGATATCGATATACTGCTATCCTCGATACGAGGACTGCTGGGAAACTGAAAAATTAACGGCTCGATCGACAGTCCCCTATCCCGAGACAGATGATCGTTAACCCGCTACTACTCGGGCGGATAGTAGCGCCTCCGGCTGCCCGAATCAGGATATTAGCGGTGAAATTTACGAATATATCAGGGAAGCAACAAGGACGGGAGGTCGTTGGATTTACTGGACAAGAGCGCTATTTTGGCTCGCCATTTGCTGAAACGCTGTAAAGTCACCCGAGTAGTTACTTGAGCCGCCTGTTGAGGGCCGCCGATGCCGCGAGCAACAGGATGGAAAGTGCGACAACGACCGTGGCAGCGGCGGCGATCGTCGGAGTCATGGTGTCGCGAGCGATAGTGAACATTTCACGAGGCAGCGTTCGCTGTCCGGGGCCTGCGAGAAAAATCGTCACCACGACTTCATCAAGCGACGTCGCAAACGCAAACACAGCGCCCGAGGCGATCCCCGGCAATATGATCGGCAACGTGACCTTGCGAAAGGCTTCCAACGGCCGCGCTCCCATGCTGGAAGCTGCCCACAGGAGGCGCCGATCAAGCGACGTCAGCACCGCCGATACCGTCACCACCACGAACGGGACGGCAAGGGCTGTGTGCGCCAGCACGAGGCCGGGATAGGTGGCCGTCAGTCCTGCCGCCGAGAACAGGAAATACATGCCGACGCCGACGATGACGACGGGCGCGATCATCGGGATGAGCAGCAGCGCGTTGATCAGGCGGCGGCCGGGCAATTGCGGCGAGGCAAGCCCGAGAGCAGCCATGGTTCCCAAAGGCGTCGCCAGAAGCGTTGTCGCGGTCGCCAGCAGAATGCTGTTTGCGAAGGCATCGGTCCATGTGGGCGTGGTCAGGAACTCGCCGTACCAGCGCAACGAGAACCCTTTGATCGGATAGGTGAAATCACCGCCGTCGTTGAAGGAGAACAGCACGATCACGACCAGCGGCGCCATGAGGAATACCAGGATCAGGGATGAAAACGCGCCAAGGCCGAAACGCCCCATTAGGGTGGCCGTGGTCTGCGGGGCTTTGCTCATGATCCGCCTCCTATCTTGCACCGACGCCGCCACGCACGAACACGCTTTGCAAGCCGTAAAGCAGCAATGTCAGTGACAGCAGGATCAATCCGAGCGATGAGGCGAGGCCCCAGTTGAGTGTACTCGTGGTAAACAACGCGATGTAATAGCTGATCATCTGGTCCGCCGGTCCACCAACCAGCATGGGCGTGATGTAAAAGCCGAGTGTTACCACGAAGACCATCAGCATGCCCGCCATCATCCCGGGCATGACCTGGGGAATGTAAACGCGCCGGAAAGCGTAGAACGGGTGAGCCCCCAGCGACAAGGCCGCGCGATAAATGCGCGGATCGATGGACCGCATGGAGCCCAGCAGCGGGAAAATCATGAACGGCAGCATGACGTGCACCATCGCGATGATCACACCGAGCCTGTTGTACAACAGTTTGAGCGGACTATCGATCAGCCCGAGGTCCATCAGCAGCGTGTTGATGACGCCGCGATCCTGCAGCAGCGCCAGCCACGCCGTTGTGCGCACGAGGATGGATGTCCAGAACGGCAGAAGCACGAACAGCAGCAGGATGTTATGGACCCTCGGCGTCTGCCGCAGCAGAAAGGCGCAAAGGGGAAAGGCGAGCATCAGAGTGATCAGCGATGTCGTCAAGGCGATGGTGAATGTGCGCAGCAAGATCGAGCGATACAACGCGCCGTCCGGCCGGGACGGACCGATGCCGGTTTCATAGTTCTGCTTCAAATCGACCGCAGAGAGGATGTGGTAAGCGCCGACAGGCCCGGCAGCACGCTTCATGGCTTGCCAGGTCGCGTTCTCGGCCCATTTGACATTGAAGGTCTTCAACGCGCCGGTCGCGCCGGCATCCACCTGTCTTCTCGTGGATTGCAGCAAGGCCCGGAAGCCTGGATCCTCGTAGGACAGACGGCGGCTGAGCGAGGCAAGCCGCGGCCTGTCCACGTTTTTGAGATCCTGTACGAGCGCTGCTTCGGCAGCAGCAGCAGGTAGCCCGCGCCCATCCCAGTTCGACAGGATGGCGGCTGTCGCCGGCAGTGCGGCACGCATTTCCGGATCTGCCACACTTCTCCAGCCGATCATGCCGATGGGCAGAAGGAAGGTGCCCATCAGAAACAGAAACAGCGGCGCGATGAGAGCATAGCTTCGCCACATGGAGCCACGAGCACCCTGAAACGGATTGTAGTTCGCAGCCATGCCTTGCACCTCGATAACGCGATGGGTCACCAGTCCCGCTCAATTTCCCCCGACGCACCGTAGTCGCGCGTCGGGGGAAATTTGTTATTGCGCCGACCACTCTGCCCAGCGGGCCGTCAGCGCATCGATATTGTCGATCCAGAAGGCGTCGTTGATCTTGAGCACATTCTTGGCGTTCTCCGGCGCAGTCGGCAGATCGGCGCGCAGCGTAGGATCGATCAGGTCGAAGGCCTTGGCAGAGGTGATCCCGATCGGCTGAACTTCCGGGAGATGGCTTTGCGGCTCAGGCTCTCCGGCGAACTTCAGAAGATCATAAGCGGCATCGGCATTGGGCGAGGTCTTCAGGATAACCCAGCTATCGACCGTTTGAAGCGACTGGTTCCAGACGATGCCGAACGGCTTCTTGTCCTTGTTGATCGCATTGGTCACGCGGCCGTTGAAGGACGACGTCATGACGACCTCGCCGGAAGCCAGAAGCTGCATCGGCTGCCCGCCGGACGACCAGAAGACCAGCGACGGCTTGATGGTATCGAGCTTGGCAAAGGCGCGATCGACGCCTTCCGGCGTGGCCAGCACCTTGTAGACGTCGGCTGGCGCCACGCCATCCGCCATCAGGGCAAATTCCAGGCTTGTTTTCGGCGACTGGCGAAGCGCGCGCTTGCCGGGATATTTAGCAAGATCGAAAAAGTCTGCCCAGCTCGGTGGCGCGCTGATCTTGGATTTGTCATAGGCGAGGACATGATTGTAGATGGCGGCGCCAACGCCGCATTCGCTCACTGCACCGGGAACGTAGTTCTCCTCCCCGCCGAGCTTGCTGAAATCGAGCGGCAGCAGCAGCCCTTCCTGGCAGGCGATCTGAAGTTCCTCGCTTTCGGCGATGACAATGTCCCAGCCACTGTCGCCGGCCTCCACCTTGGTGCGCAGAACGCCAATGCCGTTCTCCCACGTATCCTCGACGACCGTCTTGCCGGTCTTCTTGGCAAAAGGCGCGAAGATCGCGTTGTGCTGCGCTTCCTGAAAGGTTCCACCGTTGGAAACGATCACCAGGTCCCGAGCGGCGGCCTGTGTCAGCGGAACCGCCCCTACCATGAGGGCGGCAATGAGAATTCCTGATTTCTTCAGCATGCTATTCCCCTTTCCAGTTTTCTTTTGTGGTGAATTCAGGCGAGGATCAGTGCGCCCTCTTCCGGAATGGTCAGTGCAAGTGTGTCGCCAACCTGCGCGTTGCCGCCGCAGATGTCGGGCTTGATTTTCAGTTGAAGCGATTGCCCGCCATCAAGTGAAACGCGGACGCGGATATGGTCGCCATGAAAATGTTGATCGGTCAGGCGTCCTTCGAGCGCGTTCGACGAACCCCGCTCCTGAAGGATGGTCTCCGGGCGGACAACCAGCGCTGCTCGGCCACCGGCGGAAATTCCCTCGCCCGCGCGGCCGCGCAACACTGCCCCGCCCGCCAGCCGGATCTCGGCCGCCTCGCCGTTCATGGCGATAACCGTGCCCTCCAGCATATTCGTTTCGCCCAGAAATCCAGCGACAAAACGGGTCTGGGGCCGTGTATAGATCTCTATCGGCGAAGAAATCTGCTGGATTTTGCCTTGATGGAATACCGCGACGCGATCGGACATGGTCAGCGCCTCTTCCTGATCATGTGTCACGTAGACGAACGTTACGCCGAGCTGCTGATGGATCTGCTTTATTTCCATCTGCATCTGTTCGCGCAGAGATTTGTCGAGCGCACCCAGCGGTTCGTCCATCAGGACCATCCGGGGCTTGTAAACAAGCGAGCGTGCGAGAGCCACGCGCTGCTGCTGCCCGCCGGACAACTGCGATGGCCTGCGGTCGGCATAGTCGGCCAGATGGACGAGATCGAGCGCTTCGGCCACCCGGCGCTTCTTCTCGGCCGCCTCGATTTTCCTCACCGCCAGCGGGAAGGCGATGTTCTCCGCGATCGTCATATGCGGAAACAGGGCATAGCTCTGGAATACGACACCCATGTCCCGCCTGTAGGGTGGCAGGTCGGTAATATCGGCCCCGTCCATATGGATCGTGCCCGAAGTCGGCCATTCAAAACCTGCAAGCATCATCAGGGTGGTGGTCTTGCCCGAGCCGCTTGGACCGAGCAAGGTCAGGAACTCGCCCCTGACGATATCCAGATCGAGATTGTCGACCACGAGGCTTTTGTGGTCATAGCGCTTTGACACCGACCGGAAGGAAACAATCGCTTGCGATCCCCGATCGCGATCAGACTTGCCGTCCGCCTGCCTCATCGCCCGAGTTGCTCCTGCACAAGCGCCACACTGTCAGCAACCGCGCTGACAATTTCGGCAATATCGTCTTTTTCGGCCACGAGCGGCGGCGAAAACACCAGCGTCTGGCCGAGTGCGCGCAGCAGCACGCCGCGCTCCTTGACAGCATCGGCAACGCGACCGGCGACATTGGCTTCTGGCGCAAACGGGCGGCGCGAGGCCTTGTCCTCGACGAATTCGACAGCAGCCATCAGCCCGACGCCGCGCACATCGCCGACGATGGGCGAACCCGACAATGCCCTCAGCCCTTGCTGAAGGACGGGCGCGATCTCGCGCACACGGGCACAGATGTCGAGCTCATCATAAAGGCGCAGCGCCTCCAGCGCGACTGCGGCTCCGACGGGATGACCGCCATAAGTATACCCATGGCCGAAGCCGTTGAAAGACTGGGTGAAGTCGGCGACGGCCTGGTAGATACGGTCGTTGATCATCAGGGCTGAGATCGGAAAATAGGCCGATGACAGGCCTTTGGCGCAGGTTAGCATGTCGGGTTGGAGCCCAAAGAGCTGCGAGCCCCAATACTGCCCCGTCCGTCCGAAGCCGCAGATGACCTCGTCGGCGACAAAAAGGATGTCATACTTGCGAAGAACCCGCTGAACGGCATCGAAATACCCGTCTGGCGGAACCACGACGCCGCCGGTTCCCATCACCGGCTCGGCGAAGAAGGCCGCAATCGTCTCCGGGCCTTCGGCGAGGATGAGCGCCTCAAGTTCCTGCGCCAAGTGCTCGGAATAGTCCGCCTCGCTCTCACTCTCACGCATTCCCCGATAGGTATCAGGGCAGGACACATGCAGGAAGCCAGGCAGCGGGAGCGCAAAGCCATTGTGCATATTGGCAAGACCGGTCAGGCTTGCAGCCGCAATCGTCGTGCCGTGATAGGCCCTCAGGCGACCGATGATCTTGCGCTTTTCCGGCTTGCCGATCGCTGCGAAATAATACCAGGCCAGCTTGATGGCCGTATCCACGGCCTCCGATCCCGACGCCTGGAACATGACCTTGGACATCGGCACCGGCGCGTGTTGCAGCAGCGTTTCCGCCAGGTCGATGACCGGTTCGCTGACGCGGTGTGCAAATGTCTGAGTATAGGGCAGCTTCTGCATCTGCCGATAGGCGGCATCCATGAGCCTCCGCTCCGAGAAACCCAAAGCCGTGCACCAGAGCCCGGCCATCCCGTCAATGAACGTCCGACCATCCGTATCACGGATGCGAACGCCATTTCCACTTTCGATGATCATAGGCCCGATTTTTTCATGGGCACGGAAATTGGTTTGAGGGTGCGCGTGTGAGCGGATATCCCGGCCTTGCGGTGAATTCGACATCTCAGATGGCATCATCAAATCTCCGTTTATGCGTTTCGTTATACAAAATCATGTTTCGTATTGCAAGACGCATATTCTGCAAATTACTCTTGACGAGCAGGTTGCAACAATGGACGATCGGAGGGCTTTAAGCCTATCTTGTGCGAAAGAAATCGAATCGGTACCAAGGCAACAGCAGATCTGCGCCCGGGCACGAATTCGAAACACAGCATCAGGAAGACGAACAATGGATACCAAGGCGCGTTCAGACGGCAGCGTTAAATCGGTTCAACTTGCATTCGATGTGCTGGAGGCAGTTGCCGCCGCGCCGGACGAAGTGGGCGTGAGTGAACTGGCAGTCCTTCTTGGCACCACGAAAGGAACCGTTTTTCGTCATCTGCAAACCTTGATGGAACGCGGCTACATCGACCAAAACCAGGCTTCCTCCCGCTACAAGCTGGGCATGCGCTCCTACCTCATCGGGCAAACCGCAGCGGCACGCATCGAGATCCTGTCGGCATCAGCCGAAGCCGTTGCTGCTCTGCGCGACGATATTGGAGAAACCGTCGTCGTGTCCGCCTTGCGCGGCACGTCGCTGGTCGTGCTTCGAACCGTTTTCGGCAAGTCCAGCCTTGAAATCGGCGTCCGGCAGGGCAGCGAGCTCATGCTGCATGCGACGGCGCAGGGCAAGATTGCCCTTGCGTTCAGCCACAAGCCTCTGATGCAAAGCATCCTGCGAAAAGGGCTGACATCGATGACAGACCACACCATCACCGATCCCGCCCTGCTCGAGGCAGAAATTGTGCGGGCAAGGACCCAAGGTTATCTCACGGCAGCCAATGAGGAAACGTTCGGCATCAATGCCGTGGCAGCTCCGATCCTCGACCAGACAGGCGAACTGGTGGGGACCATCGCGCTCGTCGGCTCCGTCCAGAACATAAAGACCGAGCCGGACCCGAAACAGATCGATGCGCTGCTGAAAGCCAGCCTCCGCATCTCCTGGAACCTCGGCTACAACAAGATGTCCGTTGCCGGGCGTTGACGGGCAACCCACCCACCGAAGCAGATTCAGGCCCTATTCGCTCGCTGCAAAACCGAAGAGCTGGGCAGGATTGTCGACCAGAATGCGGCGCGCATCGTCTTCATCACCCGCATAGCGCAACAGGAGATCCATAAGATCGCCGTCGTTCGGTGGCGGTGTTTTCGATAGCGGATGCGGCCAGTCGCTTGCCCAGAGGACACGATCCGGCGCGGCGCGGATATAGGCCTGCGCGATCGGAAGAACATCGTCCCACGGCGGGCCGTTTCGGGAAATCTTGTGCCCGTTCGAAAGCATCACCCAGACATTTCCCCTTTCAAGAAGCTGTGCGACCTTGCGAACCGTCGGCCCTTCGATGCCTTCGGCCAGATTCGGCCGTCCTATATGGTCGATGACAACGGGCACATCCAGGTCCTCATAGAGTGCGACGCTATCCATGATCCCGTTCTGGCCAGGCTGGATCTTGACATACCAGCCCAGTTCGGCTGCGCGCGAGACTGCTCTTGCAAACCCCTTCTCATCTGGCGCGAGGTTGACTGCGCCGAGGAAATTGAACCGCGCACCACGAATGCCGGCCGCATCCAGACGTGCAAGCTCACGGTCGTCGAGCTCGTTCAGGACCGAGCCGATCGCGCATCCCCGGAAGCCCTGCCCCGCCTGTGCCAAGGCATCGAGGAGAACCCGATGATCGGTGCCGTAGGTGGTCGATTGGACGATGACGCCGCGCTCGATGCCAAGGGCCTGGTGCATGCGTTGTGCTTCGGCAAACGTCGCCTGCGGCATCTGGTAGGCCGCACCCGCACGCACAGGATAGAGCGACGGCGGCCCGAAAACGTGAAACTGGCAATCGGTTGCACCCGGCGGGACTGCAAAACTAGGTGGCTTCGGATCGGGATCGAACGGAAAGTAATCCTGCATGCAAGCTCGCCTTATTGTTGATCCGTCTTTGAGCCGAGGATCGCGGTGAAATCGCACTGAATCTCGATATCACCTTCCAGATCGGCCTGGAGACTGTGGCGCGCGGGCATCGCCGCTTCATCCGGAAACATGGTGAGCCATTCCCGGTTCAAGGCACCCCGTTTCGAGCGGTCCGCCATCCACACGGTCGTCTTGATGATATCGTCCGGCGTGCCGCCGGCTGCCTCGACGATATGGCGCATATGAAGGAACATGAACCTACATTGCGCATCGAGACCATGCGCCACCGCGCCTGTTTCGGGATCGACGCCGTTGATGATGCCGGACATCACGACATCGCCGATGCGGCACGCATTCGGAATCGGGTTCTTGTGCCGGAAGCCGGCGATATAAATGGCCTTTCGACCGGTCATGTGCGTCTCCACGACAGATGGTCACGGCGCATGTCAGACGCCCCGGATCGCAAGGGCGAATACGGCCAGCAGCGCCAAGCCGCCAATGATGCTGATCACGAGCATACGGACAAGCGCGCCATGGTTACTCAGAGGCAGGCGGCGCGCTTTCACCAGTTCGAGCGCCCCGCGCAAATCCTCGTCACTGCTGAACTCGAACCGATGGACCACGCCGTCCACAATCAGATCGAGACAGACAAGGCTGCCCGTACGATCGACGATGCAACCTGTCGCCCGGTTCACCAGCGACGAAAAGATTTCGCGATTATCGGCCGCCCCGAAGCGCTGAGCCAAAGGGACCGAAGCTGTCATATAGACGTATTCCAAGCGAGCCTCCCATCCACTCACGCCATCGACGGGCGCCTTACTAGGACGTCAGGCGCCGACCTGACTGATGAACTTCGGGACCAGATAGGCTTGCAGCCCTTCCGAACCGCCTTCGCTGCCGTAGCCGCTGTCCTTGACGCCGCCGAAGGGCGTTTCAGGTGCCGCAAGTCCGAAGTGATTGATGGAAATCATGCCGGTTTCCACCTCGTCGGCGAGACGTGCAGCGTTGAGGGTGGACTTCGTGAAGGCATAGGCGCCCAGACCGTACGGCAACCTGTTGGCCTCGGAAACGGCGCCATCAAGGGTGTCGAACTGGTTGATCACCGCAAGCGGTCCGAACGGCTCCTCGTTCATCACCCGCGCCGAAAGCGGTACGTCGGCAAGCACGGTAGGCGGATAGAAATACCCTTCGTTGCCAATTCGCCGGCCGCCAGTGACCAGCCGCCCGCCCTGCTCCACCGCATCCCGCACCAATCCATCCAGAGCATCGATCCGACGGGCATGAGCAAGCGGCCCCATCTGTGTCGCATCTTCCACCCCGTTGCCGACAACGAGACTTTCGGCAACCGAGGCAAACTGGCTGACGAAATCACCATGCAGGGGGTCGGCGACCAGAAAGCGGGTCGGAGAGGTGCAGATCTGGCCCGCATTGCGGAACTTCATTCCGGCGCCAAGCCTTACGACGGCATCGAGATCGACGTCGTCGCAGACGATGAACGGCGCGTGGCCGCCCAGTTCCATCGTCGCACGCTTAAGATGCTGGCCGGCCAGCGCCGCAAGATGGCGGCCGACCGGAACCGAGCCTGTAAACGAGATCTTGCGGATAACCGCGGAAGGAATGAGATGGGCAGAAATCTCGGCGGGAACGCCGAAAACCAGATTGAGAACGCCCGCCGGGATGCCCGCCTCCTCGAAGCAGCGAACCAGCGCCATCGCGGAACTCGGCGTCTCCTCCGGAGCTTTGACGATGATCGTGCAGCCGGCCGCAAGGGCTGCGGCAATCTTGCGGACCAGTTGGCCGCAGGGGAAGTTCCAGGGACTGAACGCCGCTACAGGCCCGACCGGCTCGGAAATCACGATCTGCCGGGCGCCAGGTAGTCGCGACGGGATGACACGACCATAGGCCCGCCGCCCCTCCTCCGCATACCATTCGATGATATCGGCGGTAACGCCGGCTTCCAGCCGCGATTCCGACAGTGGCTTGCCCTGCTCCGTGGTAATCGCCTGGGCAATCGTCTCGGCATTGGTTCGCACCAGGTTCGCCGCCTTGACGAGGATGCGCGATCGCTCGAGCGCCGTCGTCTTGCGCCAGGCTGCGAAGCTGCGGTTCGCCGCAGCGAGCGCCGCATCGAGATCGGCGGTTTCAGCGAATGCCACCTCAGCGATCTGGCGCGCCGTGGCCGGGTCCATGACCTTGCCGCGCCGCGTGCCGCTGCCTGCGGTCCAGACGCCGTCGATGAAAAGGGATGCGGTCATGGTGTGCTCCTTGCAAGAATTCAGGCGTATTCGGGTCGGGCCGGCGTGAAGACATCCAGATTGAGCGCGGGCTCATCGCCAACGACCTCGGCGTAATGGACGATGCCTCCGGGAATTTTCGCGACCCCGCCGGGACCAAGGCGTATGACCCTGTCGCCGATATGGAAATCGACGCGGCCCGACATAATGTAGACGATCTGCTCATGCGGGTGAGAATGCGGCCGCGTCTCATGCCCTGGCCAGAGCCTGTGCAAGGCAAGCGTCGCGCCATCACCGGAAAAGGCCTTGCGCTCTATGCCCGGCCGCACCGGCGTCCATGCCATGGCTTCCCAATCGACGTTGTGTACGTCCATCGTCCTGTCCTCCTAAAATGTCGTCAGTCGCCAAAGGCGGTTCGTTTGATGCGGCGCGCCTCACTGATCAGAAAGCTCTGGTCCGATCCGCAAATGAAAAAGCTCATGCCCAACGCGCGGTAGTCCGCGATCGCCTCCACAGCGCCGACGAAAGTGCCGACGGCCCGGCCCTGCCGACGTCCGGCCTCGGCAACCGACCGTATGGCGTCCTTCAAGCGCGGATCGTCATGACCGCTGCAACCCAGCGACAGCCCCAGGTCTGCCGGGCCGACAAACAGGAGATCGATGTCTTCCATGGCCGCGATGGCCTCGATGTTTTCGAGCGCTTCGGCATCTTCGATCTGGACAATCAGAAGCCGTTCTCTGTCTGCCCGGCGACGATAGGCATCGGCATTCTCAGTGCCGAAATGCCCAGCCCGGACCGACGGCGAAAAACCCCTGTGGCCCCGCGAAAAATCGGCGGCATCGAGAACGGCTTGCGCATCGTGCGTGTTGCGAACATGCGGCACGACCACGCCGGCGGCGCCCAGATCCAATACCGAGGCAATAGCTGAAGCCTCGTTGCGCACGACCCGCACCAGCACTGGCAGATCTCCGGCACAGGCGACCATGCGGTCGATCTGGCCATTGTCGATGGGTGCATGCTCCGCATCGGCAACCACGAAATCGAGCCCCGCCAACCGCAGAAGTTCCACCTGATGGGGCGCAGGTGTCTTGATGAAGGTGCCCACAAGCGGTTCGCCGGCATGCACCCTCTCGCGGAAGGTCAAGTCGCTCATGCCACACCGATGAAGCGCGCGGCGTTACTGGCCACCATCTTCCGGATATCCCCGTCGGAATAGCCGAGATCAAGCAACAGGCCGATGATCTGCCGGAAACCCTCGACCGGCGTCGGATTGTTCTTCTGGCCGAGATCGGAACCGAAAAATGTATTGTCGACACCGGCAGCGGCGATCGCCTTGCGGAGGTGATCCTGATCGAACAGATAGAAAGTGGACGGGATGAACATACAGATCGAATGCTCGATCATCACGCCCATCCGAACCAGCTGCCCGATATCCTCGAACGATCCTTCGTTGACGTAGGTGGGATGGTTGAGAAACAACCGCTTGACCCCGTGCGCCTTAGCTTCCTCGTAGAAGGGCCAGAGCTCGTCAATATGGTGATGCCCACCCGATACGGCGGCATCCGCCTCGGCGATCAGATCCAGGATCAACTTAACCTCGTCGGTAACGATACCTGCACCATCGACCAACTTGCTGCCGACGGGCGTTACCGTCTTCTTGCTGTTGACGGGGAACTTGTTCTTGAAGTCGGCGTCCTTCTTGTCGTGATCGAGATGGTTCTGGGCATGCGCAGTCGCCATCCAGACAACACGGGCGCCCTGCTTCAGCGCATAGTCGACGGCGCTTGGATTGAGACCGCCCAAAGGGTTGTTAAGAACGATGGCGCCCAACGCTTTGACGTCCGAAGGGAAATGCTTGTTGATCAGGTGAGCGATCGGCATTGTCGGGTAGTAGTGATCCTTCAGCAGGACCGCGGCCATTCCGGCATCGCGCGCCTGCGCGACGACCTCGATATGGTCGACGATACGGGGCATCAGCGAGGGGCCGCTGTGCACGTGCAGGTCGACGGCACCTTGCATCAGGCTGTCGATTTTCGCGTCGCGTGCAACGCTATCCGGTTGTGTCATTGTTCTCTCCGAGAATCCGAGGCTGCTAGGCCGGTATGAATTCGCGCCAGTGATCCCGGCGTAACGGCATATCGGCAAAGGATTTGCGGCGGTCGGCCGAAACGCCGATAGCGCTTGTCGCCGTCATCCCCTTTTGCGCGAGCCAATCGTCCAGAACGGACAGGCTCTGTCCGATCAGATCGTAGCCCCGCATCATGACTGCAGAGGAAAGTCCGACTGCTGACGCGCCCGACAGCAACATCCGCGCGACATCCAGGCCGTCCTGCGCGCCATTGATGCCGATCAGCGGCAGGCTTGCGCCAAGCCTCGCTCGCGTCAGCGCCAGC
>UCOA01000158.1 GCA_900474095.1 Hyphomicrobiales bacterium | reverse complement strand
GGGTGCCCCCGCCGAGGCAATCGTTGCCATTGGTTTCGACGCCACTTGCTCGCTCGTCGTGCGCGACAGGAACGGCGCGCCCTTGTCCGTCAACCGCAAGGGCGATCCACGCTGGGATACGATCGTCTGGCTCGACCATCGCGCTCTGGCGCAGGCGGATTTCTGTACAGCGACCGAACATCCGGTGCTTGATCATTCCGGCCGGGTCATGTCCCCGGAAATGGAAATGCCGAAGCTCATGTGGCTGAAGCAGAACCTGCCGCAGCAATGGGAGAAGACCGGCTATTGCTTCGACCTCGCTGACTTCCTGTCCTGGCGGGCGACGGGCAATGCTGCGCGTTCGCGCTGCACATTGACTGCGAAATGGAACTACCTTTCCCACAAGGCGAGCGGCTGGCAGGACGACTTCCTGGCCATGATCGGCCTTGAAGACCTGCGCGAGCGGGGCGGCCTGCCGAGAGAAACCCTGCCGGTCGGGCAATCGGCGGGACACCTGACGGCTGCCGCGGCGGACGAACTCGGGTTGCACGAAAAATGCCAGGTCGCGACGGGGCTGATCGATGCCTATGCCGGTGCCATCGGGGTTCTCGGTGAATTTGCCGGTGCGCCGGACCGGCTGGAAAGGCAGCTCGCCCTGATTGCCGGCACCTCCAGCTGCATTGTCGCCTTTTCGAAGGACATGAAGCCGGGCTTCGGCATGTGGGGGCCGTATTTCGAGACTGCATTTCAAGGCACTTGGTTGGTCGAGGGTGGCCAGTCTGCCACGGGCGCGCTGCTCGATCATGTCGTTCGCAGCCATAGCGCCGGCGGCGAACCGGACGCGGAAATCCACGCACGGATCGTGTTGCGTATCCAGGAACTGCGGGCCGCCCATGGTGCGGAGTTTGCCGCGCGACTGCATGTGCTTCCGGATTTCCACGGCAACCGCTCGCCGCTTGCCGACCCGCATGCGCTTGGCGTCATCAGCGGCCTGACGCTCGACAGTTCGTTCGATGCGCTGTGCCGGCTCTATTGGCGCACCTGCGTCGCCATCGCCTTCGGGATACGGCATATTCTCGAGATGATGAAGCAGGTCGGCTACGATCTCGATACCCTGCATGTCACCGGCGGGCATGTGCGCAATCCACTGCTGATGGAGCTTTATTCCGACGTGACGGGCTGCACGGTCGTGGTTCCTGAAACGAACGACGCGGTGCTGCTTGGCACCGCCATGGTCGCGGCGGTTGCCGGCGGCCTCTATCCGGACCTTGGAACTGCGGGACCTGCGATGTCGCCCGGCGGGCAGGAACGTCGTCCCAATCCGGCGTGGAGAGAGGTTTATGATCGGGACTTTCGCAAGTTTCTCAGCCTCTACAAACATCGGGCCGAATTGGAAGCTCTTTGAAGGACAGCTGGCGCTGCGATAATTTTCGGAAAAAAGAAACCGGCGCGGAACTTTTTTGCGACAGCCCCGTTTATGCCCTGTCCGGATAGTCGTTCGCATCGCCCCCAATGCGAACACACCCTAACAATGATCCGGCGTCCAACTCACACGCCCCCTCGGTGAGTTGTCGATATCAGCCAGTGTCTTCCCCGGACACTGGCTGTTCTTTTTTGCGAGAGAATCTGCCGTTCCTGGACCAGGTTACTCCTCGACACGGGTAATGATTTCATATTCCCGCGACGGAATGGTCAGGTGATATTCGATGCGATCGGGTGCGGTCATGTACATGGCCTTGCCGCCGACGGCGATCGGCACGACGCGTTCGAGCACCGTGCGTGCGAAAGTGTGGTCGTCAGCCTCGCTCTGCAACGTTGATGCGGGCGGCAAGTGTTCGATCCAGGCCAGTTCGATCGCCTTCTGGTCGTCCAGCAGTGTTTCGAAACAGTCGATCGTCAGCGAATTGACACCGGCGGAAATCGCGCCGTAGGAGGCGGAATTGACGATCAGCTCATGCAGGGCAAGGCCGATGTGCAGCGCTGCATTCGGTGACAAATGCGCATCGATGCCTCTGACGGAAATCGGGTTTTCCGTCGCCGGCCAATAGGCGCTGAATTGCCGTTCCGTCAGCGCAAAGAGATAGGCGCCGCGCCAGCTGGAATCCGTCACGAGGTCCTGCGAGTAGGCAAGCGATTGGATGCGGCCGCGAAACTTGCTTAGGAAATAGTCGAGCGAAAGCGCCTGGCGCGCGGTCTGGGTGGCGATACCCTGGATGATGGCCAGGAGGTTTTTCGAGCGATGGCTAAGCTCGCGCAGCAGGGTCTTGAGGACGCGTTCTCGGCGACGGGTCTCGGAGATGTCGGTGATCACCGACAGAATACCGGTCATGCCCATGGAATCGATGCGCTCGATATCGATCCGATAGGTCAGAACACCCGCCCGCGAGGTGACATCGATTTCTGTCGAGGCAGGAGCGTTTCGCCTGGCGACGTCCCGCTTCAGGGCCGTCAGGCGGGCGCTTTCCGCGGATCCGAACACTTCCTCGTCCGCCTGCCGGCCCATCGCCAGCGACTGCAGATCTTGCGGCAGGTTTCCAGAAAGTACGACGCCGAGATCGTCAGATTGATAGAGATAGCCCAAACCGGACTTCTTCAAGACCAGTTCCATCAGGGCCGCGTTTGGTTTGCCGCCGGTCCTGAGGGGGGCTGAACTGCCTGCATTGGCCACGCGATATGCCTTCCATTCTCCGATTGACTGCTTGCCCAGCTCCCGTGTTAACGACAAAACGGCCCCGTCCGATCGGCTCACCGATACGAACGGGCCGGTTAAAATCGACGTGTCCACCGTCGGCGCGGAGGCGCTCCCCTCCATGTATTTCACAATGAGATCGTTCGCCCGGATAGTCCGGGCGCAACGGCGCTCAGGCTGCGGCCTTGGTGGATTCGTTGAAGAACAGTGCCTGGCTGATCAGCGCCTTGACCATGTCCGGGTTGAAGGGCTTGGTGACCAGGAAGGTCGGCTCCGGCCGTTCGCCGGTCAACAGGCGTTCCGGGAACGCCGTAATGAAAATCACCGGAATGGACGTGTTCTTCAGGATATCATTGACCGCATCGATGCCGGAACTGCCGTCCGCCAGCTGGATATCGGCAAGCACCATGCTTGGCCGCGTTGCCTTGAACAGAGCCAGGGCTTCATCCCGGGTGCGTGCGATGCCGGTGACCCTGTGGCCAAGGCTCTCGACCATCTGTTCGATATCGATGGCAATCAGCGGCTCGTCCTCGATGATCATGATGTCGGTGGCGACCTGGCGCGAGATCTCCTCGGAGGCGCGCTCAAGCAACTCGTTCATGCCGCTCTCGGTCGTGCCGAGAACTTCTGCCGCCTCGCTTGTTCTAAAGCCTTCGACGGACACGAGCAGGAAGGCCTGGCGCGCCGCCGGCGAGACGGATGCGAGATTGATCGACGCTCGTTTTTCCCAGGCAAATGGTGAAACCGGCTCGGGGATCAAAACCGATGAGGAGCCGAACAGCTTTGTATAAAGTTGAAACAGCGCAACCCTATCGCTGCTCGCCTCCGGGAAAATGGAGACATCTGCGATCAACGCTTCCAGAACAGCCGCAACATAGGCGTCGCCCGACGTCTGCGACCCGGTCAGGGCGCGCGAGTATCGACGCAAATACGGCAGGAACGGAGCGATCCGGGTGGAAAGTGACATTATGATCTCCCTCAATCTGGCCGAGGTGATGGCCATGACAGGCAGAAAACGCCACCAGAAAAAAAAGGTTCCTTTGGAGGGAACGATTTTTTTCGCGGTGCATTATGCTGCCAGATGAACATCCAAAGGTATTTTAACTTTATGAGCTACAAAATCGGGGACGGGCCCGGCGCCGCAATGCCGGTTCGGGCCGACAATCCAAATGCGCAGATTGCAACTAAGCTCCGTGCGCTCTATCTTTCTGTACAGGAAGAAGCCATTCCGGACCGGTTTCTCGACCTGCTTGAGAAGCTCGACGCGGTCGAGCGCCGGTCGATGCCGGATGTGGCGGAATGAGTGATGGCATGACCTCTGAAGAGTCGAGTTTCAAGCGTGAAATGCTCGCGGCCCTTCCAAGCCTGCGTGCCTTCGCAATGTCGTTAATCGGCCGGCACGACCGGGCCGACGATCTCGTTCAGGACACCATCATGAAGGCTTGGGCCAAACAGGACCACTTCGAGATGGGTACCAACATGAAGGCGTGGCTGTTCACCATTCTGCGCAACGAACTCTACAGTCAGATGCGCAAGCGCGGGCGTGAAGTGCAAGATAGCGATGGCTACTTCACCGAGACGCTGGCCCAGCATCCGGCCCAATATGGCTCGCTCGATCTTCAGGACTTCAAGCGGGCGCTGGAAAAGCTGCCGCCGGATCAGCGCGAGGCGATAATTCTTGTCGGGGCTTCCGGCTTTTCCTATGAGGAGGCGGCGGAAATCTGCGGTTGCGCTCTTGGAACAATCAAAAGCCGCGTCAACCGCGCCCGCCAGCGCCTTCAGGATATTCTGCAGGTCACAGGCGAGAGCGAGTATGGGCCTGATGCGACATCGGCGCCCATCACCTCGAGGGCATTCGTTTCCTGACCGCAGACATGTCGCGTCCACGGAATCGTCCCCAAGTCTGGGGGACGTCGCTTTTTCGCAGAGCGCCCGACTGTAGTGGGCATGATTGCACCGGGGTTCACAATCGTGCAGAACACTGACGGACGCGCTGCAAGGGAGATGTAGCGGGCAAAAGTCAGTTGCGGCGCCCGGGGCTGGGTGTGGAAGTTCATGAACAAAAAGAATAGCGAGCTGGCGGCGGTGATGGCGGCCGTTCTCACATCGCCGCAACGGCTTGATGTTCTGCGTTCTGTCGTCCCGGACATGGCGGTGCCGGACGCCGATTTCCGCGAGCTCGCCGAGATGGCCGCCGACCTTTTCGGCGCGCCGATTGCCTTGGTGACGCTCATCGATGCGCGTCACCAATGGCTCAAGGCTACGGTTGGAACCAGCGAGACACGGGCGCGGTCCGCGGAATCGTTTTGCATGCATACGATCGCCGGGCCCTTGGATGACGTCCTTGTGGTCGGCGATGCTTCGACCGACCCTCGTTTTTCCAGCCAGCCGCAGGTGGCCCGTGCGCCGTTTTTTCGATTTTATGCCGGCGTTCCACTGGTTATCGACGAACAGCCGGTCGGCTCGATCTGTGTCTACGACGTCAAGCCGCGCCACGACGTCACGCCGCAGTTTCTGGCGCAATTGCGCCGCCTCTCGCGCCTTGCGGCCTCATTGTTCAAGCTGAAGCATGAAGCGCGCCAGCGGGCCCTGAAAGAAGCAGCGCTTTCGCGCGAGGAGCAGCGCCACGCCATGGCGCTCGACGCGGCCAATGTCGGCAGCTGGCTGTGGGACGTCCGCTCCGGCAGTGTCTCCTGCAATCCCGCGATGCTGCGCATGTTCGGCATGAAGCCTGCCGCGGTTGTTCAGGCGAGGGACATTTTTACTGCCATTCATCATGACGACCGCATTGCAACGTTCTCGAAGCTGCGGTCCGCCATGGCACAGGACGAGGAATATGACGGCACGTTTCGGGTCGCCTCCACGGGACGGTGGCTGCTTGGCCGTGGCCGTGTACATGAGCGCGATGCCCAGGGCAAGCCGACGCTTTTCCTCGGCGTCAACATCGATGTAACGGAGGAGCAAGTTTCGACGCAGCGCACCCGGCTGCTGCTGCGCGAACTCAATCACCGCGTCAAGAACACGCTGGCGATGCTGCAGTCGCTGGCCCGACAGACATTGCGGCAAACCAGCGATCCGCAGGAATTCATGACGGCATTCGCGGGCAGGCTTCAGTCCATATCGGAAGCGCACGGGCTTTTGTCGGACCACGAATGGGGCGACATTCACCTTTCGGCCTTGCTGGCCAAACAACTGGCGCCGCATGTGCGCGACTACGGACGGCAGATCGAAATCCACAAAGACGAGATTTTGCTCGGGCCGGACCAGGCGGTCGGCCTCGGGCTGGTTCTGCACGAACTGGCGACCAATGCCGCAAAATACGGCTCTCTCTCGGTTCCGAACGGCAAGGTCGTCGTAACGGCGCGTGGGGTTGATGAGGATGGCCACCGGGTCTTGCATATGACCTGGTCGGAGGTGGGCGGCCCGCCTGTCGGCGAGCCGGCGAGG
>UCOA01000228.1 GCA_900474095.1 Hyphomicrobiales bacterium | reverse complement strand
GCCGGTCGTGATCGTCATCGTGTCGTTCGGAGGTATCGTCACCTGTTGCACGGAGCCCGCAAGGCTGATGAATTTCTCCTGGGCATCGGCCCGGCTGGCGAGGCCCGGGCCCCAGCAGCTATAGGCAAAAATCGCCGCGGTCACCGCCGCAAGGGTTTGGACTCGCGCCATCCCCTTCATGCTTCCCCTCAACAACATTCCGCTTAAGCCCCTCTCCTCGTTATCTGCCGCGCATGCGGGCATGCCGCATTTCAGGTTACTGGATCAGGCCGACTCGGTGCTCCTCGCGCTTCGTCGTGTTCCAGACGCCTACCGTCGCCCACTTTGGCTCAATCGGCAATACCGGTTCGACTTGACGTTCAACAATCTTTACTTGTTTTTCACTCTCAGGCATCTTTATCTTGCCAAGGTCGTCCCCAACCTTGCGCACAAGTCGCTCGAGGATGTCGAACCGTCCGTCGTCCGTCTTTTTGGCGATATCGTTGCTCAGCTCGGTCGCGATCGGCCCGCCGCCGAGGTCTGCGACGGTAATCGGCCGCGTCTCTTCCGCAGAGGCCGACGCGACATTGCGCAGGGTGAGCGACAGCGTGCCGATATTGGCACCCAGCGTCAGGCGCTGCGCCTCTTCGGTCGTGACCTCGAACGTCACCGTCTTGACGACGGAGGGTTCATCCTTGCGCTCATCCGCGGTCTGGTCCACGGCCAGCACCTTCACACCCTGGAGAAGCACATCGACATAAGTCTGTTCGCTGCCGTTCTGCCGGTTCTCGATGACACGGGTGAGCAGCACGTCGACGCGGTCCGAGGGGCGCACGAAGCCCGCAACGCCGAGAACGTCGTTGACGCGGATCGATACGGCCTTCATGCCCTGGTCAAGCGCCGCCGACAACGTCGCCCGCGAGCCCGCGCCGGTGATCTTCGAGCTCAGCACCGGCTCGCCGGGATCAATCGCCGCCATGGCATAGCGCGGCTTGTCGACGTCGCCGACGACCGCCTCGATGCTGTCGAACGAGCCTTCCGGCCGTTCCCCTGCAGGCCAGGGGATGGCTCGTAGACTTTCCGGGCGAACCGGGTCGCCGAAGCGCATCTCCTTGGCCGCGACCACGAGGATCTGCTCCGGTCCCTTCGTATCGCTATTGGCTGCAAGCTGCGCCTGCTGGTCGGCGAGGTAACTGCGCATTGCAAACACCGCGGTGCCGGCAAGTATAATAGAAACAACAAGACTGAGGATCGTTGAGAAACGCATCGCCGGTACTCGCAACAATGGACAAAAAATACGTCCGTTTCTTAAAATTAATTTAGAGGAAAGGGGTTAACAAAAACCCCTCTCCTTCTGTAATTTCTTTTCGTTAGACGGCTGCGTCGTCCAATGTCAAGAAAAAGGTGCCCCAGTTCGTCCATGCCGTTGCAAGATTGCCGCCGGCCGTCGTAACCGCTAAAATAACGCCGCCGACGAGAAGACCAAGAAGAACAAGATATTCAGACAGTGCTACGCCTTCTTCTTCCCGCACGAAAGCGCGTACTTCAGACAAAAGTGCCTTCATCGAAATTACCTCCAGGATATTTGGCGCGCCCGCAATTGCCCTCCGGCCCGCCATGTCGTAGAGACCACCCCTCCGACTTCTATTATTAATAATCTCTTAATTATTATATCGTCAACTGCTAACACATGGTCAGTTTTGACATTTGTATTTATGGTTAAATTCTAATCGGGTAGGAAGGGGTCGAGAGCTAGATCCTATGCTGTACAAATATTAGGGGTGGTAGTATTCATTGGCGCTCATCTACCTCTAAAGACTGAGCCTCGATTCCATATCTTCTCGATTTCGCGACAATTCGGTCGTCTGGACAGATGGGTGGGGAAATATGACGCAAATCTTCAACATTGTTACTGCGGCTTCAGTATTACTTTTTATCTATGCGGCCTGGAGCGATTTCCGCAGCTGGAAAATACCGAATGGCGCCATCCTCGCCCTTCTCGCTCTCTATTGCCTGCGTGCCGCGGCGAGCTTGCTGATGACCGACGATATCGGCGCGGCACTCTTCTCCTCCTCTGGGATCGGCGGCGATGTCGGGGCCGGCCTCCTGCTCTTTACCCTTGGCGTCGGCCTCTGGGCCTTCGGTCTCTTCGGCGCCGGCGACGCCAAGCTTTTCCTGCCGATCGGTCTTTTCATCGGCTGGAACGGCATGCTGTCCTTCGCCATCTTTCTCCTGATTGGCGGCGTGCTGGCTTTGCTGGCGCTGCGATTGCCGATGCCGCTGCAATTGGCGCATATGTCCATCATCATGCGCATCGAGGAAATCCGCGCAACGCGCAAGGTCCCCTACGGCGTCATCATGGTCATCGCAGCGCTCCCGGTTCTCGCCCTGCGCTACAGCACGGCCTGAGGTCATCGTGCAGGCCGGATACACCGGCGCGATCGACCGTTGGACGGTGGGCAAACAGCTGGAGCCGGCCGTTGCGGATATACGTCAATCGCGGCATCCCCTCCTCAAGCGGATCATAAGCGCGCCGAACAGAGTTCGGCACACTTTTTTGCTTTTTGCAGCAGCTCATAGTCAGATCAGCCCAGGAACGACGAACACCGCCCAGGCAACGATCGGTCCTATGATGGCAATCAGCGCGCTGTAGATGAGCAGTTGTCGCAGCACCTGCTCGCGCTCGTCATCCGGTGCATTGGCGACGACAAGCGCGCCGTTGGTAGAGAATGGGCTGGTATCGACGATCGTCGTCGAGATCGCGATCGCCGCTACCACACCGACGGCGCTGATATGCCCTTGCAGGAGAAACGGAACGGCGAGCGGGATAATCGCGCCGAGCAGCGCGGTCGACGAGGCAAAGGCCGAGACAATGGCACCGGTGAAACAAAGCAGGAGCGCCACCAGGAGCGGCATGCCGAGACTGGATATGCCGTTCGCCACATAAGCGACCGTGCCGGCCTTTTCCATGACGCCGACATAGGTGATGATGCCGGCGATCAGCAGCACGGTCGACCAGCTCACCTTGTCGATCGCCGCTTTCTGGGTTTTTGGCGACAGCAGCGCGAGCACGACGGCGACGGTCATTGCGACGAGGCCAACATTGAACTTGAAAACCAGTGCTCCGATGCCGAGCGCGGTCAAGCCGATCAAGGTGGTAATTCTCTCATTGTTCAGGCGCAACGTCGTGGCGGTGTCAGCCGCGGTCCCGTAGGCATGCTCCCTGATCGGTTTTGCAGGTGTGCCGCCATGACCCCTGATCGACGCCGATACGCCTTCGGGATGCAGTTCGGGCAGGGGGCCAGATGAGGCCGGTTTTTGTTTCATCACCTTTGCGCCGCCGAAAACGAAGAAGACCAGGACGGCGATCGCCAGGTTGAAGAAGAAGCTGGAGAGAAACAAGGACGTCGGAGCGAAAGGCAGGCCGGCCTTCTCAACGATCTGGTTGTTGATGCCGCCATAGATGCTGATCGGCGAAAAACCGCCCGCCTGCGCGCCGTGGATCACCATCAGACCCATCATGACCGGATGAATGCGGTACTGTACGGCAAAGCTCAACGCGACGGGTGCGAGGATGGCGACCGCAGCCGGCCCAAGAGCCCCGAAGCCGGTGATGACAGCAGCGACGAGGAACATCACCCAGGGAATCAAGCCGATCCGCCCGCGCACCAGCCGGACGGCGCATTCGACGAGCCAGTCGATCGTGCCGTTGATCTGCGCGATGGCGAAGAGGTAGGTGACGGCGACGAGCGTCAGGAACAGATCACTCGGAAAGCCGGCAAAAATGTCGCTGGTTTTCATCCCGATGATCATCGAGCCGAGCACGAAGGCGCCGGCGAACGCCAGTGCACCCATGTTGATGGGCTGGATCGTCGCGATGATGAACATAGCGACGAGCAGCCCTATGGACAGTACTTCAATACCCATGATTCCCCTCCCTCCGACGCCTCCAGCGCCGTAGTTGTTGTTGTCAAGATTGATACGGGATGTCGACGCTCCCTCCTCCCAGAGGGCGCGGTCGTCTTACGTCCTGGCGTACAGATCGGCGTATTGCTGCCGCAGGATGTTCTTCTGAACCTTACCCATGGTGTTGCGCGGCAAGTCATCGGCGAAGATGATACGCTTGGGTTGCTTGTAGCGCGCGAGACGGTCCTGGAGTGCGCTGACGATGGCCTTTTCATCGAGCACGACGCCGGGCTTGCGCACGACGATGGCCGTCACGCCTTCGCCGAAATCGGGATGCGGCACACCGATCACGGCGCTCTCAACCACCCCCTCGATCTGGTCGATCTCGCCCTCGACCTCTTTCGGATAGATGTTGTATCCACCCGAAATCACCAGGTCCTTTCCGCGACCGACAATATGCACATAGCCGTCGCCGTCGATCTTGCCGAGATCGCCGCTGATGAAGAAACCGTCGGCTGTGAATTCGGCCGCGGTCTTTTCCGGCATGCGCCAATAACCCTTGAAGACGTTCGGCCCCTTGATCTCGATCATGCCGGTTTCATCAGCCGGCAGCACGGCGCTGGTGGCGGGATCGGTAACGCGCACCGTCACGCCCGGCAGCGGGAAGCCGACGGTTCCGGCAATCCGTCTCCCCTCATAGGGGTTCGATGTGTTCATATTGGTTTCCGTCATGCCGTAGCGCTCAAGGATCGCGTGACCGGTACGGGCCTGGAACTCGGTATGCGTCTCGGCAAGCAGTGGGGCAGAACCGGAAATGAAGAGGCGGATGTTAGCGACCGCCTCTTTGTCAAGGCGCGCGCTTTGCAGGAGGCGCACGTAGAATGTCGGCACGCCCATCAGCATCGTTGCCTGCGGCATCAGTGAAACCACCTCGTCGGCATCGAATTTCGACAGAAGGAACATCGAGGCGCCGGCGAGCAGTGTGACGTTCGTGGCGACGAACAGCCCATGCGTGTGAAAGATTGGCAAGGCATGAATCAGCCGGTCGTCGGCGGTGACGCGCCAATAGTCGCGCAAGGTCAGCGCGTTCGAAAGCAGGTTCCCATGAGTGAGCATAGCCCCCTTGGAGCGTCCCGTCGTTCCCGACGTGTAGAGGATCGCAGCCAGGTCGTCTGCGGAGCGCGAGGCATCGATACAGTCGGCCGGCTCATCGCGTGCGAGATCAAGCAACGATCCGGTGCCATCAGCGTCGAGCGTTTCAACGATGGCGCCGTGGGGCTTCGCGATTTTCTCGACGCCACCGCGAGCGATCGACGAAACGACCACCAAGCGCGGTTCTGCATCGCCGATGAAATAGTCGAGCTCAGCCAGCGTATAGGCGGTGTTGAGCGGCAGGTAGACCGCGCCGCTGCGAAGGCAGGCAAGATAGAGGATCAGGGCCTCGGCACTTTTCTCGACCTGCACCGCAACGCGGTCGCCCGGGCGAATGCCGAGCGTGTCCATCGCATTGGCAATGCGGCCGGAAAGAGCGAACGCGTCATGGTAGGTCCATGTGCGATTGCTGTCGGTCCTGATGAACGGTGCGTCACCGGGCGCGGCAGCCCGTATGGCGTCGAAAAGATGGTTGCTCACTTTCGCCCTCCTCCAAGCGTCGAGTTCATTATTTGTGCGAACGGCCGGGAGCCGCTCTGGTCGTTCTGGTTGAGCAAGCTTTTGACGGCCGGCGAAGCAATCACCTCGCCGCGTTGCGCTAATGCCTCGTGGTTGGCCACGATGTCATCGAGCTTGTAGAGATAGTTGACCATCAGGCCGTGTGCCTGCTGCATCGCCTTGGTCGAGCGGTCGCCAAGAAAATTCAGTCTTTCCAGTCGAGCGCCGTTGCCGAGATGGAAGCGGGCGACCGGATCGACCGGGCGGCCCTCCGGTGTCCGCTCGATCAGGAAATAGCGCGCCGCGAGCGGCAACAATACGCGCTCCACCTCGACCACCCTGTTCTCGTCTTCGGCCCAGGTCGGATCATCGAGCAGCATCAGTGTTTCGCGGATCGCTTCTGACAGCAGCGTATCGGCGGCCGAAGCACGCGCCTTGGCAAGCCAACGGGCGAAGCCCGGGACCGGCGACAGCGTGACGAAATTCTTCAGCCGGGGCAGATCTCTGCGCAGATCGTCCACGACCTGCTTGATCAGAAAGTTACCGAACGAGATTCCGCGCAGGCCATCCTGGCAGTTGGAGATCGAATAAAAGACGGCCGTCGTTGCCTCGTCGGCATTGATCTGCTCCCTGTCCTCGTCGAGCACATCTCCGATCGCCCTTGGTACGGATCGTGTGAGCGCCACCTCGACGAACACAAGCGGCTCGTCGGCCAATCGAGGGTGGAAAAATGCAAAGCATCGACGGTCGGCCGGCGCCAAGCGACGGCGCAACTCCTCCCAGCCGGCGATCTCGTGCACAGCCTCGTATTTGATGATCTTTTCAAGGATATAAGCCGGCGTCGACCAATCGATAGGTCTGAGCGTAAGAAAGCCGCGATTGAACCAGGAGCCGAACAGATGTGCGAAGTCGGCGTCAAGCGCATGATATTCTGCGGATTGCTCTTTCGAAGCAAGCAGCTGTTGCCGCATCCGGACGAGCTTGGCGGTGCCGTTCGGCGCGTGGTTTAATCGGCGCAGGAGCTCCTGTCGCCGCGGCTCGGCCGCCTGGTGAAGAGCAATGACCGCGGAGGAGCTTTTGTCAGTGCGGTAATTTTCAATCGCTTGGTCGAGCTTGGTGGTATCGGGCCCAAACTTTTCATGAAGCATATGAAGGAATTTCTGCGCACCCTCGCTTTCGAGCGCCCCCCAGCGCCCGAGTATTTCAGCAGCAATGGCCATGCCTGACGCTTCGCCCCGGCTCGATAGCAGCATTTCACAGAGCGTCTGGAGATCGACTTCAGCCGCGACTTGAGTGGTGCGCGAGCCGGAAAACAGAAGCTGGCGTCCGCGATCCGTGATGCTCTGTATCATGTCGGTGAAGAAGGAAGCCTCAGACATGCCATTCTCCTCTCTTGATCGATGCACGGACGGTTTTATGGTCACTTCCCCTCGCCGGGTTTCACCGGTAGTATGTAGATTGTCACGTTTCGTACACGACGTCAACAATCGTGTATACAAGATTAACATTTGTGTATGACGGAAATGGAACGAATGTCCGAGAATGTCGGCCGATGGCTCCGCGACGAAATCGAAAATGCAATTCTTTCCAACGAGTTCGCACCTGGCGCGCGCCTGGACGAGATGGTGCTTGCCAGTAGGTTCGGAGTTTCGCGAACGCCGGTGCGCGAGGCGCTGATGCAACTCGACGCCATTGGCCTGATCGAAATCCGTCCGCGCCGAGGTGCTGTCGTTATCAATCCGGGACCGCATCGCATCTATGAGATGTTTGAGGTCATGGCGGAACTCGAGGGCCTGGCGGGGTCGCTTGCCGCCCGGCGGCTGGACGAGGACTCACGAAAAGCGATCACGGCCACCCACAGTCGCTGCGAGCGATCCGCCGGGGCCGGTGACAGCGACGCCTATTATTACGACAACGAGGAGTTCCACAAGGCCATCTACGCGGCGAGCCGAAGCGACTTCCTTGAGGAGCAATGCGCGCAGTTGCACCGGCGCCTGCGCCCTTACCGCCGCCTGCAGTTGCGCGTGCGCAACCGCCTGTCGACGTCCTTCTCGGAACATTGCGGCATCGTCGAGGCGATCTTTGCTGGCGACGGAAAGGAAGCCCGCCGGTTGCTGCGGTCGCATGTGGGCATTCAGGGCGAGAGGTTCAGCGATCTGGTCGCAAGCATGGCGGCCAGATGATTTCGAACTCATGACCTGCCACGGAACTTTCAACCGATTGCGATTGGAGCCTCGGCGGTTTCGAACGCCAAATGGCGCGGTGTGAGCAACCGGCGGATACGCGAAGCTTTCATTTTGCGTAGTGGTGGAGCCGGTAGCGATGGTTCCGGCACGTTTGCCGGGGTCTGGTATCCGAGCGATGAGTGCAGCCGGAAATTGTTGCTATCGTCTGCCCATCCAGCGATAGCACTTCGGACATGATCGACGCCGAAGAGCGCTTCAAGCTGCTGAGAGACCGCGACTG
>UCOA01000157.1 GCA_900474095.1 Hyphomicrobiales bacterium | reverse complement strand
CGCGCCCTGCCGCAATGTGATTGCGGAACACGAAACCCATCTATGCGACCTCGATCGCGCGATCGGCGACGGCGATCATGGCACCAATATGCGGCGCGGGCTGGAGGCTCTGGCGGCGGAGAGCCGGCAGCTTGCCGCAATGCCAGTCTCCGAAGCGATGATTGCCGCAGGCACGGTCCTTGTGATGAGCATCGGCGGCGCAGCCGGACCGCTCTATGGCACGCTGCTCTTGGAGATCGGCAAGGGCCTTGCCGCCGAGTCGCCGCCGGTAAAATTTCCAGATGTTTTTCAACAGTCGGTCGCCGCTGTCGCGCGGCGCGGAAAATCGTCGCCAGGCGAGAAAACCATGCTCGACGTTCTTTGCCCTGTTAGCGAGGCGCTGATAAGCGACACGCCTCTCCCAGACCTAGCGGAAAAAGCTCAGGGTTTTGCCGACATGACCATCGACATGAAGGCCATGCGCGGACGCGCCTCGTTTCTCGGCGAGCGGTCGATCGGGCATATGGACCCGGGTGCCGCCAGCTGCGCGCTTCTTTGCAAGACCGTCTGCCAGGAACTGGCAAAGGCAGGTGCGGCATGACAAGCAGGAACGAGAATGTCGGCATCGTCATCGTCTCGCATTCTCCCCTCGTCGCGCGCGGCGCGGCCGACATGGTGCGCCAGATGGTCGGAGACAGCGTGCCGCTCGCCTGGTGCGGCGGTAATCCGGCCGGCGGGCTGGGCACTGATACAAGCGCCATCCTGAAGGCAATCGAGGAGGCCTGGTCGGAAGCCGGAGTGGCGGTTTTCGTCGATCTCGGAGGGGCGGAAACCAACAGCGAAATGGCGATCGAAATGATTGGCAAGGAGCGGGCGGCACGCATCGTCATCTGCAATGCGCCGATCGTCGAAGGGGCAGTGATCGCCGGCGCGGAAGCCTCCGGCGGGGCATCGTTGGCAAAGGTGGTCGCGACAGCGCAGGAGCTTTCCCCACCATGACGGACAAGCGACACGGCGTCTATGGAGAAGCGAGTTCCGCGGCTGGCCATGCCTCCGTCGAGCTGCTTATCACCCACGGCGTCGGTCTGCATGCGCGGCCGTCGGTGACCTTTACCCGGCTTGCCAAATCGTTTCCCTGCGTGATCGAGATCGAGGTCAATCGCTCTGGTCTTTGGCTCAATGCCAAAAGCATCGTCAAGGTCATGGGCGCGCGCATCCGCAAGGGATCGACACTCAGGATCAGGGCACATGGCTTGAGGTCCGATGAAGCGATCTCGGTTCTCGCAGCCTTGTTCGTCAATGATCTCGGGGAGGAAAGACCGCATGTCCGGGGCGCTTAGGCTGCAAGGTCAAGGCAATGGCCAGGGACATGCGATCGGCCCTGCGCACGTGCCTTCGGAACCGTGGAGCCCCGTCGATGGCGGCGTGTCGCCTTCGCTGGAGTTCGATCTTCTCAGAAGCGCGATTGATGAGGCCGCCAGTTCCCTCGAAGACTTGATGGCGCGGACTGATCGGTCGAGTGCGAACATCCTCGAGTTCCAGGTCGAGATGTTGCGCGACCCGGTGATCGGCGACATGGCGGCGGAGCATATCGCCGAGGGACAGAATGCGGCGCTTGCCTGGGTGACGGCTCTCGAGGAATATATTGCCGGGTTCGAGCAGTCGGACGACGGCGATATTCGAGCGCGGGCCGTCGACGTCATCGATATCCGCGATCGGGTTCTTCGCGTCCTCGAAGGCAGGCCGCCGGCCGACTTTCCCAAGGGGTCGGTTTTTGTCGGCAAGGACATGGCGCCCAGTCTTTTTCTTGCCCATGACTGGACCGGGGGCGGTGGCATTGCGCTTGCCGCCGGAAGCACCGCAAGCCATGTGGCGCTGCTCGCCCGCGCCAAAGGCGTGCCTATGGTCGTCGGCGTCGGCGGTCTCGCTATCGAGCCCGAGGCTCCGGTCCTGGTTGACGGCAGCACCGGTCTCGTCGTCGTACATCCAAGCGGCGCCGATATTGCGGTCGCAGCGATGGGAGAAAAAACTGCATCGCAGACACCGGCCCGATTTTCGGCTCCATTCCCTGCCGGTCGTCCAGCCTGCCGGTTGGAGATTTTGGTCAACATCAGCGACATCGCGGAGATTCATAGCCTCGACTCGAATGTCTGCGAGGGCATCGGGCTGTTGCGAACCGAGTTTCTCCTGTCGTCTGCTGCGGATCTGGCGAATGAGGAAAAGCAGTATCATCTTTACGTGGAAATGTTGGATTGGGCAGCCGGCAAACCGGTCACCATCCGCCTTTTCGATCTTGGCGGAGACAAGCCGCTGGGCGGGTTCGCCCTCGAGGAGCGCAATCCTTTTCTCGGAATGCGCGGGATCCGCCTGCTTCTGGCGATGCCGGCGATGCTCCGGATCCAGGCCCGGGCGCTCTTACGGGCTGCGGCATTGGGGCCGCTGAAAGTCCTGTTGCCGATGGTCACCGTCCCCAGCGAGGTTGAGGACACGCGCCGGATTTTCGAGGAGGAGGCCGCGGGCCTGGTCCATCGGAATATCGACATAGGCGTTCCCGACATCGGCATGATGGTCGAGGTTCCGGCTGCGGCTATGATGCTTGACACGTTCGAAGCGGCCGACTTCTTCTCACTCGGCACCAATGACCTGGCGCAATTTCTGACCGCTTCCGCGCGTGATAGTGTTTCCGTTGCGAACCTGTACGATCAGTCGACCCCTGTCTTGCTGCGGCTGATCGCACAGACGGTAAGGATCGCGCGTGACATGGACAAACCGATCGGCATCTGCGGAGACCTTGCCGGTAACCCGGCATTGCTGCCGTCGCTGATCGCGAGTGGCATAGGGCAGATTTCCGTTGCTCCATCGCAGTTGCCTGCCGTAAAGGCGGTGCTGGCGCAGGCAAGGATGGAAGGCTGACATGGCACGCGACGTAAGCGAAGATGCCATCACGGCGTACAAGGCCATCCTCGCCGCAATCATCGACAACCGGCCCTCCGGTACACGCCAGCGTCTCGCCGCAGCGCTCGGCAAACATCGCAGCTTTGTCACGCAGATCACCAGCCCGGGTTATGCAACACCGCTTCCGGCCCGGCATCTGGCGACGATCTTCCAGGTCTGCCACGTCAGCAAGGCCGAGCAGGACCGTTTTCTCCAAGCTTATCAGGTGGCGCATCCGGGCAAGCTGCCTGATCTCGGCAATGCCGGCGGCCTCCGGCAATTGACGCTGATGGTCGCCGATTTCGGTGACGAGCGGAGGAACCGGATGCTTGACGAGGCTGTCCAGGATTTCATCCAGAGGATCGTCGTTCTGTCCGGCGAGGGAGACTGAGTTGCTCTCCCATCCGTTCGACCTTGGAATCGTGCTCACAACACCTCTGGAATATTCGCCCCGCTGGGATAGCATTCCTGCAAGGAGCGGAAGATGAAAAAATTCATGAACGGCGCCGGGACGCTGGCGCAGGATTGCCTGGAGGGGTTCGTTGCCGCGCATGGCGACATCGTTCTGTTCGGCGAGGGAAAGAAGCATGTCCGCCGCCGGGTGCTGACGCCGGGCAAGGTCACGATAATTTCCGGGGGTGGCGCTGGCCATGAACCGATGCACACCGGCTTTGTCGGCCACGGCATGCTGGATGCCGCCTGCACTGGACATGTCTTCACGTCGCCAACGCCCGACCAGATTTGGGGTGCGATCCGCGAAACGGCCAGTGGTGCCGGCACGCTGCTGATCGTCAAGAACTACGATGGCGACGTGATGAATTTCGAAATGGCAGCCGAAATGGCGATGGCCGGCGGAGCACATCGCATCGAGACCATCATCGTCAACGACGATATCGCCGTCGAGCGATCGGCGCGGGGGACAGGCCGGCGCGGTGTCGCGGGCACGCTCGTCGTCGAGAAGATCGTCGGGGCGGCCGCTCAGGGCGGTGCCGATCTGCAAGAGTTGAAAGCGCTCGGCGATGCCGTCGTTGCCGCAACGCGGACGATGGGCGTGGCGCTCAAGGGCACGACGGTGCCGCAGACGTCGCGGGAAACCTTCGTGCTGGGGCCGAACGAGATGGAAATCGGCGTCGGAATCCATGGCGAGCCTGGGCGCGCGCGCGACCAGATAAAAGATGCATCGGCGATCGTCGACCTGATCTGCGGACATATCCTTGAAGACTACGGTTCGCTCGCTGGACAATCGGTACTGCTGTTTGTCAACGGTCTCGGCGGGACGCCGCTGTCTGAGCTTTATCTGGTCTTCGGTCTTGCGCAGACCTTTTTCGAAGGACACGGCGCGACCGTTGTCCGCAGCCTTGTCGGGACGTATGTCACGTCGCTCGATATGGCCGGTGTCTCCATTACCGTGACTGTGCTGAACGACCACCTGAGGGGCCTTTGGGATGCACCGGTTCTGACCGCGTCGCTCCGCTGGTAATCAGACTGGCGGCGCGATTTCGATTGGCGTTCCATCGGAAAAGCGGGTGAAGCGGAACGGGGAGGGATCGACGAGTGGCCTGCTGCCCGTGACCAGATCGGCAGCGAGATGCCCCGCACCTGGGCCGATGCCGAAGCCGTGGCCCGAAAATCCGGTCGCAATGACCAGACCGGGAAGGCTGTCGAGGGTGGAAATGACCGGGACCGCATCCGGTGTCACATCGATCAAGCCCGCCCAGATCTGCTCCACCTTCGCATCGCGCAGTACCGGCAGGGCTTCCGTGGCGGCCCTTAGCGCGTTCAAGGCGGCTCTGCCATCCGGGCTCGGATCGAGAATCCGCTGTCGTTCGAATGCGCCGGGTCGGTCGAGGGGGACGGCGGGGATTTCGAATAGTTCCTGCCAGCTTCGAGCGCTGAGACCGAGCTGCACCGATCCGCCCTCGACCTTCCTGGCAGGTTGGAATTCGCGGAAGAAGGTAAAACTGTCCGGCACCAGCGCATGCATGTTGATGCCGCCATTGGCGATCGTGTAGCCGCCGTCCAGCCGTTTCCGATAGGCAAAGGTCGCGGTGGCGCCTGCACCATCCGGCCCTCGATTCACCGCGCTGGTGCGCAGTACCGAGTTGCGGACTTTCAGTTGCGGCAGCCGGATGCCAAGTCCCTTGCAGAACAGACGCGACCAGGCGCCGCCGGCAAGCACGACGGCGGAAGTCTCGATGCGGCCCTTCTCGGTGATGACGGCGCTGATACGGCCTGCGCTTTTTTCAAGGCCGCGCACGGCGCAGCCCGTCACGATCAGGGCACCTGCCCGGCGCGCGCCTATCGCAATCGCCGGCACTGCCTTTTGCGGTTCGGCGCGGCCGTCGCTTGGCGTATAGAGCGCGCCCTTGTATCGCCGCCCGGCGCCCAGCATCACGGCAGCCGTCTCGTCTGCGCCGATCTGGCGCGTGTCGAGCCCGTGGGCCTGGGAAAGTTTCAGCCAGGCATCGCGGTTGGCGATATCCGTTTCATTCTCGGAGATATAGAGAATCCCAGAACGGCGAAAACCGGTCTGACCGCAAACGCGTGCGTCAAGCCCGTCCCAGATTTGCAAGGATTCGATTGCCAGCGGAATTTCCCGCCTATCTCGGCCCATCACGCGGACCCAGCCCCAGTTGCGGCTGGATTGCTCGCCGCCGAGAACGCCCTTTTCGCAAAGCACGACATCGACGCCCCGCTCGGCAAGGAACAGCGCGGTGCTTGTCCCGATGATGCCGCCGCCGATAACGACGACGCCGGCTTTCTTGGGCAGGATGTGATCGGTTTCAATCGGGTCGAGTGTCGGTCCGGGCATGTGGGCTGTTTTCCGGTGTCAGAGGAGAGCCTGTCCCATTTGCACCGGATACTTCCGGTGTTCAAGCCGCGAAGAATAGCTGCGATACCGCCTCTGGCGCTGATCAAACAGGCAATGTGAAGGCGTCGCTTTCACCTTCGATCAGTTCTTCCCGCCAGATCTTCCGCAGTTCCGCATTCGGGTAAAAATGGCTGAAGGCCGGCATTGTCGCGAGCAGCGTTTCGGCGAGCGCGATGCCGAGATCGCGTCGCGACAGGGAAAAGCCAGTGAGGCTCGGCGACAGAAAATGCGACTGCGGGCTGTGACGTCCGATAATGGCGATATCGCGCCCCGGCTGAAGGCCGGCCTCGTTCATTCCGCGATAGAAGCCGATCGCGTTGGTTTCATTAACCAGCACGATTGCGGTCGGTCTGTCCTGCTTCGAAAGCAGATCACGGGCAATCTGATAGCCGCCAGCCTCGTTGGGCGTTGAGCGGAAGACGAGATCGGGATCCATGGAGAGGCCGTGCGCCGCAAGCGCGCCGGCGGCCTGGTCGACGAAAAGATAGCCGAGGTTCGTATCGTCATGCGGCCTGGTGACCGCGATCCGGCGGTGGCCCTTTGCCACCAGCCTGTCGATCGATGTTTGCGCCATCCCCTCGAAATCAAGATCGAGCCAGGGCTGGCCGACGTCAGTGAGACTACGCCCGAGCGTGGCGAAGGGAATTTTGCGCTTGGCCAGGAACTCGAGGCGGGGATCGTGCCGCTGTGTCGCGGAGAGGATCAGACCATCGGCGAACCCGCGGGCGACAACGCGGCGGAGATAGTCGTCCGGGTCTTCCTGCGACGAACAGAGGAGTGCGACGAGATCGAGATGATGGCGGGCAAAGACGGTCTGCACACCATCGAAGACGCTCATGAAGAAGGTGTCGCCCTGACCGGTGATCTCGGCTCCGGTCTGCATCATGAACCCGATGATATTGGTTGTGCCCTGGCGCAGGCTGCGACCGGACTGGTTGGGCACGTAGCCGAGTTCGGCTGCGGCCTCGAGCACCCTTTTGCGCGTTTCCTCGTTCACGTCTGGCCGCCCGTTCAGCGCCCGCGACACGGTTCCGATGGAAATGTCCAGATGTTGTGCAAGCCTGCGTATGCCCGTCATTCCAGCCGCTTTCAACGTGCGATTTTGGTATGCCCAATGTCCATCTATTGACACGTATCAAAATTCGTTCATAGTACCGTAAACGTTTACGGTGATCGAAAAGGAGCGAAAACCGTAGACTTTAGGAGGAGAATCCCATTTTGCGTGCAGTTTTGTGCGGATGCGGAGCTATGGCCAGAGGCTGGCTAAAAGCGATCGCGGATACCCCTGAAATCAGAACCGCGGTTGATGTCGTCGGCCTCGTCGATGTCAACCCGATGGCGGCTAAGGCGCTTGCCGAAGAGTTCGGTCTGAGCGATGCCGTCATCGGCCGCAACCTTGGGACCGTACTGGCTGAAACCGCGGCGGACATGGTTTTCGACGTCGTTATTCCCGCCGCCCGCCACGACGTCGTCGCGACCGCGCTGGCGCATGGATGCCATGTGCTGAGCGAGAAGCCAATGGCCTCCTCGATCGAGGAGGGGCGGTCGATGATCGCTCAGGCCGCCGCCGCCGGTAAAGTCCATGCGATCGTCCAGAACCGCCGCTTCATATCGGGCATTCGCCGCATCCGCCGGCTTGTCGAAAGCGGCGGGCTCGGCGAGTTGACCGCCATC
>UCOA01000156.1 GCA_900474095.1 Hyphomicrobiales bacterium | reverse complement strand
GCTGGACCTGCCACAAAAAGTCATGGATTTCATCCGCGGTGGAAACTGCGCCGCACCAACACCCTCCGATCCGCGTTTTGCAGAAAATAGCGTCCGTCTCGTCGCATCGGCCGCGGCTTCGCTGGAGGCAGCCGTGGAGGCAGCCTGCGCGGCCGGCGTCGAGGCCGTCATTCTCTCCGATGCGATGGAAGGAGAGGCGAGCGAGGTCGGACGTGTGCATGCCGCGATCGCACGCGAAATTGCCGTGCGCAACCGGCCGTTCAAGAAGCCCGTCATCATCTTCTCCGGTGGCGAGACCACCGTGACGATCAAGGAAGAAGGCAGGAGCAAGGGCAAGGGCGGGCGCAACAGCGAGTTTCTTCTGTCCCTGGCTCTGGGGATCGACGGATACCTTGGTGTCTCGGCGCTCGCAGCGGATACGGATGGGATCGACGGGTCTGAAGACAATGCCGGGGCGTTTGCCGATGGTACTTCGATTGCGCGTCTTGCCGCGAACAATATCGATGCCGCGGCGCTTCTCGACCGCAATGACAGCTGGTCCGCCTTCGATGCGATCGGCGACATCTTCAAGCCGGGGCCGACCGGCACGAACGTCAATGATTTTCGGGCGATCCTCGTTCAATAACTCTATCCCTGAGCAAAAATGCGGAACCAAACGCCGGCCTGTCTGTTTGTCCCCTCATGGTTCACAATCACGAGGGATCAAAGCGATGCTGAAATCACTGACTGCCGATGTGTTCGGCATGGGTGTCGATCCGCAGCATGGCGGCGAAAGCCTTGTCGATTTCGAATGGCGCTACCGCGTTCTCGTCATCTTTCCCTGCAAGGACCGCAGTAAGGCCACGCGCCAGGCCAATATGCTGGCGGCCGAAACTGAGGGGCTGCAGGAGCGCGATCTGATCGTGCTGGAAGTCGGCCGCGACGATGTGAAGGTGCTGTTCGGGCCGCATTTCGATCTCAATCCGTCCGCCATCCGCTACGATCTCGATGTCGACGATGGCGTCTTTGCCCTGCTGCTTGTCGGCAAGGACGGATTGATCAAGCTGCGGTCGGACGATGTGGTGCCGATCTCCACCATTTTCGAGTTGATCGACCAGACGTCACAACTAAAATCGTCGAACTGAGGCAAGATCATTGCCGGGCTTGCAGCCATTCCATGATGCCGCGCGCGGCGGCGCGGCCGGTGGCGAAACAGGCGGTCAGCAGATAGCCGCCGGTCGGCGCCTCCCAGTCCAGCATTTCTCCCGTGGCGAAGATACCGGGCAGGGATTTGAGCATATATCGCTCGTCGAGATCATCGAGGCGGACACCGCCCGCCGACGAAATCGCTTCGGCGATCGGCCGCGGCCTAAGCACTGGGATCGGCAGCGCCTTGACCGATCGTGCAAGTTGTTGCGGATCGGCGAGCGCGATTTCCGGGAGCAGTTCCCGCAGCAGGGCGGACTTGACGCCTTCGAGCCCCGCGCCCTTGCGCAAACGGTTGGACAGGCTGGCCTTTGTGTCCTGCCGGTCAAGGTCTCGCGCCAGGCGTTCGACACTTCTTCCCGGCGCGAGATCTATGCGCAGATCTGCCCGTCCATCTGAGGAAAGCCGGTCCCGCAACGCGGCTGCATGTGCGTAGACGAGGCTGCCCTCTATGCCGTGTCTGGAGATCACGAGTTCGCCGGGAAAGGTCCCGGCATCCGACGTGGCCGTTACCGTTTTCAGCGGGGCGCCGGCAAAGCGGGTTTTGAAGATATCGCTCCAGGCAACGTCGAAGCCGCAATTGGCGGGTTGAAGGTCGGTTATTTCAACGCCCTCGTTTCGCAGCAGCGTGGTCCAGGCTCCATCCGACCCCAGGCGCGGCCAGCTGGCGCCGCCGAGCGCGAGCAGCGTCGCTTCGCTGCGGATCACGGCCCTTCCATTCGGCGTTTCAAAAACAAGATCGTCGCCGACAAAACCCGTCCAGCGATGACGTTTCAGCAGCTTTGTCCCTTGCGCTTCGAGCCTGCCGAGCCACGCGCGAAGGAGCGGCGATGCCTTCATGACGCTCGGAAAAACACGACCCGACGTGCCGACGAAGGTTTCCGTCCCGAGCCCTGCCGCCCATGCCCGTACGTCAGCGGGCGTAAAGGCGTCGAGCGCGGGACGCAGCCGGTCGGAAGCTGCTCCGAAGCGGCTGGCGAAGCGTTCGTAGTCCTCGGAATGGGTGATGTTGAGGCCGGATTTGCCGGCCAGCAGGAATTTCCGGCCGAAGGTTGGCATCGCGTCATAGACCGTCACCGCATGGCCGGACAGCGACAGCACCTCTGCCGCCATCAGGCCCGCCGGCCCGCCGCCGATGATCGCGATCTGTTTTACTGCCATGATCTGTCCGTTGCCGTTGTCGCGGTCCCGTCTTGAAGCTTGTCGGCGTCGTATGCAAGGGCGAGAGCGACGTAAGCGATTGCCCGGGCAATCGAAACGACGGCTTTGCCGCGGCGATTATTTGCAAATCGTGCGTGCAAGCCCCTGTCTTGGTTCGGAAATTGTTGCGCGGGTGTGATAGTCTCGAAATTCGATACCGACGCGGCGGAAGAGGAGCCCGCTGCGCCGGCATCACACGATGGCTGTGAACTCGGAGGAGAGCAGCGTCCGCCAAGCACCCCGGGTTGCGGTCGCGGTGGATCGTTCGCACACCATGGAGCAGCGTGACAGGGAGGTGGCCCGATGTATTCAGGTGGTTTGAGCTTTGCTCTGGGCGAAGAAATCGAGGTGCTGCGAGAGACCGTGCGCCGGTTTGCCAGCGAGCGCATCGCCCCGCATGCAGCCGACATAGATCGGGACAACAGTTTTCCGACGCCGCTCTGGCGGGAGTTGGGCGATCTTGGGTTGCTCGGCATCACCGCGGACGAAGCTTACGGCGGAAGCGGTCTCGGCTATCTCGCCCATTGCGTGACGATGGAGGAGGTCAGCCGCGCTTCGGCCTCGGTTGGCCTGAGCTATGGGGCGCATTCCAATCTCTGCGTCAACCAGATCAACCGCAACGGCTCGGATGCGCAGAAGGCTCGATATCTGCCGAAGCTCATTTCCGGCGAGCATGTGGGCGCGCTGGCGATGTCTGAGCCGGGCGCCGGCTCCGATGTCGTCTCGATGAAGCTCAGGGCCGACAAGAGCGGTGATCGTTATGTGCTGAACGGCAACAAGATGTGGATCACCAATGGTCCGGATGCCGATGTACTGGTGGTCTATGCCAAGACTGATCCGCAGGCCGGTCCGCGCGGCATAACGGCCTTCCTGATCGAAAAGGGTTTCTCCGGCTTTTCCACCGGCCAGAAGCTCGACAAACTCGGCATGCGGGGCTCCAACACCTGCGAACTGATCTTCAGCGATTGCGAGGTGCCGGAGGAGAATGTGCTCGGAAGCGTCGGCGGCGGTGTCCGCATCCTGATGTCAGGCCTCGACTACGAGCGCGTCGTGCTCTCTGCCGGCCCAATCGGCATCATGGCGGCTTGCCTCGACGCCGCGGTCCCCTATCTGCATGAAAGAAAGCAATTCGGTCAGCCGATCGGAGAATTCCAATTGATGCAGGGCAAGATCGCCGACATGTACGTGACGCTGAATGCCGCGCGCGCCTATGTCTACGCCGTGGCATCCGCCTGCGACCGCGGCGAGACGACCCGCAAGGACGCGGCGGGATGCATCCTTTATGCAGCGGAACGGGCGACGGCGCTGGCGCTCGAAACCATCCAGGTGCTGGGTGGCAACGGCTATACGAATGACTATCCCGCGGGCCGCCTGCTCAGAGATGCGAAACTCTATGAAATCGGCGCGGGAACCTCGGAAATACGGCGGATGCTGATCGGCAGGGAGATTTTCGGCGAGACGGCATGACACCAGGGGAGGAGGACTGCAGAATGTTTGGTCGATCGGGGGACGAATGGCCGTTCTGAAATCGCAGATTTCGACGTCTTCGGAGGCATTCCGCGCAAACAGCGCGGCAATGGGCAAAGCGATGCGCGTGGTGGAGGAGGCAGCGCTTCTGGCGGCCGGCGGCGGCGGCGAGGTGGCGCGCGAACGCCATGTCAGCCGCGGCAAGATGCTGCCGCGCGAGCGCGTGGCCCAGCTGGTCGATCCGGCAACGCCCTTCCTCGAAGTCGGTTTGACCGCCGCGCACGGCCTCTACAACGGTGATGCGCCGGCTGCAGGCCTGATCACCGGGATCGGCCGCGTTTCCGGCCGCGACTGCATGATCGTCTGCAATGACGCCACGGTCAAAGGCGGCACCTATTATCCAATGACGGTGAAGAAGCATTTGCGGGCGCAGGAGGTCGCGGCGGAGAATAATCTGCCATGCATCTATCTGGTCGATTCCGGCGGCGCCAACCTGCCGAACCAGGACGAGGTTTTTCCGGATCGCGATCATTTCGGCCGCATCTTCTACAACCAGGCCAACATGTCGGCCGCCGGCATTCCGCAGATTGCGGTGGTGATGGGATCGTGCACGGCGGGCGGCGCCTATATGCCGGCGATGTCGGACGAGGCGATCATCGTCGGGGGGCAGGGGACGATCTTTCTGGCCGGCCCGCCGCTTGTTCGGGCTGCAACCGGCGAGATCGTCTCATCCGAGGATCTTGGCGGCGGCGACGTGCATACGCGGTTATCCGGCGTCGCCGACCATCTGGCGCGCGACGATGCGCATGCGCTGGCCCTGGCACGCCGGACCGTCGCCAATCTCAATCGGCCAGCGATTGCGACCGTCGAACGGAAGCCGCCGGAGGAGCCGGTCTACGATCCCGACGATATCCCGGGCATCGTGCCATCTGACCTGCGCACGCCCTATGACATTCGCGAGGTGATTGCCCGCATCGTCGACGGCTCGCGGCTCGATGAGTTCAAGGCACGCTACGGCACGACGCTGGTCTGCGGTTTTGCCCATGTGCACGGCATTCCCGTTGGCATCATCGCCAATAACGGCGTGCTGTTTTCGGAATCGGCGCTGAAGGGCACGCATTTCGTCGAGCTGTGTTCACAGCGCAAGATTCCGCTTGTCTTCCTGCAGAACATCACCGGCTTCATGGTGGGGCGGAAATACGAGACGGAAGGCATTGCCAAGCATGGCGCCAAGCTGGTGACGGCGGTGGCGACGACCAAGGTGCCGAAGATCACCATGCTGGTCGGCGGCTCCTTCGGCGCCGGCAATTACGGCATGGGCGGCCGGGCCTTTTCGCCGCGTTTCCTCTGGAGCTGGCCAAACAGCCGGATTTCGGTGATGGGCGGCGAGCAGGCGGCAGGCGTTTTGGCGACCGTACGCGGTGATGCGCTGAAGCGGGCAGGTACGCCCTGGACGGAGCAAGACGAGGCAAAATTCAAGCAGCCGGTGCTGGACCTGTTCGAAACCCAGAGCCATCCGCTCTATGCCTCGGCGCGGCTCTGGGATGACGGCATCATCGATCCGCGCAAGAGCCGCGACGTGCTGGCACTCTCCCTTTCGGCGACTTTGAATGCACCGATAGACGAAACCCGTTTTGGCCTGTTCAGGATGTGAGGAGACGACTATGAAACGCGACGTTTTCAATGCCAAGAATGCCCCTCAACCCCGCGGCGGCTATTCGCAGGCCGTCCGGCTTGAGGATTTCCAGCGGCTGCTTCTCGTCAGCGGCCAGATTCCGGCAACATCCGACGACACCGTGCCGGCGGGCTTCGATGCGCAGGCCCGTCAGGTCTGGCTCAACGTCGATGCGCAGCTGAAAGCCGCGGGAATGACCAAGGCTGATATCGTCAAGGTGACGACCTATCTCGCCGATCGGCATCACGCCTCGGCCAACCGCGAGATCCGCAGCGAGTATCTCGGCAGCCTTGCACCAGCGATGACGGTGGTGATCGCCGGGATTTTCGACGGAGCCTGGCTTCTCGAGGTCGAAGTCGTCGCTGCGCAATAGACCGGATAGAGCATGTTTTCGAAGATCCTCATTGCCAATCGCGGTGAAATCGCCTGCCGCATCATCCGCACGGCACGGCGGCTCGGCATCCGCACGGCAGCGGTCTATTCCGATGCCGATGCGGGGGCGCTTCACGTCGAAATGGCCGACGAAGCCTTCCGCATCGGCACTGCCGTGGCGGCCGAGAGCTATCTCTCCATTGAGCGTATCATCGGAGCGGCGCAAAGGTGCGGCGCACAGGCGATCCATCCCGGCTATGGGTTTCTCTCGGAGAATGCGGATTTCGCCGAGGCGGTCGAGGCGGCCGGAATGGCCTTCATCGGGCCATCGCCGGCTGCCATTCGCGCCATGGGCCTGAAGGACGCGGCCAAGGTGCTGATGGAGCAATCCGGCGTTCCGGTGGTTCCCGGTTATCACGGGGACAATCAGGACGCGGCGTTCCTGAGCGCGCGCGCCGCGGAGATCGGCTTTCCTGTGCTGATCAAGGCGCGCGCCGGTGGCGGCGGCAAGGGAATGCGCCGGGTCGAACAGCCGGATGATTTCAGCGCGGCACTCGAAGCGGCGCGGCGGGAGGCGGAAGCGGCCTTCGGCGACGGCGCAGTGCTGATCGAGAAATATCTGCAACGGCCCCGCCATATCGAGATCCAGGTCTTCGGCGACCGCAACGGCAATGTCGTGCATCTGTTCGAGCGCGACTGCTCCTTGCAGCGGCGGCACCAGAAGGTGATCGAGGAGGCGCCGGCGCCGGGCATGACGGCGGAAATGCGCATGACCATGGGAGAGGCAGCGGTTCGCGCCGCGCAGGCTATCGGCTATCAGGGGGCAGGCACTGTCGAGTTCATCGTCGATGTCTCCGATGGGCTCCAGCCCGACAAGTTCTTCTTCATGGAGATGAACACGCGGCTTCAGGTAGAGCATCCGGTAACCGAGGCGATCACCGGGATCGATCTTGTCGAATGGCAGTTGCGGGTGGCAAATGGTGAACCTTTGCCGCTCAAGCAGTCCGAGCTTGCAATCGATGGGTGGGCCTTCGAGGCGCGGGTCTATGCGGAGGATCCGACACGGGGTTTCCTGCCGTCGATCGGCACGCTGTGGCATCTGAGCTTCCCCAACGATGACACACGGATCGATGCTGGCGTGCGACAGGGCGATCGCATCAGCCCCTATTACGATCCGATGATCGCCAAACTGAGCGTGCACGGCCCGACCAGAGCTGTGGCACTCGCACGACTGACGGAGGCTTTGAAAAACAGCCATATCGGCGGCGTCGCCAACAATCTCGAATTCCTTCGCCGTCTGAGCCAGCAGCCGGACTTTGCCTCCGGGCACCCCGACACCGGGCTCATCGACCGGGAGGTCGAGACGCTCACTGCCGCCGAGGCACCCGACGAGACCGCGGTGGCGCTGGCGGCGGTTCTGTCTCTCGACATCTTGCGGAAACGACCGATCAGCGATCCCTGGCTGTCGCTTGGTCACTGGCAGATCTGGGGGCAGGCGACCCGCACGGTGACGCTTGATCATGCCGGCCAGCGGCATGCCTTGCGGGTGGCAGCGCGAGGGCTTGATCTGTTTGCGGTTCATATCGGCGGCCGTGTCCTGCCGGTTCGCATTTTCGGCCGGTTCGACGGCGGGTGCCATGCCGAGATCGATGGCCGGCAGCTTCGCCTGCTGTTGCTTGAGGCTCCACATGGCCTGACGCTGCTACTCGATGGCAGGGCCCATGAATTCCATGTACCTGATCCGCTCGATGGCGAGGCCGAGAGTGCGGCCGGAACCGATCGTGTCGTTGCGCCGATGCCGGGACTGGTCAAGCTGGTGCGCGTTCAGGCGGGAGATACGGTCGCAAAGGGTGACGCCTTGATCGTGATGGAGGCGATGAAGATGGAGCTGACCCTTTCGGCAAGCCGGGACGGGGTTGTCGAGAGCATGAACGTCACTGAGGGCGAGCAGACCTCCGAGGGTACCGTTCTCCTGTCGCTGAGGCCTGAGGCCGCGTGATGTCGAAAACGGATACAGGCGGCGCTTCAAACCGCGTCTCGATCGTCGAGATGGCGCCGCGGGACGGGCTTCAGAACGAGAAGGTCCTGATCGATACGGCGGCCAAGATCAGGCTCGTTGACATGCTCTCGGCCTGCGGGTTCGAACGGATCGAGGTCACGAGTTTCGTCAGCCCGAAATGGGTGCCGCAACTCGCCGATGCGCCCGAGGTCATGGCCGGCATCGGCCGCAGGCCGGGCGTGCGTTATGCGGTGCTGACACCGAATATGAAGGGCTTCGAAGCAGCGCTTCTGGCGGGCGCGGACGAAGTTGCGATCTTTGCCTCGGCGTCCGAAGGCTTTTCGCAGCACAATATCAATTGCTCCATCGCGAAGAGCCTGGAGCGGTTTTGCCCGGTGGCGCAGGTCGCCCGGCAGCACGGCATTCCGATGCGCGGCTATGTCAGTTGCGTGGTAGAATGCCCCTATGATGGCGCGATCGCTCCCGCAAGCGTCGCCGATGTTGCCGCGCAGCTCATGGCGCTTGGCTGCTACGAGATCAGTCTCGGCGATACGATCGGCCGGGGGACGCCGGAGGCGATCGATCGCATGTTGACGGCCGTGCTGACGGCGATCCCCGCGTCCAAGCTGGCCGGGCATTTTCACGATACGTCGGGGCGGGCGCTCGACAACATCGGCGTTGGGCTGGAACGCGGTATCCGCGTGTTCGACGCTTCGGTGGGCGGATTGGGCGGATGCCCTTACGCCCCCGGCGCCAAGGGCAACGTCGATACGCTGCTGGTCGACCGGTATTTGAAAGCGCGCGGCTTCAAAACGGGGCTTGACGAGGATGCACTTGAAAAGGCGGCGGATTTCGCTCGCAGTTTGAGGAGTTCATGATGACTTTCGAGACCCTTCGCTTGTTCGTCGATGATCGCGGCGTGGCGCGCTTGACGCTTGCCCGGCCGGAAAAACACAATGCGCTCTCGGGCACAATGATCGACGAGCTGACCGACGTGGCCGGCCAATTGGGCGTCGACCGGTTCGTGCGCGTGGTCGAGTTGACAGGCGAGGGGGCGAGCTTCTGCGCCGGCGGCGACCTCGGCTGGATGAAGGCGCAGGTCGAAGCCGACCGGGCGACGCGGATGGCGGAGGCCCGGCGGCTGGCGCTGATGTTCAAGGCGCTGAATGACGTGGCAAAACCCGTCATTGCCCGCGTCCATGGCAATGCCTTTGGCGGCGGCATCGGCCTGCTTGCCGTTGCCGACGTTGTCATTGCTGCCGACACGGCGAAATTCGGGCTGACAGAGACGCGGCTCGGGCTCATTCCGGCGACGATCAGCCCTTATGTAGTGGCTCGCATCGGCGAGGGCCAGGCGCGGCCGCTGTTCATGTCCGGGAAGATCATCGGCGCGCACGAGGCGCACGCGGCCGGACTGGTGACGCGCGTCGTACCAATGCCGGTGCTCGACAAGGCGCTGGAGGCGGAGATTCAACCCTATCTGCAGGTCGCTCCGGGCGCTGTTGGACGCTCGAAGGCCCTGGCGCGGTCGCTCGGCATGCGGATCACTGACGACATCATCGAGGCGACGATCGAGCGTCTGGCCGATGCATGGGAGACGGCGGAAGCGCGCGAAGGCATTTCGGCATTTCTGGAGAAGCGGGAGCCGAGCTGGCGCAAACCGGTCTAATCGCGTCATGCGCTTGAAACGCGCATGATTTGAGCATATTTTGATAGTGTCTTTATCAAGATGTGTTAGGAATGCGTCATGACAGCCTTGAGCTTCGATATTGCGGCAAGCCGGTTCAGCGACGGTCGGTCGCCGTTCCTGTCGCCGTCGCGTGTTTCGGAACAGCTTGGCGTCACCCTGTCCGAGCTTGCCCGGCTGATCGGTGTTGCCCGCAACACGCTGACGGCGAAATCGGGCGCGCGCAAGGTGGACAGCGCCTTGAGTCAGGTCGTGCGCATCCTTGCCATGGCCAGTGAAATGGCCGGAGACGAGAACCGCGCGACCATCTGGTTCAAGCACCAGCCAATCCCCGGCTGGGCCGGCAAGACGGCCTATGATCTGGTGAGCGAGGGCAAGTCGGACAAGGTGCTGGCCTATCTTGAGGCGGTGCGGTCCGGCGTTTATGCCTGACAGTTGCGTTGAAACGCTGACCCTGTGGCGCGCCTTCGTGCCGCAATGGGCCTTTGCGCCGCTTTCAGGCGAGGGTGCTGCGCGCTTCGGTGGCCGCTGGAACCCGGTCGGCGCGCCGACGATCTATGCGGCGCGCGAACTCTCGACCGCCTGGGCGGAGTACAACCAGGGCTTCGTGCAGCATCCGGCGCTGATCGTGCAGCTGGAGCTCAAGGATGCCGTTCTGGCCGACCTGACGCATTCGGCAATTCTCTCCGAGCTTGGAAGCTCGCCCGACATTCATCGCTGCGAATGGCGGATGGACCTCGACAGCGGCAAGGTGCCGGAAACGCACCGTCTGCGCGAACGCTTGATCGGCCTCGGTTTTGACGGGTTGATCTATCCGTCCTTCATGTCGCCGGGCGGAACCTGCGTGGCGCTCTGGCGGTGGAATGCAAAGGGTACGCCGCGCCTCGACGTCATTGATCCCGATGGACGATTGCCGAAAACGCCAGCGTCGTGGGTCTGATCCATCTTCCATTTCGCCTGAGAAAACCGGCAAGAGGATGGTAAAAGCTGCACCCCCAATCCTTGAAAGCGAACGTTTTTCAATTTTAGTCTATAAAATAAATAAACATAGTTATCTAAATCGACAGCCGCGCTGTAATTTCCCTCAACTCCAGAGGAATAACAGTGCATGTCCGCTAGACCATTCTACGCCATCAAGGTCCCTCAACACAGCGTGGAATGGCCGACCATTCTCCTGACGATCGCGATCTACGGAGGCTTTCTGGCGCTGACCCTCTGGTGGCAGTCCCTGCCGCTGATCCTCGTCGCGTTTGCCGGCGGCTGGCTGATCGCCTGGCAGGGATCGCTGCAGCATGAGATCATCCATGGCCATCCGACAGGCAACCAGCGGATCAACAATGCCATCGGATCGATCCCGCTGTCGCTCTGGCTGCCCTATGACATCTATCGCCAAAGCCATCTGGACCATCACCGCGACGAGCATCTGACGGATCCCATCGAGGATCCGGAATCCTCCTATTTCACCAGGGCGGCCTGGCAGCGCCTGGGTGCCGCCGGCAGGCTGCTTGCGCATTGGAACACGACGCTGCTCGGACGGCTGACCATCGGACCGGCCGTCATGGTCTTGAGTTTTCTTGGACAGGAAAGACGGTTGCTCGTGGCGGGAGAACCGGGCAGGGCACGCATCTGGGCGGTCCATATGATCGGCGTGGCTGGCGTGCTTTTCTGGATCATTGCAATTTGCGGCATGCCGTTCTGGCTCTATGTCTCCGGCTTCGTCTACCTGGGCGCTGCGATGACACGGCTGCGGTCCTATGCCGAGCACCGCTATGCCGAGCGGCACGAGGAGCGAACTGCGATCGTGGAAAACAGCCATGTGTTCGGACTGCTGTTTCTCTACAACAACCTGCATGTCCTGCATCACCTGAAGCCCGGGATTTCCTGGTATCACCTGCCCTCCGTCTATCGCAGGAACCGGGAGGCTCTGATCGCCAGCAATGGCGGTCTGCTCTATAACAGCTACTGGGACATCGCCTGGCGGTTCTTCCTGAAACCGCATGACACGTTGACCCATCCCGAACACTCATGATCGAAGCCGAAATCCCGGTATACGGCGATCCCGCGCCAGCCGAGGCGTGGTAAGCACGCCCGCAACCTGCGAAAGTTCCCGAATGCGCCTCGCCAGCCTCGCCATGTATGCCAGCCCGCCTCCACTCGCTGAAGCCACCGCGGCTTTGTGGCGTTTCCTGAGCGATGCACTGAATCGCGCGGGTCTCGACGATATTCCAGGCCGCCTCGACACGGCGGTGTGCTACAATGAAGCCTGGACGCACCCCGGGCTGCTGCTGGCCCAGACCTGCGGCTTTCCCTATGTCAAACTGCTGCGCGGCAAGGTGCGTCTGGTGGCAACGCCGATCTATGGCCATCCGGGCTGTGACGGGCCGTCAACATGCAGCTTCATCATTGTCGGCAAGGGTTCGGATGCCCGTTCGCTGGAGGACCTGGTTGGCGCGCGAGCCGCAATCAATGAGCCCGTCAGCAATTCCGGCGTCAATCTGTTTCGCGCGGCAATCGCGCCGCTGGCCCGGGACGGGCGGTTCTTTTCCTTGGTGATAGAAACGGGCGGGCATCGCAACAGCATTGCGGCGATCAACTCCGGAAAAGCGGATGTGGCGGCGATCGATTGCGTCACCTATGGCAATGTGCTGCGTTTCGATCCGGAGAGCCTTGCGGGAGTTCGCATCCTTTCCCAAACGGTCAGGGGGCCGGGATTGCCGCTTATCACCCGGGGCGATGCTGCCGACGAGGAGGTTTCGCTGCTGCGGCAGGTGCTGCGGCAGGTGCTGCGGCAGGCGATCGCCGAGCCATCGCTTGGTCCCGTGCGCGATGTGCTGGCGCTGAAGGATTTTGTCGTTCTGTCCGATGCCGACTATGAACCGCTCGTGGCGCTGGAACGGCAGGCGCAGCGGCTGGGCTATCCCGTCATCGCGTGACATCCGCCGCCCGCTACCGGGCGACGGGTTCTCGGTTCTATCAAATGGCCTGCAGGTCCAGCGCAACACTGTCGAAACGCGGCGAAGAGGCGGTGATCGTGATCGCCCCTCGTGCTCCCGTCGTTTCGAGCCAAAATCCTGTCGTGCCGCCCTGAAAAGCGAGCGTCTTCGGTCCAATCATGCGGGCCGGGCCATCGACTTCGATCGTGACGACGTCGTTCAGGAAGGGCAGGCGGGCGCCGACCTGATCGAGTGCGCGGACAATCACGCGGGTGCTGTCACGACCCTCAGCGTTCAGCGACTCGCGGTCGGGCCGGATGTCGAGCGTCGTCGGCAGCGGGTTGGGGACCATGTGGAGGCTCGCCACCGGCTTGCCATCGATGAAACCGGTAAAGAAGCCGTCGTCCCATTTCAGGCCCCAGACGCCGAGTTCGTCATTGCTGAAATGCCGGTGGTCGACGACGACCGGCGGGTGCGGCAGGTGCGGGAAATTCTCCCGGTCCGGGCCGACGCGTTTGGTGAGCGAACCATAGCGCAGCTCGACCTCGTCGCAATTGGTCAAGATGATCAACGGCAGCACGCCGCCTATGCTGCGCTCGCCGCGCGCCCAGTAGGTCACCGGCTTCAGAATGATCTCCTCGGCAGGGTCGCACTGGCTGGCATAGACATAAGCCGCGAATTTCGGTTCACGGAACATGTCGAGCACGCCGTGATAGCAGACCCTATCGCCGGAGCCGAAATCCAGGTGGGTGTTGTAGTCGAACATGCACCAGCCGATGCAGCCGGAGATAGACGGATCGCCGTGAGCGGCGTTCAGCACCTCGAGATGACGGCGGACGTGCTCTGCCTGGCGCTGTTCCTGGTCGTAGATTTTCGTCGGGTACATGTGCCCACCGAATTCGGTGATGAGATAAGGCACGTTGCGCGACAGGCCGGTGCATTCCTGCTGGCTGCGCAGCGCCGTGCGCGGGCGGTTGGCACCGGGGAGTTCCTCGTTGCCGAGGATGAAGTCGTTCATGGTGTAAACGTCTTCTAGCAACTCGCTATCGGTGATGTAGCGGACGCCGCCCGTTTGTCGCGTCGGATCGAGTTCGCGCGCAAGCCGGTTGGTTTCCGTATAGAAATCGTCGTCGTCGAGGGATTCGTTGATGCGCACGCCCCAGATGACGATCGACGGATGGTTCCAGTCACGCTCGATCATCCTGCGGACGTTGCGGATGGATTCCTGTTTCCACTCCTCGTCGCCGATATGCTGCCAGCCGGGGATTTCCTCGAACACCAGAAGGCCGATGCGGTCGCACTGGTCGAGGAACCATTTCGACTGCGGATAATGCGAGGTGCGCACGAGATTGCACTTCAGCATGTTTCTCAGAATATCCGCGTCGAGCTCCTGGGCCGCGCGGCCCATAGCGTAGCCGACATAGGGGAAGGACTGATGGCGGTTCAGTCCGCGGATTTTCAGCGGCTTGCCGTTGAGGCGGAAGCCTTCGGATGTGAATTCGGCCGTGCGGAAGCCGAAGTGAGAGGCGCAGCTATCCGAGCCCTCCGCGGAGGTCAGCGTGACGGCAATCTCGTAGAGAACGGGATCGTCGAGGGTCCAGAGATCGAGCCCGGGGAGGTCTTCCATCGAGAGCGTGGTGCTGGCGCCATCCGTTTCCGACGCGACGCTGGCAAGGACTTCACCCTTTGAATTCTTCAGCTCGATGTCGATCGTCCCGGCAAAGGCAACGCCCTGCGGGTTGCTCAGGTCACAGCGGACCGAAACGGATTTTGCATCTGTCAGAACATTTGCGGTCTCGATCTTGATATTGGCTATCGAGACCGGGTTGGTCACCCTTAGCCACACATCACGGTAGATGCCGGCATAGGTGAGATAATCGATCCGGCCGCCGAAGGGCGGGATGGCGGGGTTCTCGCTGCCGTCGATCTTGACGGTGATCAGGTTGTCGCCGTCGCGTAGCAGGCCGGTCAGCCGGGCCTCGAAGGGCGTGTAGCCGTCCTTGTGCGCGATGATCTTCTCGCCATTCAGGTAGACAACGGCGTCGGCCATGGCCGCATCGAAGACGAGTGAGACCTCGCAACCGGCGAAGTTCGGCTGCCATGGGAGGACTTTCTGGTAGGTGAAGGCGCGCTGATAGCAGGTCTCGTCGAAATAATTGAAGGGCAGCTCGACGGCGTTGTGGGGAAGGCTGATTGCCTCCCCTTCCCGGAAAGCCCCGACAAGATCAGGCGAAAAGCCTTCGTGGAAGATCCAGGCGTCGTTGAAACTGGCAAGCGAACGCATCGCGGTTTCCTTTGAAACGGGCTGTCAGGTGCGGCTCAGCGTCCGGCGAGCAGTATCGCGGGCGCAGATCCTGATGACGTCGTTGCGGCATAAGCTCGAAGAAACGTCCGGACCGCATTGCGCGCGGCATTTTCCAACTCGTCCTCCGTTGGTTTTGCGCCGAACAGAGTGCTCATCTGCAGGTCGGCATTGACGAGCGCCAGAAACTGTCGTGCCGCGAGGTCGAAATCGTCGATCTGTAAGAGATTCTTGTGGGCGAGGCGGGCGAAGAGGGCGGCGAGGGCCGTGCCGATCTTGCCCGGACCGTGCTGGCGCCAGGCTTCGAACAGATGTGGGTAGCGTTCGCCTTCCGACTGCACCAGCCTGCGCAGGAATTTCCCATCCTGATTGCAGATGCAGTTGCGGCTGAGGCGCACGGCAAAGGCTGCAAGATCATCTTCCAGATTGTCCGGATTTTCCGGGAAGGTCGACAGAATCGAGAACAACATCGCGTTCGCCCGGTCCATCACGTCCTCGACGACGGCTGTGAACAGGTTCTCTTTCTCCCGATAGTGATTGTAGACCGTCTGGCGCGACACGCAGGCTTCGGCGGCGATCTCGTCAATGCTCGCGCCAGCAAAACCCTGGCGGCAAAAGACTTCGGCGGCGGCATCCAGGATCGACAAACGCTTGGCACATTGTCCGCGCTGACTGTGCACGGAGGTCTTGGGAACGGTGTCATTGGGACTTCTCATGTGGCGAAGATAGTGCCTATTGACGTTTTAGACAACTGTGTCTAGTTTTACATGTGTGTCCAAAATAATTGACACCTGCTGGCAAAATAAAGCGTGGGTCCTCCCAAGCCCGCGACCATTCTGATTGAGAGCCCCTTGAACCCTCCTGAGAGCGATGCGGCAACGCGGTGTCCCGGCTGCGCGCCGCTGTTTGAAAGATGATCAACATGACGACTTCCTTCTTTCGCACAGCGCTGATCCTCGGTCTTTTGTCGGCGATCGGCCCCTTCGCCATCGACATGTATCTTCCGGCCTTGCCCTCGATCGGACAGGATCTCGGCGCTGAAAACAACATCGTTCAACTCAGCCTGCTTGCTTTCTTCATCTCCTTTGCGCTCTCCCAGCTCGTCTACGGCCCGCTGTCGGACATGTGGGGCCGCAAGGCGCCGCTTTATCTCGGCATCGGCCTGTTTGCCGCCGCCAGCATCGGCTGTGCGCTGGCGACCGATATCGAAACTCTGATCGCCTTCCGCTTTCTGCAGGGGATCGGCGGAGCCGCGGGCATGGTCATTCCGCGCGCCATCGTTCGTGACATGCATACCGGCGTGCAGGCCGCGCGGCTGATGTCGCTGCTGATGCTGGTCTTCAGTATTTCGCCGATCCTCGCACCGCTTACCGGCAGCGCCGTCATCGAATTCTACGGCTGGCGCGGCGTCTTCTGGGCGGTCACGATTGCGTCGTTCATCGGCCTGATCCTTTTAGCAACGCAGTTGCGGGAAACCCGTCCGAAGGCGCATCGCGCCGAAAGCAGCCTTGGCAGCGCCATGGCGGCCTATGGTGCGCTGCTAAGGGACAGAAACTTCCTGACGCTCGCCTTCATCGGCGGACTAGGCATTTCCAGCTTCCTCGTCTATCTGGCGAACTCGCCCTTCGTGCTGATCGACCATTACGGCCTGACCCCGACGCAATACAGCCTCGCCTTCTCGGTCAATGCGGTTTCGTTTTTCGGCGTATCGCAGGCGACCGGCTGGTTCGGCGAGCGTTTCGGCCTCGTGCGGGTCATGCGCGTCGCCGTCACCGCTTTTGCGCTGACCATGGCAACGATGGCCATCGTCATGAGCCTGGGCTTCAACCAGCTGCCCGTGTTGGCTGTCTTCCTCTTCGTCGGCTATGGCTGTCTTGGTCTCGTCATCCCGACGACGGCGGTTCTGGCGCTGGAGGATCACGGTGAGATTGCCGGCACGGCCTCGTCGCTGATGGGAACGTTGCATTTCGTCACGGCCGCTGTTGCCATGATGGTTGTGTCGGTCTTCTTCGATGGCACCGCGGTGCCGATGGCGATGGGGATCGCGCTGTGTGCAGTCGGCGCCCTGGTGCTGACCCAGGCGACGATCGGTCGCCGCCGTGCGGTGGCTGCCGCAGCCGAATAACCGCGGATCATCGATCGCATGGAATACCAGCCAGGGCAATATTCCGCGCCTCTCTGCCAGTGAGCTGGATAATTCCGGCTGGAGCGTTATCTCGTCTTCGGACGTGGACCGAAAGGGGCGACGCATGGCTAGCGGGTTGAATATATGGCAGGGGATCCGGATCCCCGATCTCGACGGAAAAACCGTTCTGATCACCGGTGCATCGTCGGGCATCGGCGCGGCGCTGGCGTTTTCTGCCCAGGGCGCAAGCGTTGCGATCCACTACAATGAGAGCCGCCAGGCGGCAACGGAACTGCTGGCGGAGGTTGAGGCCGCGGGCGGCAAGGCGGTGCTTGTCCAGGGCGACGTGTCCGCCGATGGAGTGACTGAACGGGTGGTCGAGGGGGCCGCCGGTCATTTCGGCCGGCTCGACGGGCTGATCAACAATGCCGGTGGCATGCTCGGCCGCATCGCGACCGCCGAAATGAGCGACGCGCACTACCAACGCGTGATGGATCTCAACGCCCGTTCGGTGCTTGCCGCGACGCGGGCCGCACATCCCTGGCTGCGCAAACAGGGCGGTTTCGTCATCAATACGACGTCGATCGCCGCCCGCAATGGCGGTGGCAATGGGGCTATTCTTTACGCGGCAGCCAAAGGCTTCGTATCGACCATCACCCGCGGCCACGCCAAGGAATTCGTCGGTGATGGCATCCGCGTCAACGCCGTGGCGCCCGGCATCATCGCGACGCCGTTCCACGAGCGCTACACCAGCCCTGAAATGCTTGACGCGCAACGACGCACGGTGCCGATGGGCCGGGTCGGCTCGCCGGAGGATTGCGTCGGCGCCTATCTCTTCCTGGCATCACCAGCTTTGTCCGGCTACATCACCGGCCAGATCATCGAGGTCAACGGCGGCCAATTGATGCCGTAGCGCGCCGATGCCTCACGTTTGATCCATCGCTGTTGACAGTGGCACCGATCGCCTTGACGCGGCGGCCAAGCTCGGACTAAATCACCGCCGACGGTTCCCCGATGGATGACTTCGAGGGGATTAATAGGGAACACGGTGCGGAAGACCCAACAGGGACCAAGACCGTGGCTGCCCCCGCAACTGTAAGCGGATTGCCGATCGTCCTTGTGGCGCCTTTTTTCAGGTGCCATGCCACTGCGAGCCTCTGGTTTCGCGGGAAGGCAGACGCAAAGCAGATATCCGCAAGCCAGGAGACCTGCCGTCGAAAGCAAGATCCACTCACCCGGGCGGGGTTGCCCGGAAAGGAACCGTCATGATCGATTTCGACCGCCTTGCCGGGCGCTTTGTCGCCTATTCCCGTATCTTCGCGCCGATACCCGCAGCAGTTGTTGCGTTGGGGAGCCTTTGCACACCGGCTGTGGCTGCGCCGACGCACTACCCACTGGAAATTGCCAATTGCGGCCAGACCGTCCGCTTCGAGAAGCCGCCGCAGAAGATCGTCTCGATCGGCCAGGGCATGACCGAAATCCTGTTCTCGCTCGGCCTGGCCGACAAAATTGCCGGGACCGCCGTCTGGGTCGGTCCGGTGCTGAAAGGGTATGAGGCCGAAAACCGGAAGGTCAAGCGTCTTGCCGACAACGATCCGAGCTTCGAATCCGTCGTCGGCGAGCAACCTGACCTCGTCGCGGCGGAGTTCGAATGGCACGTCGGCGCGCAAGGGTCGGTGGGCAAGCGTGAGCAGTTTGCAGGCCTCGGCATCAACACCTATGTCTCGCCGGCCGATTGCGTCGCCAAGGTCAACACGCATGGCGGCGATGGCGTGCGCAGGCAACTCTTCACCATGGACCTGATCTACCAGGAAATCCGTGAACTCTCGGAAATCTTCGACATAAAGGATCGCGGCGATGCGCTGATCGTCGACCTGAAAAAGCGGGAGTCGCGCGCCGTCGCTTCGATCGGCGGCAATATCGGCGAGATTCCCGTCGTTTTCTGGTTCTCGAGCAAGGAAGTTGCGGGTGACGCCTTCATCGCCGGCAAGAACAGCGCTCCGGCCTATATCCTGAAGACGCTCGGCGCCAAGAACGTCGTGACGACCGAGGAGGAATGGCCGCTGGTCGGCTGGGAGACGATCGTCGAGGCCTATCCATCCGTCATCGTCATCGCCACGATGGACCGCCGGCGCTATGCGGCGGACGATCCGGCGGTGAAGATTGATTTCCTAGAGACGGATCCCGTCACCAGCCAGCTGGATGCGGTCAAGAACAAGCGCTTCGTTCAGATGGATGCGCAATCGATGAACCCGACGATCCGCACGATCGACGGCATCGAGACCTTGGCGCAAGGCATCAAGGCATTTGGATTGTCGCAGTGACTCTTGCGGCTATCGGTCAACCTGTGGCGACCGGCGAAAGATGGTGGGCGCGCCTGGCGCTCGCCACCCTGACGCTCGTCGCGCTTGCCTTCATGATCAGCCTCGCCGTCTCGATCGGCGAGATCTCCATCCCGCTCACAACAACCGGCAAGGCCGTGGCCAACCGGATTTTCGGCGCGTCCTTCGAACTCAGCCGTATCCATGAGGGCATTGTCTGGGACTATCGCCTGAGCCGGGCGCTACTTGCCGCGAGTGCCGGTGCGGCGCTTGCGCTGTCCGGCGCGATCCTGCAAGCGCTGCTGCGCAATCCGCTGGCCGAGCCCTATGTGCTCGGCATTTCCGCCGGCGCCTCCACCGGCGCAGTCGCGGTGATGATCCTCGGTTTCGGTTACGGGGTGCTGACACTCTCGGCCGGCGCGTTCCTCGGCGCCGTCGTCGCCTTCGTTCTGGTATCAGCCCTTGCGGTAGGTGCTGGGGGAGGGGCGGACCGGATCATCCTGGCCGGCGTTGCGGGCTCACAGCTTTTCAACGCGCTCACCTCCTACATCGTCACCACATCGGCCAGTGCCGAGCAGGCGCGCGGCGTCATGTTCTGGCTGCTTGGCAGCCTGGCCGGCGTGCGCTGGCCGGACGTCTATCTGGCAGCGCCCGTCGCTCTTGGCGGTTTTGCCGTGTCGATGTTTCATGCCCGGGCGCTGGATGCCTTTACCTTCGGGATCGATGCAGCCGCCGCCTTGGGCATTGCGGTCAACCGCGTCCGCATGATCCTTCTCGGTACAACGGCGCTGATGACGGCGGCCATGGTCAGTATCGTCGGCTCCATCGGCTTTGTCGGGCTGGTCATTCCGCATGCGGCGCGGTTCCTCGTCGGTCCCTCGCATGGCCGCCTCCTGCCCGCCTCGGCATTGATCGGAGCGATCTTCATGGTCGCTGCCGATATCGCATCGCGCGTCATCGTTCCGCAACAGATCCTGCCGATCGGCGTCGTCACCGCGCTGTTTGGCGCCCCAGCCTTTGCGTTCATTCTCTACAAAGCGAGGAGACCGGTTTGAGCATTTCCGTCCGCGACGTCCATTGGTCAGCCGGCAGCGCGATGATCGTCGACGGCGTCAGCATCGACGTGGCACCCGGCAAGACGCTTGGCCTGCTTGGCCCCAATGGGTCGGGCAAATCCAGCCTCCTGCGTCTCATCTGCCGGCTGCGCAACGTCAGGAGCGGTATCATTTCGCTGGGAGATACAGATATCGCCGCACTGTCCCGTCTCGATATTGCCCGCCGCGTCGCCTTCGTCGAACAGCAGGCAACGACGGACGCGCAAGTGACCGTTCTCGACGTGGTGCGCCTGGGACGCACACCCCATCGCGGCGCGCTCTCTGCGTGGAGTGCCGTGGACGATGCGGCAGTAAATACCGCTCTTTTCCACGTCGGCATGCCCGGTCGCGCCGGACAGCTTTGGCACACGCTGTCGGGCGGCGAGCGCCAGCGCGTGCACATCGCCCGCGCATTGGCGCAGACACCGAGCGAACTGCTGCTCGACGAGCCGACGAACCATCTCGACATCCAGCACCAGTTGGAAATCCTCAGCCTAGTGGCGCGGCTCCCAGTGACCAGCATCGTCGCGCTGCACGATCTCAATCTGGCAGCGATGTTCTGCGACGGTCTTGCCGTGCTGCACCGAGGCAAGGTCGTGGCCGCGGGCACGCCGGAGGATATTCTGACGGAAAGACTTATGGCCGACGTTTTTGGCGTACGCGCCCATATCGAACGCTCCGCCTATAATGGTCGATACCATGTCCAGTACCGGATCGACTAACCAGCCATCAGGGTCGTCGACTATTGATACTGATGACAATTCAATGGCATGTTCATAAATCGCCTTACGCTCCAAAAGCTGCGATTTGCCCCTTAGGCACCGATCCTGTGTAATCGGATATATGTGCCGCGGGTTCGCATCCTTCAAAGCGAAGGCTTTGCAGAGTATATTTCTCATCGCGCTGCGTTCGCGCGCTTGGCAAGATTTGCGCATTTTTCCAAAATGAGAGGCCTTCTCTATCCATTCAAGCCGTTAAGAGGGAGGAATGGTCGAACCATAGGATGCCTTAGTTTCTCTTATGCCTCATCCCAGATATCAGCGTTTGTCAAGGGATCACAGCGGCAATAGACACCACGAGCCAATTTCGCCATAGACTGCAAAAGGCAGCCTGCAATCCCCTGCCCAGCGGCGGTATTGGTAGGGAACCGGACAATGGAGAAAGCTGGCAAAAAAGTGGCGAACCACAAGCTGATATAAAGGAAACCCTTATATGAACTCCACGATGAAAGCAGTCCCGATAGCAACGCTTGTTGCCCTGTTTGCCTCTGCATCCGTTCTCCATGCTGCTGACCAACAGGCGAAGGTCAAGGCTTCCGTGGATGCCGCGATCCGGCCGATCATGGAAAAGTACAACATTCCCGGTATGGCGATCGGCGTCATCGTCGGCGGAAAACCGTACCTGTTCGACTATGGCTTCATCTCGAAGGAAACCCGTCAGCCCGTCACACCCGCCACCATTTTCGAAGTCGGGTCGATCAGCAAGACCTTCACGGTGACGCTGGCCTCCTATGCTGAGGTGACCGGCCAGCTCTCCTTGTTGGACAAGACCAGCGCACATCTCCCCTCCCTGCAGGGGACCGCGTTTGGCGATGTGAGCCTGTTTCATCTCGGCACGCATACGCCCGGCGGATTTCCGTTGCAGTTGCCCGACGATATCAAGAACAACGAGCAGCTGATGCGCTACTTCGAGGCGTGGAAGCCGACCTACAAGGCCGGTACCTTCCGGACCTATGCCAATCCGAGCATTGGAATGCTTGGGGTCATCACGGCAAAAAGCATGAACGGAGACTATGCCGCCTTGATGGAAGGCCAGCTGTTTTCGGCACTTGGGCTGACCAGTACCTATATCAATGTGCCGAAGAGTAAATTGAAAGACTATGCCCAGGGCTACACGAGGAAGGATGCTCCCGCCCGGATGACGCCTGCCGTGCTTTCTTCCGAAGCCTATGGTGTGAAGACCACGGCCGCCGATCTGATCCGCTTCGTGCAGGCGAACATGAAAATGATCCCCCTGGACGAAAAGCTACAACGGGCGGTGACCGATACCCACAAGGGCTACTTCACGGTCGGCAAGATGACTCAGGGCCTGATCTGGGAGCAGTACGCCTATCCGGCCGATCTGAAGACGCTGCTGCAAGGCAACTCGAATGAGATTATCTACGAGCCGACGTCTGTTACACAACTCACCCCGCCGCAGAAACCGCGTGACGATGTGTTGATCAACAAGACCGGTTCGACAAACGGATTCGGCGCCTATGTCGCGTTCGTCCCGGAGAAACGGCTGGGTATCGTCGTACTGGCAAACAAGAACTTCCCAAACGAGGATCGGATCACAGCAGCACATCAGATATTGACACAGCTCGGTGTGAACTAGCGATAAGCTGTCCCCGCAACCTTTCTCAAAGTTTGCGACAGACCCCGAGCACCTACGCGATGCCCTTATCGATCTACCGTTAAGATGAACATTGGGGTTGAGAAGGATGCTAAGACGGGCCACCAAAACACCATGGAAACGCCGGCTCGCCAAAAAGTTGAAAGCAATGGAAATCTTGGATCAGGTTTGTCTTTCCGATATATCAGAAGAAATCTGGCGGGCAGCAATCGACGCGTTGGCGGCTGCAGGTTGGTCCCTGCGAAAAGGCGGCGGCCTGGATTTCTCCTGGGCTGTGCTTGACCGCGACGGGATGCGGATCGACATGGAATACCACATATGGGTTGAGGGTGAGATGGCCTTTGGCCACAGCCCACACATACGCAATCGCAGCCGATCTTCCCGCTCAACTGATTGGAGACCTGAAGCTCGAATAGGTCGTGTAAACAGTCGCGCTCGGGACACCGGCGCGAAAGTACACTTGCTGGCCAATCGGCGCAGTATATTAGCATTAACCCCTCATTCTGTGGCTCGTCGACCAGGCGAACCGTGTGGCCGAGCTTGCTCAATTCACGGCCCCAATGATGAGCCGTCGCACACGCCTCGATGCCGATGAGGCAGGGGTGAAGGCCAGCGAAGAATTTCATCACCTCGCCACGGCGCAATGGCGCCGGCCGGTATGGTGATCTGCGGAGCGGGTCCAAATCTTAATCTCGAGCTTGCAAGCTCAAAGTGCCAAACGCGAGGCCTGCTGACAGACCGGCAGGCAAGGAAGGTCGATGCCCTGAAGCACGGATCTGACGCGTTCGCCGAGATGCGGCGCCTGGCGATGCGCTTCCACGGCATCCTCCGCGGCAAGAAATCGGCACCACTGGATGCGTGGATCGACGAGGCCGAAGGCCAGATCAACCGCCTCAAGACGCTGAAGCGTGCAATGTACGGTAGGGCAGGCCCTGAACTGCTGAGGGCGCGTATGTTCCCTCCGCGCTACGCAAAGTGAGGAAGAACCCGGTAATGCAAAACGACATCCAGACAGCCTGCAACAGCGCTGTCGCGGTGAGCGTTCGAGATGTGGTGCTGTAGGTGCCGGCAACGCCGGCGATCATGCAAAATCACTTCAGACACGGGGAGACGATGATGTCGCGCAATCCAGTCCGGTGCAAGAGACCGCAAGTCAAAAGTCTGCAACCCGCCGCCCAAGGCAATCCGGGCGATGACGCCATCATCGACCAGGCACACGCGCTTTATGGCAGCGATGCAGCGACCGCGATTGCCTACTGCGGGCTGGACGCTTGGTTCGAGGGTGAGAGGTCGAGTTTCGCCGGTTTGCGCGACTGTTTCGGAGGCTCATGAACTAGAATGAGCCAGCCGTTCTCAGTCGGCGACGCCAAACGTCGCTTCCTTACCATATTCCCGATATCGCCGAGGATGGTCCGTGCCACTTCGGCGACTTCAGCACCAGTGCTGTCGGATCCAGGTTGACCCTCTCCCGTTCCGCCTCGTCCGCAGGAATTCATCGAACGTGCCGCGTCCACCCTTGCGGTGATTTCGGTCATTAAAAGTGAGGGGGGCACTGCGGACGCCTGAAGCGCGTCCTAGCGCCGTTTCGCCAGCATGGACCGGGACAACACGACAACGAGGGCGATGATGATCGTCGCGGCGATGAAGAGGAAGGCGGCGGCGGCAATCGCCGGGCTGATGTTCTCTCGGATGCTGGAGAACATCTGCCGCGCCAGCGTGCGCTGGTTGGGGCCGGCGACGAAGAGCGTCAGCACGACCTCGTCGAGCGAGGTCGCGAAGGCGAGCACCGCACCGGACGCCACGCCCGGCATGGCGAGCGGCAAGGTCACGCGACGAAAGACCGTCGTGGGGGACGCGCCGAGGCTTTGCGCGGCGAGTTCCACGCGCTCGTCGATCCCGGCAAGCGCCCCGGTGACGCTCACAACCACGAAGGGCACGGCAACCACCGTGTGGGCAATGATCACGCCGGCATAGCTGTTCGTCAGGCCGAAGCCTGCCAGCAGTACCTGCATGCCGACGCCGAGCACCACAGCCGGAACCACCATCGGCAGCAGGAAGAGCGTGCGTATCGTGCCGCGGAAGAAGATAAGGCGGTTGCGAAGCCCCAGCGCCGCGGCGGTGCCGAGCACGGTTGCGAGCAGCGTCGTGCCCGTGCCGATGATCAGGCTGTTGACGATCGCCCGACGCCAGGCATCAGCGAAGAACAGCTCTTCGAACCAGCGCAGCGACCAAGAGGGGATCGGATAGGTGAGAATGACGCTCGAGGTGAAGGCGAGCGGCAGGATCGCGATGAGGGGGGCGACGAGGAAAAGGATCGTGAGCGACGCGAAGGCGAACTTGGTGATCTTCATTGGCATGGCCTAGCGCCTCCCCGGTTCTTCGGCAGAGAGCCGCGCATAGACGCTGTAGAGAAGCAATGTTGCGACGAGCAGCACGACGCCAAGAGCGCCGGCCATGCCCCAGTTTGCCGAGCCCGTAGCGTAGAAGGCGATGATCGAGGAGATCATCTGGTCGCCCGGACCGCCGATCAGCGCCGGCGTGATGTAGTAGCCGATGGCTGAGATGAAGACGAGCAGGCTGCCGGAGGCGACGCCGCGCAGACTGAGCGGCAGGAGCACGCGCAGGAAGGCGCGCAGCGGATGGGCGCCGAGGGATGCCGCCGCCGGCATCAGGTTCTTCGGTATGGTGATGAGCACGGAATAGATCGGCAGCACCATGAAGGGCAGCAGCACATGGGTCATTGCGATGATGACGCCGGTGCGGTTGAAGATCAGCGGCAACGGCGCGTCGATAACGCCAATCCAACGCAGGAGATCGTTGATGAGACCCTGTTCCTGCAGAAGGATGAACCAGGCGGCAGTGCGCACCAGAAGCGAGGTCCAGAGCGGCAGAAGCACAGCGGCCAGCATCAGGTCGCGTTTCCAGCCGTCGAGCGAGGCGGCAATCATCGCATAGGGAAAGCCAATACAGGCACAGAAGAAGGTAACGAGCGCGGCGATCCAAAAGGTGCGTACGAGGATGACGCGGTTTACGGACTGGTCGGCCGGCAGGTGCTCGATATCGCCAGCGGCATTGCGGCCGAGATCAACGGCGGCGAGCAGGTTGCGGTCGGTCAGCGGCGAGAGCGCATCGGCGATCGCCAGCCAGAATTCCGGTTTCTCCCAGCGCTTGTCGATGGAAACGAGGTCGGCGGGCGGGTTCGCCGTGTTACCGAGTGCGCTCGTCGTTTTCGATATCAGCGTGCGGAAGCCGGAGCGGGCACTGTTGAGGCGGCGCACCATGTCGCCCAGCGCCTGATCGTCATCGACAGCCTTCAGGTCTTCCATCAGCGCGGTCTGCATGGACACGGTCGGCGGCGACTTGCGGTCCCAGACCGGCAGCACCACCGCGCTGCGCGGCAGCAGGCGCAGCACGGCCGTATCCGACACCGACTGCGACATCATGCTGAACAGCGGCCAGATGAAGAAGCCGATGAGGAAGACGAGCAGCGGCGCCAGCAGAATCAGCGACCGAACGGTTCGGGAGGGACCTGCAATCATGGCGCGATGACCCGGCAGTCACCCGCCGAAAAGGCCGCATAGACCTTGGTGCCCGGCGGAAACTCGCGCGACCGTCGACCGAGCTTGGCGATCAGCGGATAGGCGGCGTTCTGCAATTGCACACGCAGGTGATCGCCCTGGTAGACAGAGTCCGTCACCTCCGTTTCCAGGCAATTGCGGGCATCGCCGCGGATCTCCGTGAGATCGACCCGCTCGGGTCGGATGGAAAGATAGACCGTCTGCCCCGGCGCCACCGTGCCGGAAACGGCCGAAACGATTTGAGCACCGGAGGTCAACCGCACATTGGCTTCCGCGCCCTCTACCGCCTCGACGACGCCCTCGACCAGATTGGTCTCGCCGATGAACTCCGCAACGAAGCGCGTCGCCGGTTCGTCATAGACCTGCCGCGGCGTCCCGATCTGTTCGATCTTGCCCTTGTTGAAGACGGCGACGCGGTCCGACATGGTCAGGGCCTCGGACTGGTCATGCGTGACAAAGACGATGGTGAGGCCGAGACGGCGGTGCAGGTCGCGGATGTCGAGCTGCATCTGCTCGCGCAACTGCTTGTCGAGCGCGCCGAGCGGTTCGTCCATCAGCACCACACGCGGCTCGAAGACCAGAGCGCGGGACAGCGCCACGCGCTGCTGCTGGCCGCCGGAAAGTTGAGACGGCCGGCGCTCGGCAAGCGCTGAAAGCTGTACCATGTCGAGCGCGCGCGCCACGCGCTTTTCAATCTCCGCCTTCCCCACGCCTCGCATCTGGAGCGGAAAGGCGACGTTTTCGCCGACCGACATGTGCGGGAAGAGGGCATAACTCTGGAAGACGACGCCCATATCCCGCTTGTGGGTCGGCACGGCGTTGATGGCCGTTCCCTCCAGCAGGATGTTGCCGGAGGTCGGCTGCTCGAAGCCGGCGAGCATCATCAGAAGCGTCGTCTTGCCGGAACCCGAGGGTCCGAGCAGGCTGACGAATTCGCCCTTCACGATGCCGAGGTCGAGGTTTTCGACCACGCAGAGCGGGCCGTAGAATTTGGTGATACGGTCAAATCGAATGAATTCGGGCACGCAAGACTCCATCGCTTGAGGCGGAGGACGCGCGATCCGGAAAACCCGCGAGAACGCACCCGGCCAGATAGGAAGGGTGCCCTTTCGGGGGCGCCCTTCACCGAGGATGTTCTTACTGGGCCAGCCAGGCGTTGAAGCGCTGCGTCAGCGTTTCCGCATTGTCGATCCAGAAATCGACATTCAGCGAAATCGAGTCCGTCATGTTCGCCGCATCGGTCGGCAGGTCCTTGGCGAATTCCGCCGGAACCTGCGCAGCAGCTTCCTTGTTCGGCAGGCCGTAGGCCACGAATTCGGGAAGCTTCGCCTGGTTCTCGGGCAGGCTTGCGAAGGCGATGAAGTCCTGCGCGGCATCCTTGTTCTCGGCGTCCTTCAGCACGACCCAGCTGTCGACCGCATAGATGCTGCCCGGGAAGACGACCTTGAAGTTCTTGCCTTCCGACCGGTTGATGCCGGTGATGCGGCCGTTATAGGCGGACGCCATCGCCACTTCCCCGGAGGCGAGGAACTGCAGCGGCTGGGCACCCGATTCCCACCAGACGATGTTCGGCTTCAGCTCGTCGAGCTTCTTGAAGGCGCGCGCGACGCCCTCTTCGGTCGAAAGCACGTCATAGAGCTCGTCCTTCGACACGCCATCGGCAAGCAGCGCGAATTCGAGCGTGTATTTCGGGCCTTTGCGCAGCGAGCGCTTGCCGGGGAACTTTTCGACGTTCCAGAAATCGGCCCAGGAGGCCGGGCCTTCCTTCAGCTTGTCGCCGTCATAGGCGATTGCCGTGGACCAGACGATCGCGCCGACGCCGCAATCATTGACGGCGGAATCGAGGAACTTGTCCTTACCGCCCATCTTGTCCCAGTCGATCTTTTCATAGAGACCGTCGGCACAGCCGAGCGCCAGTTCTTCGGCCTCGACCTGCACGGCATCCCAGTTCGGCGCGCCGGCCTTCACCTTCGACTGGATGACGCCGATGCCACCGTCCCAGGACTCGTCGAGCACCGGCTTGCCGGTCTTTTCAGAGAACGGCTTGAAGTAAATGTTGCGCTGCGCGTCCTGATAGTTGCCGCCCCAGGAGACGACGGTCAGGTCGCGGGCGAAAACCGGCGCGACAAGGCTAACGGACAGTACGACGGCGGCAGCCGCCAGGATTCCGGATTTCATGATTGTCTTCATTGCACTCCCCTTTTCTTCGTTTGTGAACGAACCGGTTTGGCGCCGGCTCCGATGACGGTCTCATGCGGACTGCTGGCCTCAGCCCCGCCATTCAGCGGTCGGCATCGGTTGCAGCCTCTCCGGTCGTCGCGCCCTTTCCCCGGGGCGTGTCGGCCGATTGATGCATTCCAGTCAGTGCCGGTCAACGGAGATTTTTCCCGTTTTGACCGTTGTCAGACGTGCTGCCCTCCGTTGATGTGGATTTCAGCGCCGTTGATGTAGGATGACGGCTCGGTGCACAGGAAATAGATAGTTTCCGCGACTTCGCGCGGGTCTCCCAGCCTTCCCATCGGCACTTCCGCTGCCACCAATTCATCCGTTCCGGGCGACAGGATCGATGTTTCGATCTCGCCTGGCGCAATGGCATTCGCCCTCACGCCGCGACGGCCGAATTCATGCGCCATTTCGCGCGTCAGCGAACCGAGAGCCGCTTTGGATGCCGCATAGGCGACACCGGCAAAGGGATGGACACGCGTTCCGGCAATCGAGGTGACATTGACGATCGAACCCTTCGCCGCTTCGAGCTCCGGCATGAGCGCGCGGGCGATCAGCGCCGTCGAGACGACATTGACATTGAGCACCTGCGTCCAGACATCCGCGTCCGTGCCCATCACGCCGAGGCGGCTCTTTTCCGGCCCCTTCGGAGAAATGCCGGCATTGTTGACCAGCGCGTGCAGCCGGCCGTTCGGCAGCCGCTCGCGCACGGTTGCGGCGAGACGGTCGATCTGCGAGAGTTCGGCAAGGTCGGCCTGGATATGGCTTTCGCGGGCCGACGGCCAGGCGCATTCCTCGGAAAAGACCTGACGCGAAACCGTGAGGATACGCCAGCCCTTCGACTGGAAGAGCTTGACCGTCGCATGGCCGATGCCGCGGCTCGCGCCGGTCAGCAACATGTATCGGCGTTCTTCGGTCATGCGAGCATTCTCCGTTGATGCTTGATACATCGTAATCGGCGGCTCGCGAAATGCAAGCCTCCTCTCGCGAAAGGCCTAGGCCCGCCGAGTCTGCCGCTCCTCGCCCCGCTCGATGCGTTCCAGAATCGGCTTGCCGCCGAGCAGGATGTCATCGACGATCGCCATGGAGGCGGCCGCGGAATCATGCCGTTTCAACGCCTCCACGACCGGATAATGATGGTCGATCATCGCCCGGCCACCCTGGATATAGGCGTCGGAAATATGCGGCCCCATCTGCAGCCACAGCCGCCGCAGGATGCCATTCAGCACCGGAAGCCCGGCGATCTGCGGCAGTATGAAGTGGAAAGCCTGGTTGAGCTGCGTGCCTTTCAGACGGTCGCCCGCCTCGATTGCCTGCTCGTTTTCGCGCAAAATGCGCTCCAAAGCCTCGATATCGGCGCTCGTCGCCACCTGAGCGGCCGTTTCCGCGGCAAGCCCCTCCAGGCGAACGCGGATCGACCGGATCTCCCGGTAGCGGCTCTCGCTGAGGCCCGGAATGCGAATGTCGCGCGGCGAGCGGAAGATGATCGCCTCGTCATTGGCAAGCCGGAGAATGGCATCGCGGATCGGCGTGACGCTCGTGCCGAACTGCTCGGCGAGATCGCGGATCTTCAACCTGTCGCCGGGCTGGAACCGGCCTTGGATCAGAGCATCGCACAGCGCACCGTAGACCGCGCTGTTCAGGTTCTCATATTCCAGTGTCGTGAATTCAGGCATGGAATTGATCCGGGAAATCGATTAGTAGGATACTTGATGCATCTTTTTTGACGTGTTTCAAGTACAGTCTGCAGCGGCCGGTACTTTCTGCCCGGTGCAAGGCTGCCAAACTGCTTTCAACGGGCGATCGGAACCCGGCAAAACAGGGCGGCCATCGGGGGAAACGCGGGAAGCCGCGCGCAACGGAGCAAGCATGACGGAGCCATTGCCCGCCACCAAGAAGACGGACTCCATGTCGGCGACATGGAGCGCCACGGCAATTGCCGATGCCGAGGCTGCGGTCGCGGACGTCTATGGCCTCGACGGCGCCGCAAAGCGGCTTTCCAGCGAGCGGGACGAGACCTTCCTCTTCACCCGTGCGGACGGGACGGACTTCGTCCTCAAGATCGCCAACGCTGCCGAAGACCCGGCCGCCCTCGAATTCCAGGACGGCGCGCTACTACATCTGGCGGCTATAGCACCCGCGGTGCCCGTGCCGCGGCTCGTGTCGACGAAAGGCGGCGCACCGAGCCATACGCTTTCCACCGCCGACGGCCCGCGCATTATGCGCCTGCTCACCTTCCTGCGCGGTGAACTGCAATACCGCACGCCTGCATCCGAAGCGCAGAGCCACAATGTCGGCCGCGCGCTCGCGGAGCTGGGACTCGGCCTCAAGGACTATAACGGGCGTCCGCCGGCCGGAAAGCTCATGTGGGACATCTCCCATACGCTCGACCTTGCCGCCGTCATCGACCATGTCGCGCCGGAACGCCGGGCACAGGTCGAGGCCGTTCTCGGCGAATTCGAGCGGTCGCTGCCCGCCATCGCTGCGCTCCAGCGCTGGCAGATCATCCACAACGATTTCAACCCCCACAATATCCTGCTCGATCCGGCGGTGCCGACCGATGTCGTCGGCATCATCGACTTCGGCGACATGGTGCATGCACCGCTGATCAACGATCTCGCCGTCGCTGTCTCCTACCATCTGGCGACCGACAACTGGCCAGCGCGCACCCGTGCCTTCCTTGAGGGCTTTCTATCTGCCCGCGCGCTCGAGCCTGGCGAAATCGAACTTCTGCCGCTTCTCGCGCGCTCACGGCTGGCGATGTCGATCATCATCGCCGAGTGGCGGTCCGCGCTTTTTCCGGAAAACCGCGACTATATCATGCGCAACCATGTCACCGCCTGGCGGGGGCTGCAAAACATTTCCGATCTCACACTGGCCGGGCTGAAGACGCTCCTGCCCAACCTTTCCGAGGCCTGAATCATGTCGATGGTGAATGCTTTTTCGCGCGAAGATTTCGAACGGCTGAACGAGGCGGAACGGGCGCTGATTGCGCGACGCGAAAAGGTGCTCGGCCCCGCCTACCGCCTCTTCTACGAAAAGCCGCTGCATCTCGTGCGCGGCGAAGGTGTCTTCCTCTATGATATGGCCGGCGAACGGTATCTCGACGCCTACAATAACGTTGCCTCATTGGGCCATTGCCACCCGCGCGTGGTGGAGGCGATCACGCAGCAGACCGCCGTGCTGAACACCCACACGCGGTATCTGCACGAAGGCATCGTTGACTATGCCGAGGCGCTGACGGCGACCTTCCCGGACGCGCTCAGCCAGGCCATGTTCACCTGCACCGGCAGCGAGGCGAACGACCTCGCCGTGCGCATCGCCCGCTATGTGACAGGCGGCACCGGCATCATTGCAACCGATCTCGCCTATCACGGCCTGACGAGCGCGGTGGCCGAGTTCTCGCCCTCGCTCGGCGAATCCGTGACACTGGGTCCGCATGTGCGCACCGTCGCCGCGCCGGACAGCTACCGTCATTCGCCGGACGAGCTGATGGAAAAGTTCGGCCGCGACGTGCGCGCGGCGATCGCCGACCTGAAGCGCCACGGCATCAAGCCAGCCATGCTGATCACCGACACGATCTTTTCGAGCGACGGCATTTTCGCGGGCCCGAAGGGTTTTTTGAAGTCGGCGGTGGACGCAATCCACGAGGCGGGCGGCCTCTTCATTGCCGACGAAGTGCAGCCGGGTTTCGGCCGCACCGGCGAGGCCATGTGGGGTTTCGAGCGCCACGGCGTTGCGCCCGACATGGTGACGATCGGCAAGCCGATGGGCAACGGCTATCCCATGGCAGGCATCGTGCTTCGCCCTGAAGTGATCGCCGAATTCGGCCCACGGGCGCGCTATTTCAACACGTTCGGCGGCAATCCGGTCGCGGCCGCCGCCGGCAAGGCCGTGCTGGACACGATCCGCATAGAAGGTTTGCAACAGAACGCGCTGGAAGTCGGACGCTACCTGATGAACGGCCTCAGGGGCCTGGCCACCAGCCATCCGGCCTTCGGCGATGTGCGCGGCTCCGGCCTATTCATCGGAGTCGAGATCGTCGCCGACTCGGTCGCCAAGCACCCCGATGCCGCGCTGACGACGCGCATCGTCAACGGCCTGCGCGAACGCCGTATCCTTATCAGCGCCTCCGGGCCCCACGCCAACATCCTGAAAATCCGGCCACCGCTGGTCTTCTCCCGCGAAAATGCTGACATGCTGGTGGGTGCGTTGGGCGATGTGTTGAAATCGCTCTGATCACAAAAATGAGCCGAGGCTACCATCGCAGCCTCGGCTCATTTTCATCAGAATGCCGACACTGCAAACTTAATGCTCCGAAGTAGTTTCTTGGATTGACGCTTTGGTTTAAATTTAGGTACGCGTCCGGACTTCGCTCGACCGTGTGCTCGCAACCGTTGTAAGTATCGCAGCGACGATGATGACGGCTCCCGTCGATGCTTGGACATAGAAGGATGGAACCTGAGCCAGCGTCAGCAGATTGTTGATGACGCCGATCAAAAGCACGCCGCTCACGACGCCAATGACTCCGGCCACCGCCCAGGCTCACGCCACCAATAAACGCGAGCTGAGCGTGATGTCAACGAGTTGACGATCCGCACGAGTTGCGAACAATAAGACTTGTTTTCACCCTCACTGTCTTTGGCGCCTTGCCCGGATCCTTTATCCGGTCGAGCAAGAGCTTGGCCGATCTGCGGCCGAGTTCGATACAGGGTTGAGCGATGACTGTAAGGCGTGGTTCGAAGCAATCGGCCCACTCGAAATCGTCAAATCCCACAAGGGCGATATCGTCCGGAACACGTTTGCCAAGCGATTTCAGTCCTCGCATGATGCCGATCGTTGCCATGTTGTTGCCGGCAACGAGTGCGGTTGGACATACCGCACGGCTCATCATGTCGATCGTGGATTTTGCCGCGCTGTCCACATCGTTCGAACCCGGCGCGACAGAGCATTCGCTGGCTTGCAATTTTGCCCGGCGCGCCGCGTTCACGAAACCATCGATGCGCTCCAAGGTTGTAGCGAAGCCCGGGTGGCCTGGGATCAGGCCAATCCGCGTGTGACCGCGCTTGACAAGATGCTCGACCAAAACCTCCATCGACTTGGCATTCTGTACGCCAACCTGATCGAATTTCGTGGAAGCCAACCGATCGACGAGCACAGTAGGGATGGCGTGATCTTCGAGATAGCGAAGCGCCCCAAGTTCGTCCGTCGAGCAAGGCGCGATGATAATCCCATCGACGCGCAACTGGTGCAGCGCCTGAACGACCTCCAGCTCCTTTTCGGGTGTGTCATGCGTATCGGCCAAGAAAACGGTCATGCCGCACGCGGCGCATTCGCTTTCCACGGCCCGAATAATATCGGCGAAATAGGGATTGGATATCGCGGAAATTGCGATGCCGACGCTGTTGCTCGATGATGACCGGGCCAGAGCGCGGGCGAGTGTGTTGGGTGTATAGCCGGTGCGTAAAACGGCGTCGCGCACCGCCTGTTCCGTTTCCGGCTTAACAAATCGCGTCCCATTGATGACGTGGGATACGGTGGATTGCGAAACTCCGGCAATCCTTGCAACATCGGCGATCGTGGCCATTTACCTTGCTTCTCAGTCAAATCGTGTTTCTAAACACCCCGTCTATCGTGTCGGCTCGGCTTCGACCAGACAAGCGTCGTCAACTATTCAAGGCAATGTTATTTCCCGAATCGGGGTCGAAGAAATGGGCGTGGTCCATATCGAACACAAAAATGCGGTCCTCGCGCTGTTTCACGGTTTCCTCGGCCCCCACTCTTGCAATGACCCGGCAGGTGCCGCGCGTAATGTCGAGGAGCGTCTCCGAGCCCAGAAACTGGCAGACCTCGATTTTGAAGCTCGTCGCACCGAGGCTTGCCTCGCCATCGGCTGCCAGCTTGACGTGCTCAGGCCGCAGCCCGAGAACGACGGCGCGAAGGCCGGATTTCGCCAGCTCGGCCTGCCGGCGTTGTGGAACGGAAATACGGATGCCGTTCTTCGCGTCCACCAGTTCGGCGGGTGAAGCGACATCGAGATCGATGAAATTCATCGACGGCGAGCCGATGAAGCCGGCGACGAAGCGGTTGGCCGGGCGGCGGTACACCTCCATCGGCGGCGCTGCCTGCTGGATCGTGCCGCCGTTCATCACGACGATACGTGACCCCATCGTCATGGCTTCCGACTGATCGTGCGTGACGTAGACGGTGGTGATTCCCAGTTCCTGATGCATCTTGCTGAGAAAGCTTCGGGCTTCGACCCGCAGTTTCGCGTCCAGATTGGACAGGGGTTCGTCCATCAGGAAAACGCCGGGCCGGCGCACCAGCGCACGGCCAAGCGCCACGCGCTGGCGCTGTCCGCCGGAAAGTTCCCGCGGCAGCCGGTCGAGATAGTTCTCCATCTTCAGCCTTTTCGATACGTCCGCGACCAGTTGATTGGCTTCCGCCGTCGGCACGCGGCGGGTCTTCAGCCCGAAGCTGATATTGTCGCGGACATTCATATGGGGAAACAGCGCATAGGACTGGAAGACCATCGAGATGTTGCGGTCCTTGGGCGGAAGATGCGTGACATCGACGCCGCCGATCATCAATCGTCCGCCTGAAATGGATTCCAGACCGGCGATCATCTGCAGCGTGGTTGACTTGCCGCAACCAGAGGGGCCGACGAGTACGGTGAATTCGCCATCGCGAATGGTCAGGTCCAGGCGCGGAATGACGGTGTGGGCGCCATATCTTTTTTCGATGTGGGTGAGGGAAACTTCAGCCATGTGAATGCAATTCCTTGTGCCAGATACCTGTGCTCAACCCTTGACTGCGCCTGCGAAATTGCCCGAGGCAATCTTGCGATAGGTCAGGATGAACAGGACGATGATGGGAAGCTGGGAGATGACGAGGCCGGCGGCCGGCAGGTTGAACACTGCCATATAGCGATCGCTGTTCAGCTTTAGCATGCCGACCGTGACCGGAAAATTCTGCTCGGAATTCAAAAGCACCAGGCCGAAGACGAACTCCTTCCAGATCGCGATGAAATTCAGCGTGAAGCCCACGACGATGCCCGGCAGGGACAGCGGCAGAATGATCTTGTAGAACACCTGGAAATCGGTCGCCCCTTCGATATAGGCCGCCTTCTCGATTTCCCGCGGGATGCTGGTCATGAAACCACGCAGGATGAGAATCTGAGCCGGCATGCCATAGGCGGCGTGAACGATGATCAGCCCGATCTTGGTATCGAGCAGGTGCAGCGTGCGCAGCGTGTCGTAGAGCGGAATAAGCACCGTCTGCTGCGGCAGCATGAGACCGGTCAGGATCAGCCCGAAGATGAACGTCTTGCCGGGAACCTCCATGCGCGATAGGGCGAAGGCCGGAACCAAGGCCAGCAGGACCGCAAGCGCCGAACCGGCGGTCGCATAGAGGAAGCTGTTGGCGAGCAGGCCGCTGAAGCCCAACGAATTCCAGACGTCGATGTAGGGCTGGAACGTCGGGTACGCGGGAATGGAAAAAGGGCCGGCGAGGAAGTCCTGGTTCGATTTGATCGAGGTGATCAGCACCAGAATGATTGGCCCGGACCAGATGGCAAGCAGGACGGCAAGCAGGGTGTAGCCGAGGAACCGCGCCGTAAATCGGAACAGATCGCGCCGATGTGCCACAATGAGCGTGTCAGACATCGAAGGCTCCTTTCATCAGTTTCTTCAGGATGACCAGGGCCATCAATGCCGAGACGACGAGGATCGCCACGGATATTGCCGCGCCGTAGCCGAAGCGTGTGTTCCAGAAACTTTCGAGATAGACGATGTAGCCGAGAACATTGGTATGGCCGAAGGGTGCGCCTTTGGTCATGACGGCGACCAGATCGAAGGCGCGCAGCGACTCAAACAGCGTCAGCATGACAACGACGGCAGTCACGGGTCTGAGTTGCGGGACGGCCACCTTGGTCAACATCCGCCAGTGCCCGGCTCCTTCGATGCGGGCGGCATCGAATGTCTCCTTCGGTACGTCGCCGAGACCGGCATAATAGAAGATCATTGGCATGCCGGTAAAAGCCCAGCCGGAAACGATCGCCAGCGTATAGATCGCGACCTTGTAGTTTCCGAACCATTCCGTCACCAGGAAGTCGAGGCCCACGGAACGCAGAACCGTATCGAAAGCGCCGAACAGCGGGTTGAGGATCAGAAGAAACATCAGGCCGACGGAGATCAGCGACATCGTCACCGGAAAGAAGATGATGGTTCGCACCAGGGCTGGGGCCGGCAGGATCTTGTTGCGCAGCGCATAGGCAATCAGCAGGCCGGCGAGGACGGGAAATGCGAGGGTGACAGCCAGCCATTTGAAATTGTTGAGCAGCGCGATGTGGAAATGGCTGTCGCCGATCATGTACCGGTAGTTTTCCAGTCCGACGAAGGTCTTTTCCGGCGTCATGCCGTTCCATTCGAACAGGCTGAGATAGATGGTGAACAGGATCGGATAGCCGACGAAAACGGCAAAGACAGCGAGCGGCATCAGGATGCCGAAAATCGTCACGAAGGTATGCTCGCGGGCAAAGGCAAAAAATCCAGGCCTTTCGCCGGATCTGTGTGATGTGGTCATGGATGGGTATCCGTTTCTTCAGCCTGGGAAGACCGTGGGCACATGTGCCCACG
>UCOA01000146.1 GCA_900474095.1 Hyphomicrobiales bacterium | reverse complement strand
CGTTACGGCGATTGGCACCTCATTGCTCGCGAACTAAGCTATCCGTGCGTCGGTCATTTCTGGCCGTTTATGGGTTCACGGCCTAGACACCTCATTTCGCCCGGGTGCAGCGTTCCAGATTGAAGGCGTTCTAAACTATACGCTTTGACACAAGTTTAGTTTTGGTCCATGAACCCCCGCTGACAGTGGCGACGATCGCGGGCGCGCGGCCGGTGCGTCCAGCAGCCTTGGGCGGCGGGGAACGCCGGAATTCATTCGGAAGACACCAGGAGAGGTCATGACCAAATCATTCCTTCGTAGCGCTACGCTGGCGCTTGCAACCGCAACATCGATGCTTGCGCTGCAGCCGGCTCAGGCCGCCACCGATGCGGCTGCCGTCGTCAAGCACTATGCCGACGTGGCTTATGCCAAATATTCAGACGCGCTTTCGACGGCCGAGGCGCTCGACAAGGCCGTCGATGCGCTGGTCGCGGCGCCGAGCGAGGCGACATTGAAGGCCGCACGCGAAGCCTGGCTTGCCGCGCGCAACCCCTATCAGGAAACGGAAGTCTATCGTTTCGGCAACCCGATCGTCGACGAATGGGAAGGCAAGGTCAACGCCTGGCCGCTCGATGAAGGCCTCATCGATTACGTCGATCCGAACTACGGCACGGAAAGCGATGAGAACGCGCTGTTCACCGCCAATGTCATCGCCAACAAGACGATCAAGATCGACGGCAAGGACGTGGATGCGACCAGCATCACGCCGGAATTCCTGTCCGGCACGCTGCAGGAAGCAGGCGGCATCGAAGCGAATGTCGCCACCGGCTACCATGCCATCGAGTTTCTCCTCTGGGGCCAGGATTTGAACGGCACCGGCAAGGGCGCCGGCAACCGCTCCTTTACCGACTATGACACGAAGAATTGCACCAACGGCAATTGCGACCGCCGCGCCGCCTATCTGAAGGCCGCCAGTGACCTGCTCGTGTCAGATCTCAAGGACATGGTCGCCAACTGGGCACCGCAGGGCGCTGCCACCAAAAATGTCGAGGGCGATGCCAAGGCCGGCGTTGCTGCGATCCTGACCGGCATGGGCTCGCTGTCCTATGGCGAACTGGCGGGCGAGCGCATGAAGCTCGGCCTGCTGCTGCACGATCCGGAAGAGGAGCATGACTGCTTCGCCGACAACACCTACAATTCGCATCTGCATGATGCGATCGGCATTCAGGCGGCCTATACCGGCGAATACACGAAGGTCGACGGCACCAAGCTGACCGGTCCATCGCTCTCCGAACTCGTTGCCGCCAAGGATCCGGCGCTCGACAAGGAGATGAAGGAAAAGCTGGCCACCACCATCGCTGCGATGGAGGCCATGGCAAAACGCGGCCAGACGGTCGAGGCTTACGACCAGATGATCGCCGAGGGCAACGCCGAGGGCAACGCCGTCGTCCAGGCTGCCATCGATGGGCTCGTCGCGCAGGCAAAAACCGTCGAGCGCGTCATTGCGTCGCTGGATCTCGGCACGATCGAGCTTGAAGGTTCAGACAGCCTGGATAATCCTAACGCTGTCTTCCAATGAGAAAGCAAAGGCGGGCCGCCGCTTCCAGTGTGCGGCCCGGTTTTTTCTGAATGCCTGTTTGGCTCGCCCGACGTGTGATTTTGCCGTCTGCCGCTGCACTTTTGCTGGTGGCGGGCGGCTTTTCTGCATTGGGCGCGAGTGCTGCGTTTGAGGCGGGGCACCCCCCTCTGTCACTGCGTGACATCTCCCCCGCACAAGGCAGGACCGTTGCATATGGATCGACGGCACTTGCGGCTCGCTCCCTCTTCTCCCCAGCGGGGAGAAGTGCCGAGCGTATGCGAGGCGATGAGGGGGTCTTCTCGGCGATTTCGGTGCCAGCCGCCCCCTCATCCGGCGCTTCGCGCCACCTTCTCCCCGTCGGGGAAAGGAGGGAGCGAGCCGGCAATGCGCCGGCCACCGAAAGCGCTCCGATTGGCGCTTTTTTCAACCAAGCTCGCGACGACCTTTCCGACGCCGACCGTCGCCGTGTTGAGGACGTAACCCGCCCCGCCATCAATTTTTCCCAAGCCGAAAAATTCGAGGCCATGGCGGGTGGTGCCGGCACGTCCATCGCCTCCGTCAATCAGGATAGTTTTTCCCAGTTCTCCGCCAATATCACATTTGCCGAGGAAGAAACGTTCAAGCTCGGCAATGCGCTGTTTCGAAAACTCTGGGTCTCTTCGCCCTCCTCGACGCAGGCGTCGGATGGTCTCGGGCCGCTCTACAATGCCCGCGCCTGCCAGACCTGTCATTTGAAGGATGGGCGGGGGCACCCGCCGGAAGGGTCGACGGACGCGACCTCAATGTTCCTGCGTCTCGCCCGCGCGCCGCAAACAGAGGCCGAGCGTGCGGCGATTGCGGCCCACGAGGTTCTGAATTTCCCCGATCCGGTCTACGGCACGCAGTTGCAGGACAGCGCCGTCCCCGGCCTTCCAGCTGAAGGTCATATGAAGATCAACTACAGCGAGGTCCCGGTTACACTGACAGGAGGCGAAACGGTTTCCCTGCGCAAGCCGCGCTACTCGATCGACAAGCCTGGTTATGGTGCCGTCGATGAAACGACGACGCTGTCGCCGCGCGTGACGCAGGCGATGAGCGGGCTCGGGCTGGTCGAGGCGATCCATCCTGCCGACATCCTTGCCAATGCGGATCCGGACGACAGGAACGGCGACGGCATCAGCGGAAAACCGCCGCTGGTGCGTGATCCCATCTCCGGCAAGCCCACCCTCGGTCGCTTCGGCTGGAAAGCGCAAAGCGCCACGGTGCGCCAACAAGCTGCCGATGCGCTCGCCGGAGATATCGGCATCTCCTCGCCCGATGCCAAGCGCAACCACGGTGACTGCACGGCGGTACAAACCGCCTGTCTGGGGATGGCCGACGGCGCTCAGGCGCGGCTGGGTGATACCGAAGCGCCCAGTCCGGTTCTCGATCTCATCACTTTCTACTCGGAAAACCTGGCGGTCCCCGCGCGGCGCAAGGCAAGTTTTGCAGAAACGCTGGCGGGCAAGAAGGTTTTCTACGAGACCGGCTGCGTTTCCTGTCATCTGCCGAAATTCGTCACCCGCCGAGATGCTGCCAACAAGGCGCATGCCTTCCAGTTGATTTGGCCCTATTCCGACTTCCTGCTGCATGACATGGGCGACGGCCTTGCCGACGGCCAGCAAGTGGGCGAAGCATCGGGCAGCGAATGGCGCACACCGCCGCTCTGGGGCATAGGGTTGACGAAGGCGGTGAGCGGCCACACGTTCTTCCTGCACGATGGACGCGCCCGCAATCTGACCGAAGCGATCCTCTGGCACGGGGGCGAGGCGGCAAGAGCCCGCGACCGGTTTGCCACGCTGGAAAAAGCCGATAGACAAGCCCTGATCACATTCCTGGAGTCCCTTTGATGCGCCACCGGCTTTCACTGTTTCTCAGCCTCGGCCTTGCCCTCCTGTCGCTGCCCGCCATGGCAGAGGATGTGGATGAGGCCGCGCCGGTGAGCGCCGGGCTCAAGCTGGAGGCTGTGCCGAGCGTCATGCAGAAGGCCGTCGATGATTTCATCCGTCCCGGCTACCGCGACCTGATGGAGGGCACGGAATCGCTCGCCGAGGCCGCCCATGTGCTCTGCAACAAGCCATCCGAGGAAACGCTCGGTGACGTCCAGATGACGTTCGACGAGGTGGTCCAGCAATGGTCGACGATCGAGATCGTCCGGGTCGGCCCGGTCATTGAGGGCAACCGCTTCGAGCGCTTCCTGTTTTTTCCGGATCGCAAGAGCACCGGCCTGAAACAGGTCCAGCGCATTCTTGCAACGAATGACGAGACAGCAACCGCGGCCGAGACGCTCAAGGGCAAGAGTGTTGCTGCACAGGGTCTCGGTGCGCTGGAATATGTCCTTTATGGAACCGGCGCGGAGGTCCTGACTTCGGAGAAGAACGGGTTCCGCTGCCGCTACGGTGCGGCAATCGCCGACAATCTGAAATCTGTTGCTGCCGAGCTTCATGCCGAATGGGAAAAGCCGGACGGCATCCAGGCCGCATGGAAGACGCCCGGCCCGGACAATCCGGTCTATCGCGACGGCAGGGAAGCGGCGACAGAATTGCTCGGCATTCTCGTCCATGGCGTCGAAAGCATCAGGGATCAGCGTCTGCGGCCGTTCTATGCCGGCATCGTCAAGGGTGAGCCGGACAAGGGGCATCCGAAGCTGGCGATCTACTGGCGTTCCGGCAACACGATGCCGGCGCTCTCGGCGAATTTCATGGCATTGCAGACGCTGTTCAACACAGCCGATATGCAGGCGCTGTTGCCCGATGACAGACGCTCCATGGTGCGCGCGATCAACTATGTACTGCAGGCCATTGTCGACGATGCCGACCAGATCGATCTGCCGATCGACGAGGCGATAAAGGACGAGGAGCAGCGCGGCAGGCTGAACCGTATCCTGCAGAACACAAACGACGTTCTTCAGCGGCTCAATCTCGATTTCGGCGGCGCCATCGGGCTGGGCGCCGGCTTCTCGTTTGCTGATGGCGACTGAACGACGCAGCATGTCGTCCAAGGCTGGCAAGCCTTTGAAACCGGTTGACAAAAGACGATCGGGAGCGCAAATCGTCAACCGTGTTCCACTCGCGAACACGGTCACACAAGGAACCACGGATCATGAACCCCGACAGTCGAAGTAGTGCTTCGATGTTCTTGACCGTCAGGCCCTGACAGCAAGGGGTCCGCTGGCGGTCGACAGACTGGCCAGATTGGAATCCGATATGCTGCGCATCTACAAAAGCCAGAACAATCAGTTTGCCCTGCTTGACGCCATGGAGTTGGCTGAAACCACGCCGATCGTGTGGTTCGACCTGTTCAATCCCGCCCAGGATGAGACCCGGATCGTCGAACAGCATCTTGGCATCGAAATCCCGACACGGGACGAGATGCAGGAAATAGAACTTTCCGACCGCCTTTATCAGGAGGACGGCGCCGAGTTCATGACCATGACCGCGGCGACCGAGCTCGATGGCGATAACCCGGTCAAAGTGCCGGTCACCTTCATCCTGAAAGGGGCGACGCTGGTCACGGTTCGCCATGCCGATCCGAAGCCGTTCCATCTCTATGCCACGCGCATGCAGCGCCCGAACGGCGTCTCCTGCGAGAGCGGGGAACTGGCCATGCTAGGGCTCCTGGAAGCCATGATCGACCGTACGGCTGATGCTCTGGAGCGCATTGGTAACGAGGTCGACGGCATCTCGCGAGAGGTGTTCCGCAAGAACAATTCCAGCGTCACGAAGAAGACCCGTGACCTGCAGTCGCTAATCGAGCAGATCGGTCAGAAAGGCGATTTCCTGAGCGTCATCCGCGAAAGCCTCGTCAGTGTCGGCCGGCTCGTTGCCTATCACACGGCACTCGACGGGATCGGCACCCGCAAGGCGATCAAGGAAAGCCGCCAGCGGGTCAAGCTGATCCAGCGCGATGCGACCTCGCTTGGTGACCACGCGCTGTTCCTGTCGAACAAGATCAACTTCCTGCTCGATGCGACGCTGGGGCTGATCAATCTGGAGCAGAACCAGATCATCAAGATCTTCTCCGTCGCAGCCGTCGTCTTCCTGCCGCCGACGCTGGTCGCCTCGATCTACGGCATGAATTTCGATGTCATGCCGGAGCTGAAATTTGAGTTCGGCTATCCGATGGCGCTGTTGATGATGGTGCTCTCGGCCGTTCTGCCCTTCGTCTATTTCAAGCGGCGGGGTTGGCTGTAGAGCAATAGTCCGATGGGCGGTAAAGAGTGTCGCGTCGGTACGCGGCACCATTTTGAACTGGCAGCATGTCATGAACCTCAGTCCCCGCAGATCCATGGGTTTGATCGACCGCCGCGACTTCTTGACGATGGCCGGGGCGGTCTGGGCGGCGGCGCTTGCGCCGCGGGCCACCTTTGCGCTGTCGCGCAGCGCTGCCCTCTATGCTTCCGCTTTCAGGGCCCCGGATGGCTCCTATGGCGTGGCGACGCTGACGGAGGAGGGGGAGATCATTGCGCGCGAGCCGCTGCCGGCCCGTGCCCATGGCCTGACCTACTCACCGATCACTCACCGCGCGGTCGCCTTTGCCCGGCGGCCCGGCACCTATGCGATGATCTTTGCGCCGGATAACAGCGTCGAGCCGATCGTCATCACCTCGGCCGATGGGCGGCATTTCTACGGCCATGGCTGCTTTTCGGCCGATGGTCGGCTGCTTTATGCGACGGAGAACGATTTCGCAGGCAATCGCGGCATGATCGGCGTCTATGACGGCACGAACGATTTTACCCGCATCGGCGAATTTCCGTCACACGGCATAGGGCCGCACGACATGACCCTGTCGGCCGATGGCCGGATGCTCGCCGTGGCGAATGGCGGCATCGAGACCCATCCGGATTTCGGCCGCACCAAGCTCAACCTCGACCATATGGAGCCTTCCCTGGCGCTGGTCGATACGCAAACGGGGGCGCTGATCGAGCGGCATGCCATGCCGGATAACCTGCGTCAGCTGTCGACGCGGCATGTCGATATCGATGCCGACGGCCGGATCTGGTTCGCCTGCCAGTACGAGGGCGCCCGCAACGATCTGCCGCCGCTTGCCGGCTCCTTCGCGCGCGGAGAGGACATCCGCTTTCTCGCTTTGCCGGAGGAGACGACGCTTGCGCTCGCCAATTACGTCGGCGCCATTGCGGTCAATCGGCAAGACGGGCTGGTGGGCCTGACGTCGCCCAAGGGCGGGACGGCGGTGACGGTGGATGCAAAAACCGGCCAAGTCGTCAGGCAGGACAGCCTCGCCGATGCGGCCGGCATCGCCGCCGCGGCCCATGGCTTCATCGCGTCATCCTATAGCGGCCAGTTCGGTGATGCGCAGAGCAAGGTCGCCTGGGACCAGCACATCGTCAGGCTTGGAACCCTCTGAAACACGCGCGACTGGTTCATCGCTGCCCGTTGTTCTTTCCTGCCAAGGCTTCAATATCCTCCCAGAGATAGGCGACCTGTTCATAACTCCGGTCTCCGACCCAGATCCCACTCGTTCCGATCGCTTTCGCGCCAAGCCGTTCATAAAATCGCCGATTGGGATTGCCGGCGAGAACCCAGGCAAACAGAGACTTAGCCCCTTGTCCGGCGCATTGCGCTGCCACCGACCGCACCAAGGCGGCACCGATGCCGGCCTTCTGATGCTCGCTACGGATATAGAGCGCGTAAAGCTCATGAATATGCGCTGGAACGCGGCCGCGCGGCGGGCCGAAATTGGCGAAGCCGATGATGTTGCTCGTGGCAGGCTCGACGGCGACGAGATAATAGACACCCGGCACGCCCATCCTTCGCGCGAGGCGAATGGCCTCATCCTCGCGCGACATGCCGTCGAGAAAGGCATCGGCCAGCAGGCCGCGAAAGGTGGAGCGCCATGTATCTACGAGCACTCCGGCGATCGCGAAGGTGTCGTCGCCGATGCCCGGCCGTATCTCGAAGGGCCTGTGTTCATCCATGCGATCGATATGGGGATTGCGGAGCGGATTGTCATGCCTGCGCCGGTTTGCGTTCTTGGCGTGCCCCCATCGCGGGGTCGCCTTCGCCCCGTTGCTCAACACATCGATTTTCCTCATTAATTGAGCTTGTCCTTGTTTTTGCGCCATGCAAATCTCTGTCGGCCGGGATATCTCGGCGCAAGAACGACACGATTGAGAGCACACGGTGGAATTTCGCGACCGCATCCGCAACAGTTTCGGCAGGCAGGCCGCCATGGCGACGATCGGCGCCGAGCTGACGCGGGTCGAGCAGGGCTCCGTCGAGATCGAGCTTCCGTTCGACGAGAAGCTGACGCAGCAGCACGGTTTCCTGCACGCCGGAATCATTTCCGCTGCGCTCGACGCCGCCGGCACCTACGCTGCTTATTCGGTGATCGAGCCCGATGCCTCCATCCTCACCATCGAGTTCAAGGTCAACCTGATGTCGCCCGGCCGCGGCGAGCGGTTCCTGTTTCGTGGCGAGGTGACGAAGCCCGGCACGACGATCATCGTCTCCGACGGCCGCGGTTATGCGCTTTCCTCGGATGGACCAGCCAAGCTGATCGCCTCGATGACCGGCACGATGATGGTGATCCGCGGTCGCGAGGGAATTGAGGGATGACATTTGAACTGAAGAATGTGGCGGGCAAGACGCTGCTCTACGTGATGGCGGTCGATGCGGAATATGGCGTGCACCTGCGCGGCCGTATTTCGCCGCTGATGACCGGCGTCGGCCCGGTAGAAGCGGCCGTCACGCTGACACGCACGTTGGCCGAGCTTTCGAGCCGCGACAATCTGCCCGATCTCGTCGTTTCGCTCGGCTCCGCCGGCTCGGCGCGGCTGGAGCAGGCCGAAGTCTATCAGGCGACCTCGGTTGCCTATCGCGACATGGACGCCTCGCCGCTCGGCTTCGAGAAGGGCGCCACACCCTTCCTCGACCTTCCCGTCACCGTCGATCTGCCGCTGCGCATTCCCGGCGTGAAGCAGGCGAGCCTCTCGACCGGCGCCAACATCGTTTCCGGCGCAACCTATGAGACGATCGTTGCCGACATGGTCGAGATGGAGACTTTCGCCATCCTGCGCGCCTGCCAGTCCTTCGGCATCCCGCTCCTCAGCCTGCGCGGCATTTCCGACGGCAAGGCGGAACTGAAGCATGTCGACGACTGGACCGAATATCTGCACGTGATCGACGAGAAGCTCGCCGCCGCCGTGGATACGCTGGAAAACGCCGTCGAAACCGGCGAAATCGCCGTCTGAAGCCGCAAAATTGTCGGGGTGCAATGTAATCGTTGCGCTTGTCGCTGCCTTTATTTAAAGGCTCGCCATAGTTCCCCATCAGATGATCCCAAGCCAGCGGAAGCGCGTCATGACAGCGACAGTCCATCCCGATACCGTCCTCATCATCGATTTTGGCAGCCAGGTCACGCAGCTGATCGCGCGGCGCGTTCGCGAAACCGGGGTTTACTGCGAGATCGTGCCCTTCCAGTCCGCCGACGAGGGCTTCAAGCGGCTGAACCCGAAGGCGATCATCCTGTCCGGCAGTCCGGCCTCGACACTCGACATCGGATCGCCGCGGGCGCCGCAGGTGGTGTTCGACAGCGGCCTGCCGGTTCTCGGCATCTGCTATGGGCAGCAGACCATGTGCGAACAGCTCGGCGGCAAGGTCGAAGCGGGCCATCACCGCGAATTCGGCCGCGCCTTCATCGAGATCGACAAGGAATGCGCGCTTTACGACGGCATTTGGACTGTGGGCTCCCGCCATCAGGTCTGGATGAGCCATGGCGACCGCGTGACGGCGATCCCGGCTGGCTTCGAAGTCGTCGCCACCTCGCCGAACGCTCCCTTCGCCTTCATCGCCAATGAGGCGCGAAAGTTCTACGCGGTGCAATTTCACCCGGAAGTCGTGCACACGCCGGATGGCGCCAAGCTGCTTGCTAATTTCGTCCATAAGATCGCCGGCCTGAAGGGCGACTGGTCGATGGCCGCCTATCGCGACAAGGCTATTGCCGAAATCCGCAAACAGGTTGGCGATAAACGCGTCATCTGCGGCCTGTCCGGTGGCGTCGATAGCTCGGTCGCCGCTCTCCTGATCCACGAGGCAGTCGGCGACCAGCTGACCTGCATTCTCGTAGACCACGGCCTGATGCGCAAGAACGAGGCGGCCGACGTCGTTGCTATGTTCAAGGAGCACTACAACCTGCATCTGGTGCACGTCGATGCGTCGGACCTGTTCATCAATGCGCTGGAAGGCGAGAGCGATCCGGAAACCAAGCGCAAGACCATCGGTCGGCTGTTCATCGACGTGTTCGAAGCGGAAGCCAAGAAGCTCGGTGGCGCCGAGTTCCTGGCCCAGGGCACGCTCTATCCGGATGTCATCGAGAGCGTCTCCTTCACCGGCGGTCCTTCGGTCACCATCAAGTCGCACCACAATGTCGGCGGCTTGCCGGCGCGCATGAACATGCAACTGGTTGAGCCGCTCCGCGAGCTGTTCAAAGACGAAGTCCGCGTGCTCGGCAAGGAGCTCGGCCTGCCAGATAGCTTCATTGGCCGCCATCCGTTCCCGGGTCCGGGTCTTGCCATCCGCTGCCCGGGCGGTATCACCCGCGAAAAACTCGAAATCCTGCGCGAGGCCGATGCGATCTATCTCGACGAAATCCGCAAGGCCGGCCTCTACGACGCCATCTGGCAGGCGTTTGCCGTGCTCCTGCCCGTCCAGACTGTCGGTGTGATGGGCGATGGCCGCACCTACGAATTCGTCTGCGCGCTGCGCGCCGTCACCTCGGTCGACGGCATGACCGCGGATTTCTACCATTACGACATGGAATTCCTCGGCCGCGCCGCCACCCGCATCATCAACGAAGTCCGCGGCATCAACCGCGTCGTCTACGACGTCACGAGCAAGCCGCCCGGCACGATCGAGTGGGAGTAGCGGGGAAACGGCGGCAATCGCGTCGTTCGGTGGCGCTTTCGCCGTCGCGCAATTGTCGTTCCAGTCCGTATCTCAGTTCCGCTGAACTGGCATTCTCCATTTCTACCTCGCTGATTCGATCTTCACCGGGGCCGGAATATATGTCGTTCGGCCGCCTGGGGGGACCGCACCAAGCAAGATCCGCGCGCTGATCGACATCCTTATTGAATGGTTCGGCATCCGTTGAGCACAATCATCGCGACCTTCGGTGGCGCCATTTGGCTCGTCGGCCAAACCAGCCTGTCAGGAACGCACCCAATTCCGGTATAAGACCATCAAACCGCAATTATCCGAAACCGATCTCGCGCGCGTCCATGAGAAACATCCGGCATGTTCAAGCTTCCATCAGCCTGGAGGACAGGAATTCGATGAAGCGCTGGGTCTTGGCTGGAATAAGGCGAGTTTCGGTGACGGCGTAAATGCTCACCGACGACCCCTGCCATTCGGGCAGGATGCGTCGGAGCCGGCCAGAGGCCACGTCTTCGGCGACGATCTTCTCGGGAAGCAGGGCGATCCCCTGGTGGTTGACCGCCAGTGCGCGGATCATTCCGACGCTGTTGAGCGTAAAGCGGCCGCGAACGCCGACATCGACCTTGTTCATTCCCTGGTGTAAATTCCAGGTCGGGAACCGCGGCATGCAGATGCATTCACGCTCCGCCAGGTCCACCGGTGTTGCGGGCTCGCCTGACGCTTCGATATAGCCTGGCGACGCATAGAGTTGGCGCGAATGCCGCCCGATCAGGCGAGCGATCAAACTGGAATCTTCCAGTTTGCCCATGCGGATCGCCACATCGAACGGCTCGGCCACCAAATCGACACGGCGGGGCGTCAGGTCGAATTCGAACGTGATGCCGGGATAGTGCTGCGCGAAATCAGCGATGATCGGCGTGAGGTAAAGAGTAGCGAAGTCGACCGGGAGTGAAACCCGCAGGACACCGCTCGGTTGCTCAAGCATCGCGCCGAGCTGTTCGTGCGCGAGCCGTGCCTCGTCGACTATACGCTTGCTTCGTTCATAATAGAGCTGGCCGGCCTCGGTGAGCTCGATCTTGCGCGTCGTGCGATGCAGCAGTCTCAAGCCGATCGCCTTCTCCAGCTCGCTGATACGTCGCGACAGAGTGGAGTTTGGCATGCCGAGAGCCTCCGCGGCCCTCCGAAAGCTTCTGGCTCTGGCGACCTCCACGAACAGCGCCATGTCGTTCAAATAGCTCAATTGATTGCTCCATAGATGGAAAGATGATTTCAATTGTGCCAGGTTTATCCCGGGATCGGAATGGTGGACAAGGGACTCCAATGAATGGAGAACCCAAATGAATCCACTGTTCACCCCGACCCGCATTGGCCGCTATATGCTTCCCAACCGATTGGTCATGGCGCCCATGACGCGCAGCCGCGCCGCCTTCGACGGTACGCCGGGAGAGCTGGCTGCCGAATATTATGCCCAGCGTGCCGACATCGGCCTGATCGTCACCGAGGGCACCCAGCCCTCGGATGACGGGCAGGGCTACCTCACCACCCCGGGCATCTACACGCCCGCACACGTCGCCGGCTGGCGGAAGATCACCTCCGCCGTGCACGACAAAGGCGGCCACATCTTCATCCAGCTGATGCACGCCGGACGCATGTCGCATCCCGACAACACGCCGCATCATCGCCAGGGCGTCGCGCCGTCCGCGATCGCGCCGGGGACGGGGATGTTCACGGCGACGGGGATGCAGGACATTCCCACGCCGCGCGCGCTGACGACCGAAGAGGTGCGCCAGACCGTCGCCGATTTCCGTCATGCGGCCCGCTCAGCGATCGAGGCCGGTGCCGACGGCGTCGAGATTCACGGCGCAAACGCCTACCTCGTCCAGCAGTTCTTCGCGCCGAGTGCCAACACGCGCACGGACGAATATGGCGGCTCGATGGAGAACCGCGCCCGCTTCGCCATCGAGGTGGCCACGGCGATCGCCGAGGAGATCGGTGCGGACCGAACCGCAATCCGACTGTCCCCCGGCACGACCATGTGGGGAATTGACGAAGGCGCCGAAGGGGCGGATCTCTATCGCCATCTGGTTGCCGAACTCGACAAGCTCGGGCTCGCCTATGTGCACATCATGCATCAAGGCAACGAGCCGCTGCTTGCCGGAATCCGCAAGCTCTGGCACCAACCGCTGATCCTCAACCGGCCCGGTCGACCGCGCGACCAGATCGGCGCCGACGTCGCGTCGGGGTTGGCCGATCTCGAAGCCTATGGCCAGATGGTCCTTGCCAATCCGGACTTCGTCCTGCGGCTGAAGGCAAATGCGGCGATGAACGAGGCAGACTACAGCACCTACTTCGGCGGCACCGCGCGAGGCTACATCGACTACGCCGTCCTGAGCGCCTAGGGTTCGCGGCCATGCCTGTCGTCCAGCCCCGGCGGGTGGGTTCGCACTCATTGGCCGCCGTTCCCAAATGGCTGTCTCGGCTCGCACTTCATCGCGGTACCAGAAACTCGGGGGATGCCGGGGAAGCGAGAGAGCTGGCGCTGACATGATGCGCAAGGAAACCGCGGCCAGCGCCGCGGTTTCCTCACTCCCGGTAGGCGTGCCAGAATCGGCGGTCAATTGTTGGTGTTGATCGCAATCCGCTTCGCACTCGCCTGCGCCTTTGCGGTCTTCGGCAGCGTTACCAAAAGAACACCGTTCTTGAACGTTGCGGCGACCTTGTCCTCTTCGACTTCATGGCCGAGAGCGAGGCGTCGTTCAAAGCGTCCGTAATAGCGCTCGCTGAACTGGCGATCCTTGTCCTCGGTTTCGGATTTCCTTTCGCCGCGAAGGGTGAGGACGCCATCGTCCAGCATGACCTCGACGTCTTTTTCTTCGAGGCCGGGCACTTCAGCGATCACCCGTATTTCCCTGTCGTTCTCCGAGACTTCAACAGTCGGCCATGTGCCATTGCGCGTCATCATCTGGCCTAGTCCCGAAGGCGTATCGAAGCCGCGAAAGACCTCGTCGATCAGACGGTTGACGTTGCGATGCAGCGACATGAACGGATCCATGTCGCTCCCGCGATAGACACTCGGAGCCTGGTTGCCGCCACGGTTCCAGGGGATCAAATCACGTACACTCATTGTCCTTCCTTTCCGCTTTGCAACAGTGGTGGATAATCTAGTAAACGGATTTTCGGCTGGTGGGTTCCCTCCGATCCACCGTGAAAACCGACTTTCTGTGTGTCGCGGCGAATGATGGAAAGCGTAGCATTCAGTGGGCGTCAGAGCGCGAGTGCTACAGCCCGAGCGATTGCTGTGCCGGCTCCGGCGGTTTGAGATGGACCCCTTCCAGTTCCAGCATCCGGACCTTGGCAGTCGCGCCGCCGGGCGCCGAAAAACCGCCCACCTTGCCGCCCGCCCCCAGCACTCGATGGCACGGGATGATCAACGGAACAGGGTTCTTTGCCATCGCCTTTCCGACATCGCGGGCAGCTTCTGGGCCAGCGCCCAGTTCCTTCGCCAAGGTGCCGTAGGTGGTCGTATGCCCCCAGCCGACCCGGCGCAGGGCAGCATAGATCCGCTTGAAGAAGTCGTCCTGCCCGTCGAGATCGAGCCGGACATTTGAAAAATCGATCCTTTCGCCGTTGAAATAGCGTTTCGCGGCGGCGATGGCTTCACTCACGTCCGGCGTGGGTGCGGCACGTTCGGCGTCAGGCACGTGGCGCAGGAGATTTCGCATCGTTGCATCGGCGCTGCGCGTCGGCAGCTGAAAACGCACGATACCGACCTTGTTCCAGGCGATGCCGCAGTAACCGCCAGCGATCTCGAAGACGTGATACTGTTGTGCTGTCTGAGCCATCCTGTGCAACTCCTTCGTTCGTTCCTGCCGAGCGGGGGGTCATCGTATTCGAGCGATCAGCAAATATCACGCTGCGACGCTCTCTCGCCTCCATCGCCAATTGTGAGGCAATGCTCCATCCTCTTCCAGTTTCGGCGGCTATGCCACCCGTTTCTTGCACGGGCCGGAGATCCGCCGACGAGGCCAAGCCCTGCAGCCGCGCTGCCACCGAACCCCAGTAAGCGACATTTCAAAAATTATCGGGTGGGAATAGATTCATAATGTTCCTGTTTTGTTCTTGATCTCCCATGTGACTTGGCTATAATCGGCTCATTCAAAAAGGATGAGGTCTGCCATGCTTGGAAAAGCTGCGAATGAAGCCGTGCGTCGTGATCAGAAGTCTTTTGCATCTGCAAATAGAGGCAACGCGCGAAGATTCGATGATGCCGGAAAGAGCAACCTGTTTCTCGCCATCGTGCCGGAGCGCGACGTGGCGTTTAGGGCTGCCGAAATCGGCCGGGAAGTCTCGCAACGACATGGCTTGTCGAAAGGCCCGCGTCCACACGAGCTGATGCATGTCTCGCTGAACCCGATCGGAAAATATGCCGATTTTCCGGAGGATGTCGTCCTTGCCGTGTCGGCAGCGATGGCGACGGTCAAGGCAGCACCCTTCGAGATGATGTTCGACCGGGTCTTGCATGTTGCCGGCGCCAATGCGGTTGCCCTGGGTAATTCCGTGCGCAGCGAAGAAATCATGGACCTGCATGTGCAGTTGGCCAAGGAGATGTGGGCCGTCGGCCTGACGTTCTCCTACAATCCTCGCTTCATGCCGCACATGACGCTTTTCCACGACGAGGCGCCTGTTCCCGAGCAGATGCTTGCCGAATCGGTCAGCTGGATTGCGCGCGAGTTCGTTCTCCTTCGCAGTTTCATAGGCAAGAGCGAATACGTATGTATCGACCGCTGGCCGCTTCGGGACTAGGGCTGTCGTCAACCGCGAGAGGGAGTGCTCCGGGATGCCGTAGGCTACCCTTGGAGCTTTCAGCTACGCTTGGACATGAACCCGCAGAAAAACGCAACGCGTCCCTGAACAGCGGCCGGCACTTCCATATTTGCAGCCCCTCCGCGTCATGCTATCCCGCTTGCCGGCAAGCAAAGGATGGCATGACGCATGAGCGTGACGATTTACGGTATCAGGAACTGCGACACGATGAAGAAGGCGCGTACCTGGCTGGAAGGCCAGGGCATCGCCTATGATTTCCACGACTACAAGATATCCGGTATCTCCCGCGAGGTGCTCCAGCACTGGTGCGGTGCGCTTGGCTGGGAAACGGTGCTGAACCGCGCCGGCACGACCTTTCGCGCTCTTTCCGATGCCGATAAGCGGGATCTGAACGAAGACAAAGTGATCGCTCTGATGCTCGCCCAACCCGCGATGATCAAGCGGCCGCTGCTGGATCGTGCTGGCCAGTTCACCGCCGGGTTCAAGCCGGAGGTGTATGAAGGTATCTTTTCCGGTGGATGATCTTCGCCCTTACTGCGGCCGGACGGCAACGTCCTCCAAGCGAAATTGACGGAAACCATGTCGAAAAGCACCCGTGCGACACTTGCGCTGACAAAAGCCGGAGCCACCTTTTCGGTTCATTCCTATGACTACGATCCTTCCGCCGACCGGATCGGCATGGCGGCAGCGGAAGCGCTCGGCGAGGAGCCGCGCCGTGTGCTGAAGACGCTGATGGCGGAGGTGGATGGCAGGCCGGTCTGCGTCGTCGTACCGTCCGATCGCGAGGTCAGCATGAAGAAGCTGGCGGCAGCCTTTCGCGGCAAGTCGGCAAACATGATGAAGCCAGCGGAGGCGGAGCGGCTGACCGGCTATCACGTCGGTGGCATCAGTCCGTTCGGACAGAAGAAGCAGGTCCCGACGGCGATCGAGGAAGACGCGTTCACTGAGCCGCTCGTCTATATCAATGGCGGACAGCGTGGCCTGCAGGTACGGCTGGCGCCTGAGGATGCGCGCAAAGCGTTGAATGCCGTCGCGGCGCCGCTGATTGCCTGAAGAGGTCGTCAGAGCAACCGCGACAGCAACGCCGAGAGCTGCGCAGCGTCGGCTTCGGGCAGTCTTGCCCCCACGTGCCGTGCAATTGCCTTGGCGTAGATGTCCCACATTGCCGAACGCAAGGCGCGGCCTTTTTCCGTGATCAGCACCCAGCGGCCACGGCCGTCCTTGTCGAAGGTCTGGCGTTCGACCAGGCCTTCCCGCTCCAACCTGTCGATCAGACGCGAGAGATTGTACTGCGCCAGAAGCGTGCGCTCTTCGATTTCGAACGGCCGTAGCCGTCCACCATCGGCGCGGGAAAGTTCCCAGAGCACATCGTACCAGCCAAGCCCCGGTAGGCCTGCGGCCTTGAAGTCACGCTCGATCGCGGCAAGCACCCGTTGCTGTGCCCGCATCAGGTTGATCCAGGCCTGCGTGGCGTTGGCGCTTGGGTCGGCAGCGTCTGTTTTATCGGACATGAATGCATTTACATATATCTTGACGGCTCTGGCAAATGGTAATATATGCAAATGCATCTAAACGGAGCCAGGCCCATGCAATCCGAGAAGCTGACCCTCGTCAGCCATTACCTCTGCCCCTACGTCCAGCGCGCCTCGATCGTGTTGTCTGAAAAGGGCGTCGCTTTCGAGCGGCACTATATCGATCTTGCAGCCAAGCCGGACTGGTTCCTGCGCATTTCGCCGCTGGGCAAGGTGCCACTGCTGGCAGTCCCGCAGGCCGGGCTGGATGACGCGATCCTGTTCGAAAGTGCGGTGATCTGCGAATATCTGGAGGAAACCCAATCCGGTACGCCGCTGCATCCAGCCGATCCGCTGACCCGTGGCCGCCATCGCGGCTGGATGGAATTTGGTTCATCGGTCCTGGCAGACATCTGGGTTTACGAGACGACGAAGGACGCCGACCAGTTCGAGGCCAAGCGCCGAGCGCTCGCGGAAAAATTCGCAACACTTGAACAGGAATTGGGCGACGGACCGTATTTCGCGGGTGAAGATTTCAGCATGGTCGATGCCGCCTTTGCGCCGGTGTTCCGCTATTTCGAGTTGTTTGAAACCCTGTTCGAAAGCGGCATGTTCGATAGGCTGCCGCGCCTCAATGCCTGGCGCAAGGCGCTTGCGGTCCGGCCAAGCGTCATCGACGCGGCCACGGAAGATTATCATGAGCGCCTTATGCTCTTTCTGCGCCGGCATGACGCCTGCCTTTTGGCTCGCGGCAAGCTGGCGGCCTGACCGACGATGTGATCGGCGGTGATCGCAAAAGCCTTCTGTTTTGGTCCGAAGCGCATTAGAACAAGTGGTTCGGACTAAAAAGCCTGCAGGATATACGATGACCTTCCATTCCCCCGCCCATCAAGCCGTCGATCCCGTCAAACTGGAAAAGCTCGCCGAAGTCGCCGTCAAGGTTGGCTTGAGGCTCGCACGCGGACAGGAGTTGGTGATCACGGCGCCGATCGCTGCCTTGCCGCTGGTTCGGTTGATCACCAAGCACGCCTACATCGCCGGTGCCTCGCTGGTTTCGACCTTCTATTCGGACGAGGAAACGACGCTTGCACGCTATCAGCATGCGCCGGACGAGAGTTTCGACCGGGCGACGGACTGGCTCTATGACGGCATGGTCAAGGCTTACGGCAACAATGCCGCCCGTCTCGCCATTTCCGGTGACAACCCGATGATGCTGGCGGCGCAGGACCCGGCCAAAGTCGCCCGCGCCAACAAGGCGAATTCGATCGCCTACAAGCCGGCGTTGGAGAAGATCTCCAATTTCGACATCAACTGGAACATTGTCTCCTATCCGAACCCGGCCTGGGCAAAGCAGATGTTCCCGGACGATCCTGAACAAGTTGCCATCGAAAAGCTTGCAGACGCGATCTTTGCCGCCTCCCGCGTCGACGTCGCCGATCCCATTGCCGCCTGGGCCGAACACAACGCCAACCTCGCGAAGCGCTCTTCCTGGCTGAACGGGGAGCGGTTCTCGGCGTTGCATTTCGCCGGCCCGGGTACGGACCTGATCGTCGGTCTGGCTGACGGCCATGAATGGCACGGCGGCGCCTCGACGGCGAAAAATGGCGTCACCTGCAATCCGAACATCCCGACCGAGGAGGTCTTTACCACGCCGCATGCGCTGCGCGTCGAGGGTCATGTGTCGAGCACCAAGCCACTGTCGCATCAGGGCACGCTGATAGACAATATCCAGGTCCGTTTCAAAGGCGGTCGAATTGTCGAGGCAAAGGCCACCAAGGGCGAAGAAGTGCTGAAAAAGGTGTTGGATACCGACGAAGGTGCGCGGCGTCTCGGCGAGGTGGCGCTGGTGCCGCATTCCTCGCCGATTTCGGCGAGCGGCATCCTGTTCTACAACACGCTGTTCGATGAGAATGCCTCCTGCCATATCGCGCTTGGCCAGTGCTATTCGAAATGCTTCCTCGACGGCGCGTCGCTGAGCCAGGATCAGATCAAGGCGCAGGGCGGCAATTCCAGCCTGATCCACATCGACTGGATGATCGGTTCGGGTGAGGTTGATGTCGATGGTGTTCGCGCGGATGGCGCCAAGGTTCCGGTGATGCGCAAGGGCGAGTGGGCTTGACCACAGCAGGCGTTTTTGCGGCGCTGCCGGCTGGGCGGCATCCGCCCAGCGCTCGCCAACGGTTCGTCGCAGCCGCAATCTGATCCGACAGATTTCCAACCGGCTTGCTGCGGCGAGAAAAGCGGCTAGGGCCTGACGGCCGCTGCTGCCATCGGCGCCACCGGCCGTCGGGCCATTTGCGCCCGTTGTCCCAGCCAGACGCTTGCCAGCACGGCTACCATGCCGATGATCTGAGCAGGTGACAGGTTCTGGCCAAGCGCGCTCCAGCCGAGCAACGTTGCCACCAGCGGGCTTAGAAAGCCGAGTGACGCGACCGCCGCAGGCTCCAGTTTTGACAGGCCGCGAAACCACAAGAGATAGGTGAAGGCGGCACCGATGAGGCCGAGCCATGCCATGCCGAGCACATTTTCCAGTGTCGGCGTCGGCAGGGCGGGTTCGAACAGAAGTGCTATTGGCAAGAGGAGCAGCCCGCCGGCCGTCAGTTGCCAAGCGGTGAAGGTCAGGCTCGAAACCGGCGGCGCCCAATGCCGCGTCAGCACCGTTCCGAAGGCCATCGACACCGCGCCGGCCAGCCCGGCGATGATGCCGATGGGATCGAGCGCTGCCGAGGGCGTCAACACCAGAAGGCCGACCCCGGCCATGCCGACAAAGGCTGCAACGATCGCGAGCGGCCTGATTGTCGTGCCGATCAACAGGCGTGCCAGCACCACGACGATCAATGGCTGGATGGCACCAACGGTGGCAGCGACGCCGCCCGGTAGCCGGTAGGCGGAGACGAACAGCATCGCCCAGAAGAACGAGAAATTGAGCGCGCCAAGGATGAAGCTACGCAGCCACCAGAGGCCTTGCGGCAGCTGCCGGACAATCAACAGGAGGATGATACCGGCGGGCAGGGCGCGCAGCATGGCAACCGTCAGCGGATATCCATGCGGCAGGAATTCCGTGGTGACCAGATAGGTGCTGCCCCAGATGGCTGGCGCAATTGCCGTCAGGACAATATCGGCAGCGGAGGAGTTTGTCTTCATTTCAAGTATCTCGATTTCAAGATAAACTCAGAATAACGCCCTTTATCTTGACGTCAAGATGAAATCTTCCTAGACGATGAACATGAAAAGCGATCACGTCGATAGGATCCTGGCACAGTGGCGCAGGGAACGCCCCGACCTCGATGTCGGGCCGATGGGCCTGCTCGGCCGATTGGCGCGGCTGACAACCTATCTCGGACGCGAGGTCGAAAAGACGTTTCTGGAACTCGGCCTGTCTTCGGCGAGTTTCGATGTGCTGGCGGCGCTGCGGCGCTCCGGCAAGCCCTACCGCCTTTCGCCCGGTGATCTGCTGGCAACGATGATGATCACCTCGGGCACGATGACCAACCGCATCGACCAGCTGGAAAAAGCCGGTCTTGTCGAGCGCTTGACCAATCCCGAGGACCGCCGCAGCGTCCTGATCGCGCTGAAGCCTAAGGGGCTCGATCTGGTCGAGCGCGCCGTCACCGCTCATGTCGCCAACCAGCATCGGCTGGTAGCGCTTCTGGAGCCGGAAGAGCAGGCGGCGCTTGATACGCTGCTCAGGAAATATCTCGTCCATTTTGAATAAGGCAGCCCTCAACAGGCAAGATCGGCGACCACCGCATCAAGGATCAACATGCCGGCCGGCGTGCAGCGCAGGCGCGAATTGCCCAGACGCTCGATGAAGCCGTGTTCGATCAGGAACTGCTCGCGATCCGGATCGGGCTCGCGGCCGGAGAGGCTCTGCCAGCGCACGAGGTCGATTCCCTCCTTCAGCCGCAGGCCCATCAGCAGCAGTTCGTCGGCCTGTTCGTCGAAGCCGAGAACCTCCTGGTCGATCATGCCGTGGCCGTGTTCCTCGACCAGTTTCAGCCATTCTTCCGGCTTGCGCTCGGTGGCCGTGGCGATCTTGTTTCTGCCCATGCTGAGCCGCCCATGCGCACCCGGCCCGATGCCGGCATAATCGCCGTAACGCCAATAGGTGAGATTGTGGCGGCTTTCAGCGCCGGGGGCGGCGTGGTTGGACACCTCGTAGGCCGGCATGCCGAAGCCCTCGGTAATCTCCTGCGTCGCCTCGTAGAGCACGGCCGACTGCTCACCATCCGGAACGATCAGCTTGCCCGCCTTGTGCAGGCCATAGAAGGGTGTCCCTTCCTCGATCGTCAATTGGTAGAGCGACAGGTGATCCACGGCGTAGGAGACCGCCTGTTTCAGCTCCTGTTCCCACTCCTCGACAGTCTGGTTCGGGCGGGCATAGATGAGGTCGAAGGACATGCGCGGAAAGATCTCGCGCGCCAGCCCGATTGCCTTCAGCGCGTCTTCCACATTGTGCAGCCGACCGAGAAACTTCAGATCCCGGTCGTTCAACGCCTGGACGCCAAGCGAAACGCGGTTGACGCCGGCAGCCCTGTAGCCACGAAAGCGCGTTGCCTCGACGCTTGAAGGGTTGGCTTCCATGGTAATCTCAATGCCATCGGGCACATGCCAGAATTTCGCGATGCCGGCGAGCACGGCCTCGACCGTTTCAGGGTCCATCAGCGAGGGCGTGCCGCCCCCCATGAAGATGCTGGTGACCGTGCGGGGACCGGAAAGCCGGCGCGCCTCAGCCATTTCGGTCAGGAACGCCGAGACGAAACGCGGCTGATCGACGGGTTGGTGCCGCACATGGCTGTTGAAATCGCAATAGGGGCATTTGGCGGCACAGAAGGGCCAATGCACATAGACCCCGAAGCCGGGGTCGGTGCTGTCACCAAGAGAGGAGAAAGTGGCCATTCCGTTCGTTTCTATCAGGCGCTAAGGCAGGTCTCGGCGAAAAGCTTGAAGGCGCGGGCGCGATGCGAAAGCGCCTCGGCGTCGCCGTGCGACCAGCCGTGCTTCTTGTCTGCGCTCATTTCGCCGAATGTGGTGTCGTAACCGAGCGGTTGGAAGACCGGGTCATAGCCAAAACCCTGTGTCCCGCGCGGTGGCCAGACGATATGGCCTTCGACTTCGCCACGGAACAGCTCGACATGTCCATCCGGCCAGGCAAGGCAGAGCACCGAGACGAAGCGGCCGGTGCGCTGGTCGAAGTCGGCAGCATCCGCGTCCTGAAGGGCGGTTTCGACCTTTGCCATCGCCATGGCGAAATCGCGCGTGCCGTCGGCGGTCTCCGCCCAATTGGCTGTGTAGACGCCGGGATCGCCGTTCAGCGCATCGACGACAAGCCCGGAATCATCCGAAAGCGCCGGCAAGCCGGAGGCCTTCGCCGAGGCCAGTGCCTTGATCGCCGCGTTTTCCTCAAAGGTCGTTCCGGTCTCCTCGGGCTCCACGAAACTGAGGTCGGCGGCGGACTTCGCCTCGAAACCGAGAGGGCCGATCAGGTCGCGGATTTCGCGGATCTTGCCGGCATTGTGGCTGGCGACGATCAGGGTCTTGTCTTCAAGTTTGCGCATCTGCGTCTTTCTCATCCGGGCCGTTCGCCCTCAATCTAAATTCCAGAGTCTGGCTTCGGCGCATTCCAGGCTGTTTCCAGCCGGATCGCGGAAATAGAAGGACCGCGCACCCGACGGCCACTGCACATTGGATTCGATCGCGACACCAGCGGCCTTCAGCTTTTCTTCCCAGGCATCGAGCTGCCCTGCAGACACCCGCAAGCACATATGCCCCGGCCCGTGCGTACCGTGCGGCGGGACCCGCAAG